>NZ_CP011039.1:0-75000 GCF_000238255.3 Pseudoalteromonas spongiae UST010723-006
AAGCATTTAAAAATAATAAGTTATATATTTACCTGTGTCAGATCATAAAAAATATAAAAATCAATGTTGATGTTGTGGATAAACTAGCTTCATAATGGCAGTCTTAACTTGGATTTGATGCTTAATTTCTGCTCCATTTTGGTGAGCGGGAATATTATTGGGGGTTGCCGTGTATTTGTCGGTTTGGCAAAGCTGTCTTTACGTTTTACAAGATGAACTGCCATCACAACAATTTAGTATGTGGGTGCGTCCGCTACAGGCAGAAAGCACTGAAGATACCCTCACTATTTATGCGCCTAACCGCTTTGTGCTTGATTGGGTGCGTGAAAAATACCTAAACCGTATTAACGAGTTATTAATTGAGATTTGTGGTGACGAAGCGCCGGAATTACGTTTTGAAGTTGGCAGTACGGTTAATATTAGCAAACCCGCAGCACCACAAACACCAGCGCAAGAAAAAGCAGCAGTTGAAGCGCCCGTTAAAAAAGAAAACAAAGCGCCTGTTGAGCCTGCACCTAAAAACATGCCTAAATCAAATATCAAAGAAAACTATACCTTTGATAGCTTTGTTGAAGGTAAATCGAACCAACTAGCAAAAGCTGCAGCAACGCAGGTTGCTGATAACCCTGGTTCGGCCTTTAACCCTGTTTTTATTTATGGTGGCACAGGTTTAGGTAAAACCCACTTATTACATGCTGTCGGTAATGGCATCTTAGATAAAAAAGAGAATGCAAAAATTGTTTATATGCACTCTGAGCGTTTCGTACAAGATATGGTAAAAGCGCTGCAAAATAATGCGATTGAAGAATTTAAACGTTATTACCGTAGCGTTGACGCATTACTTATCGATGATATTCAGTTTTTTGCTAATAAAGAACGTTCACAAGAAGAGTTCTTTCATACCTTTAATGCATTATTAGAAGGTAACCAACAAATTATTTTAACCTCAGACCGCTATCCAAAAGAAATTGAAGGGGTAGAGGATCGCCTTAAATCGCGATTTGGCTGGGGTTTAACTATTGCGATTGAGCCGCCAGAGCTTGAAACGCGCGTCGCCATCTTGATGAAGAAGGCGCAGCAAAGCCAAATTAAATTACCTGAAGAAGTAGCATTCTTTATTGCCAAGCGTTTGCGTTCTAACGTACGTGAACTAGAAGGGGCATTAAACCGCGTAATTGCCAATGCTAATTTTACCGGTAGGCCAATTACTATCGACTTTGTAAAAGAAGCGCTGCGTGATTTACTCGCATTACAAGATAAACTGGTAACGATCGATAATATTCAAAGAACAGTCGCAGAGTACTACCGTATTCGCGTTTCTGACTTATTATCAAAACGTCGCAGTCGTTCAGTTGCAAGGCCACGCCAAGTTGCAATGGCATTATCAAAAGAATTAACCAATCACAGTTTGCCTGAAATCGGCGATGCGTTTGGCGGACGAGATCATACAACCGTGCTACATGCATGTAGAAAAGTGAAGTCACTTCGTGAAGAATCTCACGAAGTAAAAGAAGATTATCAAAACTTGATTAGAACTTTGTCATCTTAGGACGAGTACAGCATGAAAATTACTATTTCGCGCGAGCAATTTTTACAACCTTTAATGCAGGTTTCAGGGGCGATTGAGCGCAAACATACGTTACCGATTCTATCTAATGTGTTGTTAGAGGTAAAAGAAGGTGTACTTTATTTCACAGGTACCGATCTTGAAATAGAACTTGTAGCAAGTGTGGTATTAGCCGAACCAGTAGCAGACTGTAAGCTTACATTACCGGCTAAAAAGCTATTGGACATTTGTAAGAGCTTGCCTGATGGTTCTGATATCACGCTAACGATTCAAGACGCACAAGTGTTACTTACGTCTGGAAAAAGTCGTTTTTCATTAGCGACATTAGCGGCGGAAGACTTTCCTAATTTAGAAAACTGGGATAGCGAAGTAACCCTTAACCTAACGCGTTTAGAACTTAGAAAGTTACTTGAGAGTACAAGTTTTTCTATGGCAAATCAAGATGTTAGATACTATCTGAATGGTATGTCACTGGAAATCGAAAACGATGTAGTTAAAACGGTTGCAACCGATGGCCACCGTTTAGCATTAGCGCAAAAACCATTAGAAGCATCACTTAATACTCAACGACAGGTAATTATTCCACGTAAAGGCGTACAAGAAATTATGCGCTTATTGATTGCTGACGATGAAGTTGTTGAAATTCAGTTAGGCGCTAATCATGTTCGTATTATCGACCAAGCATTTATCTTTACATCTAAATTAGTTGATGGTCGTTTCCCTGATTATCGTCGCGTATTACCACGTGGTGGTGACAAACAAATTGTGGCTAATCGCGAGTGGTTACGCAGCGCATTTGCCCGAGTATCGATCCTTTCAAACGAAAAATTCCGCGGTGTAAGGTTAAACCTTACTTCAGGCGAGTTAACGATTTCTGCCAATAACCCAGAGCAAGAACAGGCGGAAGAAACCGTAGAAGTAATGTACCAAGGCCCTGATTTAGAAATTGGTTTTAATGTGTCGTACTTATTAGAAGTATTAAATACCATTAAAACCGAAGACGTTTTATTTACCTTACTTGATTCAAATAGTAGTGCATTAATTGAAGGACAGGGCGACGAAGGCGCCATGTACGTTGTAATGCCGATGCGTTTATAGTGGTTGGAGTAAGTATAATTAAATGAGCTTAGTTACCTTTAATGTTTCAAATTTTCGTAATATTGAAGCGCTAAGCTTTGAACCCTCTCCTGAAGTTAATGTGATTATTGGAGAGAATGGCAGCGGTAAAAGTAGTTTACTTGAAGCCATTTATTTTCTGTCTCACGGTAAATCTTTCCGCACTTCTAAATTTAAAGCTGTAATTCAACATCAAAAAAATGCCATGGTACTGCATGGTAAAAAGCAATTTAACAGCCTACAAATCCCTGTAGGGCTGCAAAAAGAACGCTCTGGTGATACGCTGGCAAAAGTTCATGGAAAGCGCTGTGACCGCATGGCACAGCTTGCAGAAGTGCTTCCTGTGCAAGTGATTACCCCAGAAAGTTTTGAGCTGTTTTTTGGTGGTCCAAAAGAGCGCCGTCGCTTTTTAGATTTAGGATTGTTCCACGTGGAACAAGAGTTTTATTATCATTGGTATCGTTTTAATAAATTATTGAAACAACGCAATGCGCTGTTAAAGCAAAAACCACATGGATTTGAGCAACAAATTCAGTTCTGGGATAAAGAATTTGTAACAATCGCGACAAAGATAAATACACTTAGAACCACATATATAACTAGGTTATCTAACCTGTTTTTTGATAAGATAGCTAGTCAGATTGAATTATTTAAAAGTCTTACTTTTGATTTTTCTCCAGGTTGGAAAGCTGAAGATGATTTAGCTGAGCAACTGGGTAAAAACTTCGAAAGAGACGCAAAACTGGGTTACACCAGTAAAGGCCCTCATAAAGCCGATATCAACTTTTTAATTGACGGTATCGCAGTTGATAATTTTTTGTCACGGGGGCAGTTGAAGCTTTTAATGTATGCGCTAAAGATTTGTCAAAATAGCCTGATTGAAAGTGAAACAGATAAACAATCACTTTTTTTAATTGATGATTTACCGTCTGAATTAAGCAGTGAAACAAAACAAGCTGTAAGTGAGTTACTCGCTCATTCAAATTCACAGCTGTTTATAAGCGCTATTGATTACGACAGTATTTCAGCTGTGGTGGAACCTCTAAATAAAAATATGAAAGTGTTCCACGTGAAACATGGCAAACTAATAACAAGTTAATTGGAAGAAACCATGTCTGAAAATTACGATTCGTCGAGTATTAAAGTACTAAAAGGACTGGATGCAGTAAGAAAGCGTCCTGGGATGTACATAGGTGACACGGATGATGGAACGGGTCTTCATCATATGGTGTTTGAAGTCGTTGATAACTCAATTGATGAAGCATTAGCAGGCTTCTGTGATGATGTTTATGTAACTATCCATTCTGATGGTTCTGTATCGGTACGCGATAATGGTCGTGGTATTCCGACAGAAATTCACGAAGAGGAAGGTGTATCTGCAGCTGAAGTTATTATGACGGTACTTCACGCTGGTGGTAAATTCGATGACAACTCATATAAAGTATCGGGTGGTTTACACGGTGTAGGTGTTTCAGTAGTAAATGCACTTTCTGAAAAGCTAAAACTAACCATTCGCCGTGAAGGTAAAATTCACGAACAAATTTATAATATGGGTGAACCTGCTGCGCCATTAGCAGTAGTGGGTGAATCAGAGACCAATGGTACTGAAATTCGTTTTTGGCCAAGCTCAGAAACATTCAGTGATGTAAACTTCCATTACGATATTCTTGCAAAGCGTTTACGTGAACTTTCATTCCTAAACTCAGGTGTAAGTATCATTCTTGCAGATGAGCGTGATGAGAAGAAAGACCACTTTAAATATGAAGGTGGTATTCAAGCGTTTGTTGAATTCCTAAATACCAATAAAACACCAGTTAACCAAAATGTTTTCCACTTCACTTCAACACGTGAAGAAGACGGTATTAGTGTAGAAGTAGCAATGCAGTGGAACGATGGTTTCCAAGAAGGTATTTACTGCTTCACAAATAATATTCCACAACGTGATGGTGGTACGCACTTAGCGGGCTTTAGAAGCGCCTTAACGCGTACATTAAATACGTATATGGAAAAAGAAGGCTTTAATAAGAAAGAGAAAAGCAGTGCTTCAGGTGACGATGCCCGTGAAGGTTTAACTGCGGTTATCTCTGTTAAAGTACCTGATCCAAAATTCTCATCTCAGACGAAAGACAAACTTGTATCAAGTGAAGTTAAATCGGCTGTAGAGCAAGCTATGGGTGAAAAATTAAGTGAATACTTATTAGAAAACCCACAAGATGCAAAAATAGTAGTTACTAAGATTATTGATGCAGCGCGTGCGCGTGAAGCAGCACGTAAAGCGCGTGAAATGACACGCCGTAAAGGTGCAATGGACCTGGCAGGTTTACCAGGTAAATTAGCGGACTGCCAAGAAAAAGACCCAGCACTTTCTGAACTATATATAGTGGAGGGTGACTCAGCGGGCGGTTCGGCTAAGCAAGGTCGTAACCGTAAGAATCAGGCGATTCTACCGCTGAAAGGTAAAATTCTAAACGTTGAAAAAGCACGTTTTGATAAGATGCTATCTTCACAGGAAGTTGCAACGCTAATCACAGCATTAGGTTGTGGTATTGGCCGTGATGAATATAACCCTGAAAAACTACGTTATCACAGTATTATTATCATGACCGATGCCGACGTCGATGGTTCGCACATTCGTACGTTACTATTGACCTTCTTCTATCGTCAAATGCCTGAGATTGTTGAGCGTGGCTACGTATATATTGCTCAGCCACCACTTTATAAAGTGAAAAAAGGCAAGCAAGAGCGTTACATCAAAGATGATCCAGCGTTAATTGAATACTTAACAACATTGGCGTTAGATAACTCATCGCTATACGTTAATGAAGATGCGCCTGCAATTAAAGATACGGCGTTAGAGTCGTTAGTTAAAGATTATCAAGCGACCGAAACAATTATCACGCGCCTAACACGTAAGTATCCATTAAGTGTGCTTAACTCATTGGTTTACTCAGCTAAAATTAATGAAGCAGATTTAGCGAACGAAGCGCACGTGCGTGAGTGGACGGATAATCTTGTTGCTTACTTAACGGAAAAAGATACCGACGCAACTATATTCACGGCACAAGTGAAGAAAGATGAAGAGCGTAACTTATTCTATCCAAATATTGTAATTCGTCAGCACGGTGTAGACCGTGAGCATGTACTGAATTACGAATTCCTAACGTCTCGCGATTATTTAGCAATTGCGAAAACGGGTGAGCAAATTGGCAACCTAATTGAAGAAGGTGGCTATATTCAACGTGGTGAAAAGACCTTACAGGTTTCAAGCTTTGTTGAAGCGCTTAACTGGTTAATTGCTGAATCTAAACGTGGTTTATACATTCAACGATACAAAGGTCTTGGTGAGATGAACCCAGATCAGCTTTGGGAAACTACAATGGACCCTGAAGTACGCCGTATGTTGAAAGTAACTATTGAAGATGCGATTGCAGCTGACCAATTATTCTCGACGTTAATGGGTGACCAAGTTGAGCCGCGTCGTGAGTTTATCGAACAAAACGCGCTTAAAGTTGTGAACTTAGATGTTTAGAATATAGTGAATATTTTTCATAAAAGGGCCTAAATGGCCCTTTTTTATTGGCCGTAAATCAACAAATCGCTTAAAACCTGTTTGCTGCCGCGGTATACTGTGGCGTAATTTTTCAGATTAAAATATCAGCTAAAGCCAATGCAAAAATACGATATCAAAACCTTCCAGGGAATGATCCTAGCATTACAGGATTACTGGGCACAAAACGGCTGTACTATCGTTCAGCCACTCGATATGGAAGTAGGTGCGGGTACATCGCACCCGATGACATGTTTGCGTGCACTTGGCCCAGAGCCAATGTCTACTGCATACGTTCAACCGTCACGTCGTCCAACTGATGGTCGCTATGGTGAAAACCCGAACCGTCTGCAACATTACTACCAGTTCCAAGTTGCGTTAAAACCGTCGCCAGATAACATTCAGGAGCTCTATTTAGGCTCTTTAGAAGTATTAGGTGTTGACCCTCTAGTACATGATATACGCTTCGTAGAAGATAACTGGGAAAACCCAACGCTAGGTGCTTGGGGTCTTGGTTGGGAAGTGTGGTTAAACGGTATGGAAGTGACTCAGTTTACTTACTTCCAGCAAGTAGGTGGCCTTGAGTGTAAGCCTGTAACAGGTGAAATCACTTACGGTATTGAGCGTTTAGCGATGTACATTCAAGAAGTAGATTCAGTATATGACCTAGTTTGGAACCATGCGCCAGATGGTAGCAAGGTTACTTACGGTGATATTTTTCATCAAAATGAAGTTGAACAATCGACTTATAATTTTGAACACGCCGACGTTGATTTCTTATTTAGTTTCTTTGACCAGTGTGAAAAAGAATCACAAGAATTATTAGCGCTAGAAACACCGTTACCACTTCCGGCATATGAGCGCATCTTAAAAGCGGCGCACGCATTTAACTTATTAGATGCACGTAAAGCAATTTCAGTGACAGAACGTCAACGCTATATTCTTCGTATTCGCAACCTTACTAAAGCAACTGCTGAAGCGTATTACGCATCGCGTGAAGCGTTAGGTTTCCCAATGTGTAAAAAAAGTGGTGAGGAGAAGTAATCATGGCAAAAGAATTTTTAATTGAATTAGGCACTGAAGAACTACCACCAACACAGCTTCGTACGCTAGCTGAAAGCTTTGCATCAAATTTTGAAGCAGAATTAAAAGCTGCTGAGTTAAGTCATGAAGGCGTAAAGTGGTTCGCTGCACCGCGTCGTTTAGCGCTAAAAGTAGCGGCACTTGCTGAATCTCAATCTGACAAAGTCGTTGAAAAACGTGGCCCAGCAATTTCAGTTGCATTTGATGAAGACGGAAATGCGACAAAAGCGGCACAAGGTTGGGCGCGCGGTAATGGTATTACCGTTGAGCAAGCTGACCGTTTAAAAACAGAAAAAGGCGAGTGGCTTTTATTCAAACAAGAAGTAAAAGGTAAAGCGACTAGCGAAATTATCGTTGAGCTTGCAGCGCAAGCGCTTGCTAAATTACCGATCGCCAAGCCAATGCGTTGGGGTAATAAAACAACGCAATTTATTCGCCCAGTTAAAACATTAACAATGTTAATGGGTAACGAGTTAGTTGCGGGTGAGATTTTAGGTGTCGCATCAGATAGAACTATTCGTGGTCACCGCTTTATGGGTGAACAAGAGTTTACCATTGATTCTGCCGAGCAATATCCAGCGATTTTAGAAGAGCGCGGTAAAGTAATGGCAGATTACGAAGCACGTAAAGCGATTATTCTTGCCGATGCACAAAAAGCAGCGCAAGCTGTAGGTGGTATTGCGGACTTAGAAGATGACTTAGTTGAAGAGGTAACTTCGCTTGTTGAATGGCCTGTTGTACTGACGGCTAAGTTTGAAGAAGAGTTCTTAAAAGTACCTTCAGAAGCTCTTGTGTACACCATGAAAGGTGACCAGAAATACTTCCCAGTTTACGACGAAAACAAAAAGTTATTACCTAACTTTATCTTTGTTTCAAACATTGAATCAAAAGAACCTCGTTATGTAATTGAAGGTAATGAAAAGGTTGTTCGTCCTCGTTTGGCTGATGCTGAGTTCTTCTTTAATACCGACCGTAAGCGCCCGTTAATCGATCGCTTACCTGAGTTAGACCAAGCTATTTTCCAAAAACAGCTTGGTACCATTAAAGATAAAACTGACCGCATTACCGAGCTTGCTGGTTACATTGCTGAACAAATCGAAGCAGACGTTGAAAAATCTAAGCGTGCTGGTCTACTGGCAAAATGTGACCTTATGACATCAATGGTATTTGAATTTACCGATACGCAAGGTGTTATGGGTATGCACTATGCAACGCACGACGGTGAAGATGCGGAAGTGGCGAAAGCACTTTACGAACAATACATGCCGCGTTTTGCAGGTGACGAGTTACCAAGCTCAGGTGTATCCGCTGCAGTTGCGATGGCTGATAAGCTCGATACGATTGTGGGTATCTTCGGTATTGGTCAAGCACCAAAAGGTTCAGATCCATTTGCGCTACGCCGTGCATCACTAGGTGTATTGCGTATTATTGTTGAAAAGGGCTATAACCTAGACTTAGTAGATTTAATTGCAAAAGCAAAATCGCTATTTGGCGATAAGCTTAGCAATGACAATGTTGAATCTGATGTAATTGATTTTATGCTTGGTCGTTTCCGTGCTTGGTATCAAGACGAAGGCTTTAGTGTTGACATTATTCAAGCAGTGTTGGCACGTCGCCCAACTAAGCCAGCGGACTTTGATCAACGCGTTAAAGCGGTATCTAACTTCCGTGAATTAGACGCAGCAGAAGCGCTCGCAGCGGCTAATAAGCGCGTAGGTAACATCTTAGCTAAGAATGAAGCAGAACTTACAGAGACTGTTAATGAGAGCCTATTAGCTGAAGACGCTGAAAAGCAATTAGCAGAGAAAATTGCGCACTACCAAGTGGAATTAGCTCCGGCATTTGCAGCACATGATTACCAAACTATTTTGACGAGTCTTGCAGATTTACGTGGAGTAGTTGATACCTTCTTTGATAACGTAATGGTAATGGCTGACGATGAAGCCGTGAAACTAAATCGTTTAACAATGCTGAGTCAGTTAAGAAGTTTATTCTTACAGGTAGCGGATATTTCACTGTTACAAAAGTAAGCAAAACGCACAGAAAAAGCCGGTGTAATCACCGGCTTTTTTATTTTAAAGCCACTTATTCTGTATTTAGCTTAGTTATAGCGGAAATATTCGCAACAGGTACAAAAGCCGCTTGCATAAAATTATACGATATTTAGTATAGTAATTAAGCTTAGAAAATCGCGGATAACAACAATGAAAAGAGCATCACTTTCAATTATGGCACTTGCTAGCTTAGTACTAGTTGGTTGCTCAAGCACAGACGATAGCCTATTAGATCAAACAAGTAATGTGGGTAATGTTGATACCACACTATATCTACGTGGTGACTTTACTTTATGGGAAGCGCAAAAAGCCTATCAATTAACACAGCAAACAGCCAATGTTTACAGCACAAAAGTTAAGTTTGGCTCAATTGGTAAAGCATACGAATTTAAAGTAGCTGACGCTAATTGGACGCAAGGGTATAACTGTGGTTTTAAAAATGAAGACTTAGATAAGTTTTTAGAAGTTGGTATTCCAGTACAAGCAAACTGCGACAGTGTGTATAACTATTTTAGTTTTACGCCTTATGAGGCTGGCTGGTATGAAGTATCAATAAACTTCCGCAACAAAAGTACGCCACTGGTTACGATTAACCAAATTTTTGAGTAGGCAATTGAGCTAAATTAAACAAGCTCTTGTCTTACCGGTAAGCAATAAAAAAGGGCGTTTAAAGCCCTTTTTTTATTAAATATTTATACGGTTCATTTTCTACTTCTTGTGCCAATAAGGTGTGATCCATAAAGCGACAAAAAGACGGGATATCGCGGGTTGTTGATGGATCATCTGCAATCACTACTAAAGTTTCACCGTGCTGCATTTTTCGAATTGCACCACGCACCATCATCACCGGTTCAGGGCAACGTAAGCCAATTGCATCAAGCGTGTGATCTGCATTTGAAAAATCAGTCATGGAAAATTTAGCCCTGTTAAAAAGTAGAGGCGGAATTGTAGGTGGCTAAGCGTGTGATGTAAACCGTCGTGCATAAAAAAGGCGCTGCTCTTTCGAGACAGCGCCTTATCACCAAGAATAAATCGGTTCTTGTTTAAATCTTACGGGCGTTCAAAAATAGTTGCGATGCCTTGGCCTAAACCAATACACATTGTTGCAAGACCATATTTTGCGTCTTTGTCTTCCATAAGATTAATAAGCGTTGTGCTGATACGTGTACCTGAGCAACCAAGTGGGTGACCAAGTGAAATAGCACCACCGTTTAAGTTAACTTTTTCGTCAACCACATCGGTTAAACCTAAGTCTTTAAGTACCGGTAATGCTTGTGCTGCAAATGCTTCATTAAGCTCTGCTACATCAATATCATCAATGGTTAAGCCAGCTGCTTTTAATGCCTTTTTAGAAGCAGGAACAGGGCCATAACCCATGATTGATGGATCGCAACCAGCAACACCCATAGCTTTTACTTTTGCACGAATAGTTAAGCCAAGTTCGTTAGCTTTTTCTTCGCTCATAATAAGCATTGCAGATGCACCATCTGAAAGCGCTGATGATGTACCAGCTGTTACAGTACCATTTGCAGGGTCAAACACAGGGCGAAGCTGTGAAAGGCCTTCTACAGTTGTTTCAGGACGAATAACTTCATCGTCTTCAACTAAAATCATTGCACCGTCAGCATCGTGGCCAGTAATAGGGTAGATTTCATTTTTGAAACGACCTTCAACGGTTGCTGCGTGAGCGCGAGCATGAGAACGCGCTGCAAACTCATCTTGTTGCTGACGAGAGATGCCGTGCTGCTTACCTAAGTATTCAGCAGTTAAACCCATCATGCCTGCCGCTTGTGCTACTGACTTTGATAAACCTGGGTGGAAATCCACACCGTGGTTCATTGGTACGTGACCCATGTGTTCAACACCACCAACTAGGTAAACATCACCACAGCCAGTCATAATTGCGCGTGCTGCATCATGTAATGCTTGCATTGATGAACCACATAAACGGTTAACCGTAGTTGCTGGTACGCTGTGAGGAATACCTGCTAGAAGCTGCGCGTTACGCGCAACATTAAAGCCTTGCTCTAGGGTTTGTTGTACACAACCCCAGTAGATATCATCAATATCAGCTGGATTTAAAGCAGGGTTACGTTCAACTAGCCCTTTCATTAATTGTGCACTTAAATCTTCGGCACGTACGTTTCTAAAAACACCGTTTTTAGAACGCCCCATAGGGGTACGAATACAATCAACAATTACTGGTGTTTTCATATTATGCACCCTCTACTGAATAAAATTGACGACCTTCTTCTGCCCACTGACGCGTGATATCAGAAACTTGGTAAATTGCACCTAAGTGTGCGTATTGATCCGCTTTTGCTACAAAGTTAGCTAAACCAATTTGGTCTAAATAACGGAAAGCACCACCTCTGAATGGAGGGAAGCCTAAGCCGTAAATAAGTGCCATATCAGCTTCTTGTGGTGAAGCAACAATGTTTTCTTGTAAGCACAGAAGCACTTCGTTCAGCATAGGGATCATACAACGGTCGATGACTTCTTCTTTGCTAAATTCTTTTGGTGCATCGCAAATAGCGCTTAGTAGCTCAATTGCATCCGCATCTTTTGCTTTCTTTGGCTTACCTTTACGGTCTGGTGCGTATTGGTAGAAACCTTTACCGTTCTTCTGACCAAAACGACCTTCTTTAACAAGCAGTGCAACAGGATCTTTCTCTTGTTCAGCCATACGCTCAGGGAAACCGTCTGCCATTACACCTGTACAGTGATTTGCTGTATCAAGACCAACAACATCAAGCAGGTAAGCAGGGCCCATAGGCCAGCCAAATACGTTTTCCATCACTTTATCTGCTTTAGCAAAATCAGCACCTTCAACCACTAATTGGTTAAAGCCTGCAAAGTAAGGGAAAAGCACACGGTTCACAAAGAAACCAGGGCAGTCATTTACAACAATCGGTGACTTTCCTAGTTTTAATGCGTAATCAACAACGGCATTGATGGTTTCGTCAGATGTTTTTTCACCGCGAATAATTTCAACCAGTGGCATACGGTGAACAGGGTTAAAGAAGTGCATACCACAGAAATTTTCTGGCTTTTCAAGTGCACTTGCTAATTCATCAATACGAATTGTTGAAGTATTTGATGTTAGTACTGTGCCTTCAGGCATGTCTTTTTCTAGTTGAGAAAGAACCGCTTGTTTAACCTTTGGATTTTCAACTACAGCTTCAACAATAATGTCTGCTTTTTTAACATCGTCATCGCTTAGCGTTGGTTTGATTGCGCCTAAAGTTGCAACCATTTTCTCAAGCTTCATATGACCGCGTTGAACTTTATTGCCAAGCAGTTTTGATGCTTCTTGCATACCAAGATCAAGGGCAGCTTGGTTGATGTCTTTCATAATGATTGGCGTACCTTTATAAGCAGACTGGTATGCAATACCGCCACCCATAATACCTGCACCCAATACTGCAGCTTGCTTGATATCAGTTGAACTGTTTTTAGCAAGTTTGCGTGCTTTAGACTTAATAAATTGGTCTGCTAGGAAAATACCCACTTGCGCAGCTGCTTCATCGGTTTTAGCCAGCTTCGCAAAGTTCATATTCTCAATTGCCATTGCTTCAGAGCGGCCAAGGTTTGCAGCAGCTTTAATTGTTGCAACAGCCATCAGCGGAGAAGGGTAATGGCCTTTTGTTTTACCAAATACCATGCCTTGCGCTGTTGCAAAGCTCATGCCTTGCTCCATTTGGTTCATTGCTAACGGGTCTAACTTCGCTTGGCGTTTTGCTTGCCAATCAAGTTTACCGTTTGCAGCTAGTTCAACCATTTTAATTGCTGAATCAACTAGCTTGTCTTTTGCTACAACAGCATCAACAGCACCCACAGCAAGCGCTTGCTTAGCACGGTGTTCTTTACCTGTTGTAATCCACGTCATGGCATTATCTGCACCGATAATACGTGGTAGACGAACTGTACCACCAAAGCCCGGCATAATGCCTAGTTTAACTTCAGGTAAGCCCATTTTTAATTCTTCACTTGCGACACGGAAGTCAGTAGCAAGTACCCATTCACAACCACCACCAAGGGCCATGCCATTGATTGCTGAAATCGTTGGGAAAGGTAAATCTTCGAGTAGGTCGAAAACGTCAGTGGCATTTTTAATCCACTGAGTTAGTTCTTCTTCAGATTTTTTAAAGGTAGGTAAAAATTCAAAAATGTCAGCACCAACAATAAAGTGATCTTTATCACTGGTGAAAATCATACCTTTAATGTCTTTGTTAGCAGCTAGCTCTTTTAATGCAGCGCCACAGTCGCTAAGAGTTTGCTGAGAAAGCTTATTTACTGAGCCTGGAACACAGAACTTAAACTCAGCAATGTTGTCTTTAACAAAAGCAACCTGAAAAGATTCGCTTTGAAATAGCATATTATTGCTCCCTAATTTCTCGCACCATAACTGGTACGATGAGTTTGGTTTTTACGCAGTGTCGCTTCTTTGCGATTAAATTGCAATTAAAATTTTAGTTGGCTTTTTACATAAGATTAAAAACTGGACAAAAAAATTAACGTAAGTGTTGTCAGTGGTCGTATCAATTAGGGGATTAAGCTTAAAAGGCTGACGTTTAGGTTTGCATTGATTAAGATGGAATTACTGCAGTTAGCGTAAACGCTAGAATTATGCAGCGCATTTTTAAATTTATTTAAATAGATAACCACAGCGCCTTTTATTTCTGTGGTAAAGAGAGCAAAACAGTGAAAAAATCGGTGATTTTAACAGCGCTTGTTAGCTTGGTACTTTCTTCTTCAGCGTTGAACGCAAGCGCGGATAAAGCCGCGCACAAAGACTTCTTGGCACTTGAAAAGCTCGCCAAGAAAAATGATAAGCGTGATTTTTATCGCGCGCTAAAACAGTCGTCACATCCGCTAGCGCCTTATGCTGAGGCCACTTATCTTGCTAATTCCCCATGGCTTGCTAACCAGCAAGAAATTAAAAAGTTTTTAGATACCTATCAAGGCACTCCACTTGAGTGGAAAGTGCGTTACGCGTGGTTAGACAATTTAAAGAAAAGCAATAAAAAAGCACTTTATATCGACGCTTACCGTCCGACCAGAAAAGCGGAGTATCAATGCACCTATCTAAACTATCAGTTACAACTTGGTGCACCCAAAGAGGCCATTTTTAATCAAGTGGATGAGCTTTGGAGCGTTGCTAAATCACAGCCTAAAGAATGTGATGTGCTTTTTTCAAAATGGAAAAAAGCAGGGCATTTAAATCAAGAACTGGTTTGGCAACGTATTACCAAAGTATCAGAAAAAGGCAATACCAGTTTGCTGGCTTATCTGAGTCGTTTGCTACCGAAGAACGAGCGCTACTTGGCAGATTTGTATAAAACAGTAAGACGAGATCCATCCGCTGCCGCCGGGCTTTATCGCTTTAAAAAACGTACCGACAAGGAAGGCCAAATAGCACTTTATGGCGTTAAACGTTTGGTGTGGCGCGACCGTGATTTAGCTATTCGTGCATGGCAAAAGCTTGAAACCATGTTCGATTATACCGAGCAACAAAAACAGTCGTTGTATTATATTTTTGCGCTTTCGTTGGCGTCGGGAAAACATAAAGAAGCAAAGTTTTACTTAAATAAAGTGGCGCCAGAAAGACACGATAGCAAGCTAATGCAATGGCAGCTTAGTAATATGTTGCGCGAGCAAGACTGGCAAGGGGTTATTGCCTATTCAACGGGTAAAACACTGAATAACGGTTATCGCTACTGGTTGGCATATGCATATCATAAGATTGGTGACGCACAGCGAGCTAGTCAGTTGTGGAAAGAGTTGGCCCAAAAGCGCGATTACTACGGCTTTTTAGCGGCATCACGGTTAGATTTAGCGGTTTCGCTTGAATACCAACCTGTGGTTGTTGATCCTCAAAAGCAAAAACTTGTTAGTGAAAGCCCTGGTTTTAAACGAGCAAAAGCATTGTATGAATTAGATCGTTTTTATTCAGCGCGCCGTGAATGGAATTCGCTAATTGCAGGCTCTACCGATGATGAAAAGCTAGCGGCAGCCAGTTTAGCGAATGATATGGGGTGGCATGATAGTGTTATTCGCGTGATGAGCCAACTAAAGGCTTACAATATGCTTGATTACCGTTTTCCTACGCCTTACAGCGATCAGTTTGAGCGTTTTAGTAGCCGAAGTAAGGTTGATAAAACATGGGCTTATGCGATTTCACGACGTGAAAGCTCATTTGCCTCAGATGCTCATTCAAGCGCTGGGGCGATTGGTTTAATGCAGTTATTGCCAAGCACCGCACGCTACGTAAATAAAGGCAGTGTCAGCCGTAATCAACTTAAAAAGCCTCATATTAATATTCGCTTGGGTACGCAGTATCTCAAGTATTTAAAGAAAAAAAGTAAAGGTAACGAGGTGATTGCGACAGCCTCATATAATGCGGGTTATCACAAAGTGAAACGTTGGTTACCTCAAGAAGCGGTCGATTTTGATCTATGGGTTGAAGCAATACCGTATCGTGAAACACGTGAGTACGTAAAAAATGTTTACGCTTATCGTCAAGTGTATGCAACGCGCTCAGGCAATAAAGAAAACCTATTTGATGAACTCATTTCAATGAAAATCAAAAGGTAGTTTTGGCAAATATATTGCTAATCAATTTACAGAGTAAGTGTTCTCGATTTTTTGTCCACCCCTTAAGAATGGTGGGCCAAGATGATACACTTGTTTTTAGAACACACTGAACTGGATTAATAATGGATAAACTTTCAACAACTTATGCAGCGCATATAGCAACCTTACAGTCACGTACCAAAGATGTTTTAGCGCGTGAAGGACTTGATGGTCTGATCATTCACTCAGGTCAAGCAAAACGCCAATTCTTAGATGATATGGATTACCCATTTAAAGTAAATCCGCAATTTAAAGCTTGGCTACCTGTGATTGATAATCCTCATTGCTGGTTAGTGGTAAACGGCGTTGATAAGCCAAAATTGATTTTCTATCGTCCTGTAGATTTCTGGCATAAAGTGCCAGATGAGCCAAGTGACTTCTGGGCTGAATACTTTGATATTTGTTTATTAAAATCTCCAGAACAAGTTGAGCAATTACTGCCTTATGATAAAGAAAGGTTTGCTTATATTGGTGAATACATTGAAGTAGCGAAAGCATTAGGGTTTAACGCAATTAATCCTGAAGGTGTTTTAAACTACTTACACTACCACCGTGCTTATAAAACAGATTACGAGCTAGTATGTTTACGCGAAGCAAACCGTTTAGCAGTACTTGGCCATACAGCGGCGCGCGACGCATTTTTTGCAGGTGGTTCGGAGTACGATATTCAGCATGCGTATCTTGTTGCAACGCAACATACTGAAAACCAAATGCCTTATGGCAATATAGTTGCCCTTAACAAAAACTGCGCGATTTTACATTACACTCACTTAGATATTGCGAAGCCCGATCAACATTTATCATTTTTGATTGATGCGGGTGCAAACTTCAACGGTTATGCGGCTGATATTACGCGTACTTATGACTTTAAACAGCAAGGTCAGTTTGCAGAGTTAGTGAGTGCGATGAATACGCATCAACAAGCTTTATGTGAAGGGTTAAAGCCGGGCATCAAGTATGGTGAGCTTCATTTAGACTGCCATCAGCGAGTAGCGCAAGTTCTAAGTGACTTTAATATTGTTAACTTATCGGCTGATGCTATTGTTGAAAAAGGCATCACGAAAACCTTCTTCCCACATGGTTTAGGCCATCATTTAGGTTTACAAGTTCACGATATGGGTGGTTTTATGGCAGATGCTCGCGGTACGCATCAAGCGCCACCTGAAGGTCATCCATTCTTACGTTGTACACGCTTAATTGAGGCAAACCAAGTGTTTACCATTGAGCCTGGACTGTACTTTATTGATTCATTGTTAGCAGACTTAGCGCAAACAGATAACAATCAGTATATCAATTGGAAAACCGTTGAGTCGTTTAAGCCATTTGGTGGTATTCGTATTGAAGATAATGTGATTGTGCACCAAGACCGCAATGAAAATATGACACGCGATTTAGGTTTAGCTTAATCTAATTAGCAAGTGATACACTTTAAGGAGCCATTCGGCTCCTTTTTATTTTGTAAGTTATGACTCAAGAATACCAGTACCCAGCAACACGAACTTTGTATCGTGAAGAAATTAAAAAAAGCACGTTTATTGTGCATATTGCGCATACGCCAACCATTGCCGATGCGAAAGCGTTTATTAAACGTATCAATCAAGAATACCCAGATGCACGTCACAACTGTTGGGCACATGTCGCGGGCGAGCCTGGTGGCAGCCATGTATTGGGTTTTTCTGACGATGGTGAACCCAATGGCACGGCGGGCAAACCAATGTTGAATGTTTTGATGGGCTCAGGGCTTGGTGAAATTACCGCTGTTATCACCCGTTATTTTGGTGGTATTAAGCTAGGCACGGGTGGGTTGGTGCGAGCTTATGGTGGCTCGCTTAATAATGCGTTGAGTGATATTGAGTTGTTAACTCGCGTACCTATGGTGACGTTACTTGGCGAATCAAGTTATGCACTGCAAGGCGTCATTGAACAGCACATTAATAGCCAGTTTAGTGGCAGTAATATTGAAAAAGAATTTTCCGCCAATATTGCATGGCAAATTGCGATTGATGAGCGAAATGCAGAGCAAGCAATAAAAGATATTTATGAAATATCCAATGGCGCTGTTGAGTTAAAAGTAAAACAGTAAGAGAATAGCTTTAAATAGCTCGTTTCTTACTCTTGCAATGCAATACAGAACAATAATTAAAATTTTAGGGCAGTTAGTAGCCTTATTCAGTATCACCATGATCCCACCTGCGCTCGTTTCGCTTATCTATAAAGATGGTGGTGGTGTGCCGTTTGTTCTGGCATTTGTCTTCAGTATTATTATTGGCTTAATAGCCTACTACCCAAACCGCAAGCAAAGAGGGGATTTGAAAGCCCGTGAAGGCTTCTTAATTGTAGTTTTATTTTGGTTGGTACTGGGCAGCTTTGGTTCGTTACCACTGATTTTTTTAGAAGAACCTAATCTATCTATTGCAGATTCTGTTTTTGAGTCATTCTCAGGCCTTACCACCACAGGGGCGACTGTTCTAACGGGTATTGAATATTTACCGAAAGCAATTTTATTCTATCGTCAGCAACTGCAATGGCTCGGTGGTATGGGTATCATCGTACTTGCCGTTGCCGTACTGCCAATGCTTGGGGTGGGTGGTATGCAGCTTTACCGCGCTGAAACACCGGGGCCAGTAAAAGATTCTAAAATGACCCCGCGCATTGCCGATACAGCAAAACATCTTTGGTACATTTATGTATCACTTACCGCGGCCTGTACTTTGGCGTATTGGGCGGCAGGGATGAATTGGTTTGATGCTATTTGCCATGCCTTTTCGACGATCGCGATAGGGGGCTTTTCTACCTATGATGCGTCAATTGGTCACTTTAATAGTCCACTAATTAATATTATTTGCGTGGTATTTTTATTAATCGCGGCGGTGAACTTCTCACTGCATTATGCGGCAGTTGCTAATAAAAACTTTCGCGTTTATTGGCGTGACCCAGAGCTCAAAGTATTCCTATTTATTCAAACATGTTTAGTGCTTTTGTGTTTCTTTGTGCTTACTTCTGCGGGTATTTATACCTCGACCGATCAAGCGTTTGACCAAGCGCTTTTCCAAGCCGTTTCAATTAGTACGACAGCTGGTTTTGCCACCGATAGTTTCTCGCAGTGGCCGTTGTTTTTACCTATCCTACTTATTTTTTCAAGCTTTATTGGCGGTTGTGCTGGCTCAACAGGTGGCGGCATGAAAGTAGTGCGTGTGTTCCTGTTGTACTTACAAGGTATTCGCGAGTTAAACCGCTTGGTACACCCACGTGCAATTTATTCTATTAAACTTGGTCGCAAAGCGTTACCTGATAAAGTAGTCGAAGCTGTATGGGGCTTTTTCTCAGCGTATGCTTTGGTATTTGTCATCATTATGCTGTGTTTATTAGCAACAGGAATGGACAACATCACGGCATTCTCAGCAACAGCCGCATGCTTAAATAACCTAGGTCCAGGCTTAGGCGATGTAGCAGCGCACTTTGGTGATATCACCGATACAGCAAAATGGATTTTGACACTCGCTATGGTGTTTGGACGACTCGAAATCTTCACACTACTCGTATTGTTCACCCCAACATTCTGGCGTGGATAAGGCTCGTCTTGAGGCTTGCGAGTGCGCGCAGCAAGACTAGAGCCGAATGTGAGCCCTTGGACGGGCGAACCGGAATATCGCTTCTAGGATGAATTAGTATATAGGTCGCCTCTTCCAGACCTAACGAAATTTAGTCCGCTCATTTACATCCATGTAATTGCGGCATTAGTACATCCTGTTCGTCACAGCTGGTCGAACGCGAGAAATGGATTTCGAGCCGGAATATTGCTTCAGGATGACTTAATATACCGCTCGTATCTTCTAGACCGAAACTAAGCATCTCTAGGCGCGAATGCTTTTCAGGGATGAAAATTACTGCGTAACGCGCACGAAATATCGCTTCAAGTACGAATTTTGACGCACTTTCTAAACGTTAGAATGATTTACTTGAATTCTCTCAAAAAAACAAAAAAGAGCGCATTTAGCGCTCTTTGATTCTGGTTTAAATGTACTCTGTTTATTAACGTGGCTGAATCGTTAATGGCTCAAGTGTGATGGTTGCATTTGAGCTAGCGCCTTTGTGATTTGAATAGCGTTGACCTTCAAATAGAGTGTAATACACATCCACATAGTCATCATCATTGGTAAACCATGAGTCAGGCATTGCTGCCAGTACTTTATTGGTTAACTGTGGGATGATGGCATAGCCTTGTACTTCAGGGTCTGGAATCGCTTTAAGAATCTCGGTAGCAACGTCAAGCAAGCGGCTCGCAAGTTCTTTGTAATTAGTGTTGTCATCCTGCTCCATCATTAAAATATCAGCAGCTTGCCAACGGTAGCGGTCCCAATAGATGATAATTTGATTAGGATTATAGGTCGTGCCATCGTAATCAAGATAAGGCATATCGACAATATCTAGCACTGGCTCATCACGAGACGGACTCACACCAGTAACAATGCTATACACTTCCGCTTTACCTGATACCCATGGCTCTTCATCATCTTGTAAATGAATGGATTTAAGCACCGAGGTTTGAATTGGATTTGTTGTTGATTGAGTTGTTGAATTCAATGCTAATTTTGGTTCGCTGCTAAATGGTTTCAGCGCTTTTTTTAGTACTGAAATACCTTCCGATAACGCTTGTTTGTTGTCTAGCTCAACAATTAACACAGGGCGTTCAGGTAGTTCATTTACGGGTAAGTGATAGGTGTTACCTTGGGTATCAAATGCTTCAATAAATTGCCATGATTTCTCATTACCCGCTGGAGCCCATGCAAATAACGGTGTTTCAGACATTAACGAGTTAAGCATGCTTGAGTCAGCAACTCTTAGCTGGGTAATTGAGCTAGGGTTATACGGTAGACCTTTTACCGATCGAATGCGAGTTTCAACTTGTTTAAGAGTTTGGATCTCTTTGTTTGCTAACGACAGCTCAGAGGTCTCAATGGTTAAATCATAACTTGATGTTGATGCTAAAATGCTTGGTTTTAGCCTTGCGTAGTTTTCTGCAAATGACAGTGCTAGAGCGCGTTTTTGCTCAGCGATTTGTACTGAACGCTCTTGGCTTGTCGTTTCCATTGCTGCAGCGCTAACAAATGGTAGTGCGAGTGCACTCAGTAGTAACGATTTTATTTTCTTATTCATTCACTTGTCTCCAATAGTAGTATTACACATTCATGTGTACCTATATTAGTTCCAAGTTAGAGTAAATAGTCAATAATGTAACGAAAGGTTAATAAATAAACAGAAATTATAATGAAATGCTTATAAATAAACCTTTGCAGTGAAGTGCTATTTTTACTTTAAATTTATAAGAAAATAGCACTTACTTGGAAGAGCTTTTCAACTACGTGAATTTGCTTTTTATCGATAAGGAACATAATGACGTGGTCACCAGAGAGGATCACTGTATCGTCATGTGCAATTAACACGTCATCGTTTCGTACGATTGCACCAATGGTTGTGCCTGCTGGTAATTTAATGTCTTGAATCGCTCTGCCGACAACTTTTGATGTGTTTTCATCACCATGCGCAACCGCTTCAATTGCTTCTGCAGCGCCTTTACGCAGCGAGTATACGTTAACAATATCACCGCGTCGGACATGCGTTAATAAGGCTGAAATAGTTGCTTGTTGTGGAGAAATAGCAATATCAATTTCACCACCTTGCACTAGGTCAACGTATGCGCCACGTTGAATTAACACCATGGTTTTTTGTGCGCCCATGCGTTTTGCTAGCATGGCAGACATGATGTTTGCTTCATCGTCGTTAGTAACGGCAATAAATACGTCAACTTGTTCGATATGCTCTTCTGATAACAGTTCTTGGTCTGATGCATCGCCACAAAAAACCACGGTACGATCAAGTCTGCCTGATAAGTATTCTGCTCGTTCTGGGTTGCGTTCAATTAGTTTTACGCTATGGCTTTTTTCTAGCGTGCGAGCGAGACCCGCACCTATATTACCACCACCTACAATCATTATTTTTTTGTACGATTGTTCAAGCTTTTGCAGTTCGCTCATGACCGCACGAATATGTTTAGTTGCTGCAACGAAAAAGATTTCGTCATCGGCTTCAATTACGGTAGTACCAAGTGGTTTAATTGGTCTACCTTTTCGATAAATTGCAGCAACGCGTGTTTCCACATTAGGGATGTGTTTTTTTAGTGCTGATAGTGCATAACCAACAAGTAAACCACCGTAATACGCTTTTACCGCTACTAGTGATAGCTTACCTTCGGCAAATTGCAGTACTTGCAGTGCACCTGGGTAGTCAATTAAGCGATGAATGTAACGGGTCACAAGTTGTTCTGGTGCAATGTAGTGGTCAACTGGTAGGTCATGATTATGGAATAGCTGCTCTTTATATTTGAGGTATTGTTCAGAGCGAATACGCGCTATTTTTGTTGGCGTATTAAAAATACTGTAAGCGATTTGACAGGCAATCATATTAACTTCGTCAGAGCTAGTAACGGCGATAATCATATCGGCATCTTCAGCACCTGCTTGGCGTAAGATTTCAGGGTGGGCGCTGTGGCCTGATACGACTTGCAGGTCATATTTGTCCTGTAATACGCGTAGCTTTTCTCGGTTAATATCAACCACGGTGATTTCGTTTTTCTCACCGACAAGGTTTTCTGCTAAGGTGCCGCCAACTTGTCCGGCACCTAAAATGATAATTTTCATACTGTCAATCGCTTAGTTGGCGAGCTTCGCCTTAATTATAATTTTTCAATTTTCGCGTAGAAGAAGCCATCATGCTCATCTGGCAGTAATTGCCAGCCTGGTTGTTCGATGGTATCTGCTAAATTGAGTGCGATATGCTTAGCATCAGCATGCTGTGCTAAAAACCGTTTTATCTGGTCGGTATTTTCTTCCGGTAAAACAGAACATGTTGCATACACCAATGTGCCACCAGATTTTAATAATGGCCAGATTTGCTCAAGTATTTGCTTTTGTAATTGTGCAAGTTGCTCAATATCAGACGCTCGGCGTAACCACTTAATATCGGGGTGACGACGAATTACACCAGTTGCAGAGCAGGGAACATCTAACAAAATACGGTCAAATTGCTCGCCATCCCACCAGTCGTCGGGTTGACTGGCATCGGCACTAATTAGCTTTGCACTTAGGCCAATACGTTCTAGGTTTTGTTGTACGCGTTCAAGACGGGTTGCGTCATGGTCAAGGGCGGTAACATCACACTCCGCTAGCTCCAAAATGTGGCATGTTTTACCACCAGGCGCTGCGCAAGCATCAAGAATTTTTTCGCCATCTTTTGGCTCGAGTAACCTAGCTGCAAGTTGCGCTGCACCATCTTGTACTGAGCTGTGGCCTAATTCGAAGCCTGGTAATTTAAACACATCTACTGCATTTTCAAGTACCAGTGCATCATCAAATTGATCAACTAAATGTGCTTCAATATCTGCATCAAGCAATAGTTCTCGGTACTCTTTAGGCGAATGGTAGTTGCCATTAACGCGCAGCCACATTGGTGCTTGCACTTGGTTTGCTTCAACAATATCTTGCCAGTTATTTGGGTAAGCAGTTTTTAGCTTATTCAAGAACCAACCAGGGTGGTTGTATTTACAGGCATCAATTTGGTCGGCTAAATTTTCCAGCTCGCTTTGGCGGCGCTGAAAGTTACGCAGCACTGCGTTTACTAAGCCTTTAAGGCCTGGTGCACGCATTGTTTTAACCGCATTTACTGTTTCATCAAGTGCCGCATGTGCTGGAATACGCATGTGCTGAAGTTGATAAATACCCACATAAAGCAAAAATTGGAAAGGACGCTGTTTGCCTTTCAGTGGTTTTTCAAGCAAGTGAGAACAGTAGTTTTCTAAGCTTGGTAAGTAGCGTAATACGCCATAGCAAAGTTGCTGTAAAAGCGGGCGTTCTTTTGGAGGTAGTTTATCAGAGTACCTTGGCAATATTTGCGACAATGAATGGCCTTTATCAACCACAAGATGCAGTGTTTCAGCTGCATAAGCGCGAACACTACTCATTGTTGTCACCTAAAGTTGAACCAACCGCTACCCAATCAGCACGACCATTTAAAAAATCTTGTGCCGACATTGGCTTTTTACCTTGTGGTTGAAGCTGCGTGATCTTTAGTGCGCCTTCAGTGGTCGCAACCGTAATGCCTGTTTTATCAGCTGCTAATACTTCACCCGGGTTACCAGCGCTTTCAACTAATTCAGCAGCATATATCTTTACAGTGTTTCCTTGCATTTGCGTAAAACAAATTGGCCAAGGGTTAAATGCGCGTATATTACGTTCGATTTGTTGGGCAGGCATGTGCCAATCGATATTCGCTTCTTCTTTGCTTAGCTTTTTCGCATAGTTGGCAAGCTCATCATTTTGCTTTTCAGGAGTTGCAGTGCCATCGGCAATAGTGGCTAACGTGTCGATGAGTGCTGTGGGACCAAGTTCAGCAAGCTTGCTGTAAAGGCTTGCACTTGTATCTGCCGCCTCAATTGGGCAGGTGGCTATGGAAATCATATCACCGGTATCTAAACCTTCATCCATTTGCATAATGGTTACACCTGTTTCGGCATCACCAGCCCAGATAGCGCGTTGAATCGGTGCAGCACCACGCCAGCGAGGTAAAATTGAACCATGCACATTGATACAGCCTAGTTTAGGTGTTTCCAAAACTGCTTTTGGTAGTAGTAGGCCATACGCAACCACTACCATAATATCTGCATTCAAATCAGCTAACTGCTGCTTGGCATTGTCTGACTTAAAATTCTCTGGCTGGTACACTGGAATGTCATGGGTTAAAGCTAGTTGTTTTACTTCACTTGCTTTTAGCTTTTTTCCGCGTCCAGCAGGGCGGTCTGGCTGACTGTAAACAGCGATCACATCATGGTGCGATTTTATTAAAGCATCGAGGTGCTGCGCGGCAAAATCAGGGGTACCCGCAAATACAATTTTTAAAGGCTTGCTCAAGTTTTAACTCCAAGGTAGGTTAGCCAGCACGCGCTGCTAATTTTGCTTCTTTTTCTAGCTTTTTACGAATACGTTGACGCTTTAAAGGTGAAAGGTAATCAATGAAAAGTACGCCTTTTAGATGATCTAATTCATGTTGAATACATACAGCAAGCAAGCCATCAGCATCTTTTTCATATTGGTTGCCATTCTCATCAAACGCTTTAATTGTAACCGTTTCTGCGCGGTCTACTTTTGCATAAGAACCTGGTACTGATAAACAGCCTTCTTCGCTAATTTTACTGCCATCCTTTTTGATGATTTCTGGATTAATGAGCACTAGAGGCTCATTACCTTCTTCTGATACGTCAATAACAACGATGCGCTGGTGGATGTCGACTTGCGTTGCGGCTAAACCAATGCCGTTTTCGTCATACATGGTTTCAAGCATGTCTGATACAATTTTCTTAGTATCATCATTAATTTGCGCAACTTCTTGTGCGACTGTGCGTAATCTCTCGTCTGGAAAGCGTAAAACTTCTAAAATAGCCATATTTACCTTAATTTTAACTATGCGAAAATCATCAAATTATGATATGTTTTTATTTTAGCCATTTGTCTTCACCTTTTACAGGTTTAAGTAAATAATAATAAAAAACAGCTCAAGGAAGCTAGTTATGGTCAAAAAGCTGACAGCTGCGATAGTCGCATTAACTATGGCGTTTCCAACTCTTGCTGATGTGCTTCAGATCAGAAAGGACGCCCCAAAAGAATATGTTGTAGAAAAAGGCGATACCCTTTGGGATATCTCAGCCATTTATCTTGATCAGCCATGGTTATGGCCTGAGCTATGGCGCCTTAATCCACAAATTGATAACCCTCACCTTATCTACCCAGGTGATAAACTTTCATTAGTTTATGATTCACAGGGTCGTCCTATGCTTGTGATTAATCAAAAGTTTAAGCGATTGTCTCCGGGTGTTCGTAAAACTATGAAAAAAGGTGATGCTATTCCAACGTTACCTTTGGAAGTGATTCGTCCTTTCTTAACCTATGAGCAAGCGTTAGATAAAGAAGATATCGATGCAAGGCCAGTTGTTTTAGGTGCAAACCACAGCGTAAAAAATATGAAGACAGACCATATTATTTATGTGAAAGGCAATTTAGAGCGTTCACAGTACTATGGCATCTATCGTCAAGGTGACTCTTATATTGATCCAGATACAGACGAAGTGCTAGGTCACGAAGCTATTTTAGTTGGTACAGGCCGTGCGTTTAGAACCGGTGATGAAGCAAGTGCCGTACCTGCATCTGTTCGTGTAAAAAATGTAAAACGAGAAGTTCGCCAAGGTGACTTCTTAATGCCAGCGTTAGAAGGGCAAACCTTACCAGCCTTCTTTATGATGCAACGTCCCGATTCTGCAATCTCGGGAACGATTATTGATACTACTTCTAAGCTACGTGAATTTAGTACGATGGATGTGGTTGTAATTAACCGCGGTGAAGTTAATTCACTTAAACCTGGTCATATATTGGACATTCGCAGAGCATCACCTACAGTTGTAGTAGGCAAAGATGGACCTAAATATAAAGATTCTGCTTCACGATATGAACGAGCAATGAGTATTTTTGGTGACGGAGAAGATAGTCGCGAATGGGAGATGCCAAAAGAGAAAGTAGGCGAGCTAATGGTGTTTAAAGTTTACGATCAAGTAAGTTATGCGATCGTTACTAAAACATTAGAACCTGTTCGTGTTGGCGACACAATCCATGTAGATAACTAAAAATATTTGGCGCGTCTTCTAAGGAGGGAAGATGCAAAGAACTACACGAAGAAGCGAGCTTGAATATTGGCTCGCTTTTTATTTGATTAAAGGAATAGGCTTTCAAACTGCTAAACAGTTACTAACGCGTACAAGCTTCGACGCGCTTTTCTCTCGCTCGTGTAACGAACTATGCGAATTAGGACTCAAATCTGCAGTAGCCAACGCAATTAAGACTTTTGAATGGCAGCAAGTTGAATCAATTATTCAACAATGCAAAGCGTTGAACATTCAAATTATCCATTTATCTCATTCTGATTATCCCGCATTACTAAAAGAAATTCCCGCTCCACCTTTGGTGCTTTTTTGTAAAGGTAATATCCAATTACTTGACTCACCTAAGTTGGCAATTGTTGGTTCTAGAAATGCAACTGAAACCGGCAGGCAAGTCAGCTTTGATATAGCACATAGTCTTGCGATTAATGAATTCTGTGTTGTTTCTGGTATGGCCCGAGGTATCGATAGTTGTGCGCACCGAGGCGCATTGCAAGCAAAGGGTAAAACTATTGCAGTTCTCGGTACTGGCGTTGACTTATGCTACCCCAAACGTGCGAGTAAATTGTATGAGAACATTTCAGAGCATGGCTTGTTAATTTCAGAGTATAAACCAGGAACTCTCGCACAAGCGGCAAACTTTCCACGTAGAAATCGCATTATTTCAGGGATTTCCATGGGAACCATTGTAGTTGAAGCAGAGCAAAAGAGCGGTTCACTGATTACCGCAAAGTATGCGCTAGAGCAAAATCGGGAAGTCTTTGCTGTACCAGGTTCTGTGTATAACGAATTAGCAAAAGGGTGTCATGCGTTAATAAAACAAGGCGCTAAATTAATAGAGAATTGCGATGATATTTTTTCAGAATTAAGCGTTTTACCAAAAAGTTGTCTATATAAAGTAGATGAGACTGAAAAAAATGTGATTTCAGATTCTGTTTTAGAGCACCTAACTTTTGAAGTGACGTCAGTAGACAAATTACAACAACTTTCAGGGATTCAAATGGATGAATTGCTATCCCGATTATTAGATCTAGAGCTATCTGGTCAAGTTGTTCGTGTACTAGATGGTTACACCCGAATAGGGAGGAGTTGAAAATGTTTGATATCCTCATGTACTTGTTTGAGAACTATATTCACAGTGAAACAGAAATTTTCGTTGAACAAAGTGAATTAACAGATGAATTATTACGAGCCGGGTTTAATCATCGAGAAATTTATAAAGCGCTCGATTGGCTTGAGCAATTAGCAGATCTACAACACAGCGATGAATGCCCTTACTTAAATCGCGTTCCTGGCAAGTCAGTACGTATTTATACGCAGCAAGAATGCGACAAACTGGATCTGACTTGTCGCGGCTTTTTAATGTTTTTGGAGCAAATTTCGGTTATCGACACAACCACGCGTGAGATGGTGATCGATCGTATTTTTGCGCTTGATAAAGAAATTATCGAGTTAGATGATTTAAAGTGGGTTGTGCTAATGGTGTTGTTTAACGTGCCAGGCAAAGAAATTGCCTATGCGCAAATGGAAGACCTATTGTTTGAGGAGCAAAACGGTACCATTCACTAGCGAGAATGTTTAAATTTGTATCTTGCCAAGGCTTGCATGGTATAATTCTGCGAAATTTACGCCTGCGTTTTGACAATTATGAGCAAAATTGATCATTCTTTATTTTCTGTTCACGAACATGCTTTAGAAAAAGAGCATGAAGTGTGTCCGAAGTGTGGCTCTGAAACGAGTGTGAAGCACAGTAAAAAAGGTGCGTTTGTCGGATGCAATAACTATCCTAATTGTGATTATACTCGCCCATTAGTCGAACACCATGAAACACTTCTTAAAGTGCTTGATGACAGCGAATGTCCTCTTTGTGAATCGCCTTTAGCAGTAAAAAATGGCCGCTTTGGCATGTTTATTGGCTGCACTAACTTTCCTGAGTGCCATTATGTCGCACAAGAAGAATCTAAAGAGTCATTACCTACTTGTCCTAGCTGTAATAAGTCTGAACTAGTTGAGCGCAGCAATAAATCGGGTAAAACATTTTACTCCTGTGGGGGGTACCCCAAATGCAAATATATTTTAAATAATAAACCAGTTGCACAATCGTGCCCTGAATGTGGTTGGCAAGTGATGGTTGAGAAAAAAACAGCAAAAGGCTTAATGTTACAGTGCCCACAAAAGCATTGTAACCACAAAGTCTCGTTATGAATTGGAGTGAGTTGTGAGTAACGAGTTATTAGAAAACCCAATTGTCTCTGTACTTAAAAGTGACGGTGTAATTGTTTACCCTACAGAAGCCGTTTACGGTTTGGGTTGTGACCCTGACAGCGAAACTGCGGTAATGAATCTATTAGATATAAAACAACGCCCAGTAGAAAAAGGGTTAATCCTTATCGCTGATAATTATGGTCAACTGTTAGAGTATGTCGATGATGATAAAATACCCATGGATAAACGCGCTGATATATTTTCGTCGTGGCCTGCAGCAGTAACTTGGGTAATGCCAGCGAAAAAAAGTACACCAAAATGGCTAACGGGGCAGTTTGATACAATCGCAGTTCGGGTTACAGCTCATCCAGTAGTAAAACAGTTATGCCAAGAGTTTGGTAAACCATTAGTATCAACAAGCGCAAATCTAACGGGACAAGAGCCTGTTTTAACATTAGAAGAAGCAAAAAGTGCATTTGGCAATAAGGTATCAGCTTATGTTGAAGGTCCACTTGGTGGCAACACCAAACCAAGCCAGATTAAAGATGCATTTACAGGTAAGTTGTTTAGAGAGTAATTATGTCGCACGTTAACTTAGAAGTAGTAAAAGAGTTTTTATTGGCCTTACAAGACAAAATTTGTGATGCTTTAGAGCAAGCTGATGGTAGCGCTAAATTTGTCGAAGACGCTTGGCAACGCGAAGAAGGTGGTGGCGGCCGCACACGAGTGATCAAAGATGGTGCCGTAATAGAGCAAGGCGGAGTGAATTTCTCTCATGTGTATGGTGAATCAATGCCAGCTTCTGCTACTGCACATCGCCCAGAACTTGCTGGTCGAAGTTTTCATGCATGCGGTGTATCGTTAGTTATTCACCCAAAAAACCCTCATGTACCCACATCACATGCCAATGTTCGTTTCTTTATTGCTGAAAAAGAAGGTGAAGACCCGATTTGGTGGTTTGGTGGTGGTTTTGACTTAACACCTTTTTACCCTGTGCTTGAAGACGTAAAACATTGGCACCAAGAAGCCTGTAAATTATGTTTGCCATTCGGTGAAACCGTATATGATGACTACAAAAAATGGTGTGACGAATACTTTTACTTAAAGCACCGCGGTGAAACCCGTGGCGTAGGCGGTTTGTTCTTTGATGACTTAAATGAATGGGGCTTTGACCGCTGTTTTGCTTTTATGCGTGCCGTAGGTAATGGTTACTTAGATGCTTACTTACCAATCGTAGAAAAACGCAAAGACTTCCCACACACCGAGCAGCAACGTGAATTCCAGCTCTATCGTCGTGGTCGTTATGTGGAATTTAATTTGGTATGGGATAGAGGCACGCTATTTGGGTTGCAAACAGGCGGTCGTACTGAGTCTATTTTAATGTCGATGCCGCCGCTTGCGCGTTGGGAGTATGACTTTAAACCTGAGCCAAATAGCTTAGAAGCAAACCTTTACGAGAATTACTTGTCGCCAAAGGATTGGTTGCAAATTTAATAATAACCTCATAACTTTTCATAAAAATAAGAGGTTAATAAAAAGCCGCAATTCTGCGGCTTTTTTTGTGCTTATAATTTAAATTTACGTACTTGCTGATCAAGCTCTCTTGCCAGCGATAATAAGCTTTCACTTACTTGTTTGCTTTCATGGGCATCCACAAGCGAGGTCTCTGCGTTATCACTTATTGCAATCACACTCTGATTAATTTCTTCTGCTGCTAAGTTCTGCTGTTCTGTTGCATCAGCAATTTGCGTATTCAGTTGGTTAATTTCTTTCATATGCTCTGAAATATCTTTCAGCGCCAACGCAACTTTTTTTACTTGCTCAGCACGCTTATCCGCATCTTCACTAGAGCGATTCATGGTATTTACAGTGTCCAACGCTTCAGACTGCAAATTCTCAATGGTGCGCTTTATTTCATCGGTTGAGTCATGGGTACGATTTGCGAGTGTGCGTACTTCATCAGCAACAACGGCAAATCCTCTGCCAGCTTCACCTGCCCGTGCAGCTTCAATAGCTGCATTAAGCGCGAGTAGGTTGGTTTGTTCAGCAATGTTACTGATCACTTCCAGTACTTTGCCAACTTCTAATGTCCGGTTTTGTAGCTCACTGACTTGTTTTGCTGCAGTACGCACTTCTAACGCAAGGCCGTTAATGCTCTCTTCGGTACTTTCTGCTATTTCTAAACTAGTTTCTGCTAAATGATTGCTGGTATCCGAACGCTCCGATGCAAAATGTGTGGTATTGCGTACTTCAGAAGACGAAGATTCTAACTCGTTAATTGCAGCGGCAACTGAGTCTGTGCCTTGTTTTTGTTGATTAATAGCTTGCTCTGTTGTTTCAGCTGATGCATAAATCTTTTCGGCGCTGTGAATAAGCACCTTGGACGACTCTGATAACTGACTAATATTTCCTTTAAACGCAGCCATCATAAGATTAAAGTTATTCGCTAAACGTCCAAGTTCATCATTGGTTTTATCTTCCACATGAATGGTTAAATCGTTATTTTGCGATGCTAAGCGCATTGATTTGCCAATTACACGAAGACGTTCAATTAAGAATTTTCTAAATAACCAGCCAAGTGTAGCAAAGGTAATAACGAATATTGTTGTCAGAATGGCAAAGCTAATCCATGAATTACGAGTGACTGCCGCATCTACCTTATCAAGTGAATAACTGATCTTCACCGCACCGAGTATTTCGCCTTCAGTGGCTTGATGGCAACCTAAACAATTAGTGCCGCGATAATTTTCACTGGCAACAACTGGTTTTAAGTATGTAATTAAATTACTGCCGTCTTCGCTTTTGCTAAAGTGAATTTGTTCGGTGCCATTTAAAGCTTCGTTTTCTTGTTGGTTTTGTGGTGCTTGATTTGCTTCGCCGGGGCCAAAAAATTTATTTATTTTATCTCCGCGAATGATATGAATATCTTTTATCTGTTCTTCACTGAGTATTTTTTGACGCAAAATCTCTCGGTTTGCCATAGTGCCAGTAAGCATCATGGTGTTTATCGAGTCAAAATAGTTGTCGGCAAGTATTTTTATATTTTGCTCAATGGTTTGATGAGCAAGTTCGCTTTGTTGTTTTTGCCCCGTAAGCAGGCTAGCAACAAGCACCAAAATACCCGTAACCGTAAGTAATGCAAAAATTTTGTGTTGAATAGAGTGGTGACGCATAACAGTTTTCTCAAGCACTAAGTAAACTGAGTATGCGCAATTATCAACGAAGCTGCATTGATTTAACGCAATCTAATGGTGGGTGTTAACGTCCCTGATTAATCATATGTGTCGCAAGTTGCGCTAGTGATTGTTTAAGCCCTTCGCGCAATACGGGGTTATCAACTTCAATATCAAGTGCTTTGTTCATGCAAAACATCCATTGATCTCTTAAGTCTTGATCAATAGGAAAGGGCATATGACGCTTTCGCAACATAGGGTGCCCATATTTCTCTACGAATAAATCAGGTCCACCAAGCCAACCTGATAAAAACTCGAAAAACACTTGTCTAATTCTATCTAAAGGTTGAGGATGCATATCATATAATGGTTTTGCGTATTCCTCTTCAGCCATAATGTCGTAAAATCGATTAGCTAGCGCGCGGGCACCCTGTTCTTGTCCTATTAACTCATAAGGTGTTTTTTCAGGAGAGGGAGATTGATGAGATTCATCTTGTTTTTGTGTCGTGCCAAACATACGTCTTAAAATTTGTTTCATAACTCTAACTCAATGCGAGAAAACTAATGGATAAATACGCGGTATTCGGAAACCCGATAGAGCATTCAAAATCACCGAAAATTCACAGTGAGTTTGCTAGCCAACTAAATCAGCAAATCGAATACAGCGCAATCTTAGCACCGATCGACGGCTTTAAGGAATCGGTAGAGCAGTTTGTCGCACGTGGTGGTAAGGGAGCAAATGTGACTGTGCCATTCAAAGAGCAAGCATTTGCGTTAGTAGATGAACTTTCGGAACGAGCTAAATGTGCGGGCGCAGTAAACACAATAAAGGTTAGCTCAGATGGTTCGTTACTAGGTGATAACACAGATGGTATTGGCTTAGTAAGCGACATCTTAAGTAATAACTTTACGCTGCAATCAAAGCGAGTATTGGTAATTGGTGCGGGCGGCGCAGCACGAGGTGCCTTGCTACCTCTATTACAACAAAATCCAGCTAAGCTAACAGTAATCAATAGAACAAAAACGAAAGCGCAAACCTTAAGAGACGAATTTGCAAAATATGGTGATATCGATGCCTATGGCTTCGAGCACGAACCTGACATTGACTACGATATTGTAATTAACTCTACTTCAGCAAGTATAACAGGCGATGTGCCGCCAATTTCTAAGCGTTTTGTTGCAAAGTGTGAACTGGCATACGATATGTTTTATAGCCAACAAAGCACTTCATTTAATGATTGGGTTAACAGCATAAACCCAAACGCAACAACGCTAGATGGTTCGGGTATGCTGGTGGGGCAAGCCGCTGAGGCATTTTTTGTGTGGCGAGGTGTTAAGCCGTTAACCGATAATGTGATTGAAAAGCTAAAATCAGGAATTTTGTAATGAACCAGTCTATTTTATTTGTCGACCGCGTTGAATACATAGAAGATGCAAAACGTATAAACTTTTTTGCACAGGTAAGTGGACAGTTGATTACCTGCTTTTATTTAACTAAGCAATCTAAAGAAAGTGCTATAAAAGACTTTGAAAGTAAAAAGTTCGACTACGAAGACATTGCTGAAAGCGCAATTGAAGACGAACTATACAATGATCTAGGTGAGATAGAAGTAGAAGAGCTATTATAGCTCTTCTAGGTATTCATTCTTTAATATAACGTAGTTATCAGCAGATACTTTAAGGAAAGCTAATTCTGCTTCAGTTAGCTTTCGGGCTTGCTTAACTGGGCTACCTACATATAAATAACCTGACTCTAACGTTTTATTAGGTGGAACCAATGAGCCGCCACCAACAATCACATCATCTTCCACAACCGCGTTGTCCATTATAATTGCACCCATACCAACTAAGATACGGTTACCAAGTACACAGCCATGTAACATGGCTTTGTGACCAATTGTGACATCGTCACCAATAATTAATGGGTAGCCATTTGGCACTGAATTACTTTTACGCGTTACATGAAGCACTGAACCATCTTGTACATTTGTACGCTCGCCAATCTTTATATAGTTAACATCACCGCGTGCAGCAACTAATGGCCAGATACTTGAATCGGCGCCAACTTCAATTTGACCAACTAATACAGCCGATTCGTCTATATAGGTATTTAAATTGATTTTTGGCTCTACACCTTTATAGCTTCTAATTGTCATAACGGCTCCAGTAAAATAGTTATAGAGCGTAAATTATAGATAAAAGTGTACTGATTGTTAATTTCTGGGCAGAAAATGTATGTTTTTAACGCTTATAGCTGATATTTCAGGCAAGCAGTAAAAAAATACAAATTTTCTTTAAAAAAGGGGTTGCGCTCAAATCAAATCTCTCTATAATGCGCCTCCACCAACACGGGGAACGACGCAGCATAGCAGCGAATCACGAGTTGGGTGAGTCAAGTAAAACTGAGTTTTGAACGTTTTCAGAATAAAAAGAAAATAATCAAAATTAAGTGTTGACAAAAAATCAGGAAAGCGTAACATACGCAGCCCTAACAGCGACGAAGCGTCGCGGCAAACACAAGGTTGTTTGCACTGTTCTTTAAAAATTTAAGCAATCATCTGTGTGGGCACTCGTACAGATTAAGTTCTAACATACGCTTTTAGCGTAATAAAATTTAGACTTAATTAAACTGAGTGACCAATTGATACGAAAGTATCAGCACAGTCAATTCGATATCTTTATGATATCAAAATCAGAATTCATTGAGTCGGACGTAAGTCCAAAAACACTTTTAATTGAAGAGTTTGATCATGGCTCAGATTGAACGCTGGCGGCAGGCCTAACACATGCAAGTCGAGCGGTAACATTTCTAGCTTGCTAGAAGATGACGAGCGGCGGACGGGTGAGTAATGCTTGGGAACATGCCTTTAGGTGGGGGACAACCATTGGAAACGATGGCTAATACCGCATAATGTCTACGGACCAAAGGGGGCTTCGGCTCTCGCCTTTAGATTGGCCCAAGTGGGATTAGCTAGTTGGTGAGGTAATGGCTCACCAAGGCGACGATCCCTAGCTGGTTTGAGAGGATGATCAGCCACACTGGAACTGAGACACGGTCCAGACTCCTACGGGAGGCAGCAGTGGGGAATATTGCACAATGGGCGCAAGCCTGATGCAGCCATGCCGCGTGTGTGAAGAAGGCCTTCGGGTTGTAAAGCACTTTCAGTTGTGAGGAAAGGTTAGTAGTTAATACCTGCTAGCTGTGACGTTAGCAACAGAAGAAGCACCGGCTAACTCCGTGCCAGCAGCCGCGGTAATACGGAGGGTGCGAGCGTTAATCGGAATTACTGGGCGTAAAGCGTACGCAGGCGGTTTGTTAAGCGAGATGTGAAAGCCCCGGGCTCAACCTGGGAACTGCATTTCGAACTGGCAAACTAGAGTGTGATAGAGGGTGGTAGAATTTCAGGTGTAGCGGTGAAATGCGTAGAGATCTGAAGGAATACCGATGGCGAAGGCAGCCACCTGGGTCAACACTGACGCTCATGTACGAAAGCGTGGGGAGCAAACGGGATTAGATACCCCGGTAGTCCACGCCGTAAACGATGTCTACTAGGAGTTCGGTTTTTCGGAACTGTCTTCCAAAGCTAACGCATTAAGTAGACCGCCTGGGGAGTACGGCCGCAAGGTTAAAACTCAAATGAATTGACGGGGGCCCGCACAAGCGGTGGAGCATGTGGTTTAATTCGATGCAACGCGAAGAACCTTACCTACACTTGACATCCAGAGAACTTACTAGAGATAGTTTGGTGCCTTCGGGAACTCTGAGACAGGTGCTGCATGGCTGTCGTCAGCTCGTGTTGTGAGATGTTGGGTTAAGTCCCGCAACGAGCGCAACCCCTATCCTTAGTTGCCAGCGATTCGGTCGGGAACTCTAAGGAGACTGCCGGTGATAAACCGGAGGAAGGTGGGGACGACGTCAAGTCATCATGGCCCTTACGTGTAGGGCTACACACGTGCTACAATGGCGCATACAGAGTGCTGCGAACTCGCGAGAGTAAGCGAATCACTTAAAGTGCGTCGTAGTCCGGATTGGAGTCTGCAACTCGACTCCATGAAGTCGGAATCGCTAGTAATCGCGAATCAGAATGTCGCGGTGAATACGTTCCCGGGCCTTGTACACACCGCCCGTCACACCATGGGAGTGGGTTGCTCCAGAAGTAGGTAGCTTAACCTTAGGGAGGGCGCTTACCACGGAGTGATTCATGACTGGGGTGAAGTCGTAACAAGGTAGCCCTAGGGGAACCTGGGGCTGGATCACCTCCTTATACGATTTAGAACTTTTTGTTCGAAGTGTCCACACAGATGATTGTTAGCTAAGCAATAGCTTAGTTAATTTGCTCTTTAAAAATTTGGAAAGCTGACAAACTTTAAATTAAGTACTTACTTGTAAGTGCATTATTTAATTTAGAGTTCTCAAAATAAAGTAAAGAAAATTATGCCGCATAACGAAAGTTATGTTGGTATCTACTTTAGTATTCAATATTTAACTTCTGGCGGAGTTAAAAACTGTCTTTAGCAATACAAACCATTTTGGGTTGTATGGTTAAGTGACTAAGCGTATACGGTGGATGCCTTGGCAGTTGGAGGCGATGAAGGACGTATTAACTTGCGATAAGCCTAGTCAAGCTAGTAAAAAGCGCTTGAGACTAGGATTTCCGAATGGGGAAACCCACCACTTAGTGGTATCACTTACTGAATACATAGGTAAGTGAGGCGAACCGGGAGAACTGAAACATCTAAGTACCCCGAGGAAAAGAAATCAACCGAGATTCCGAAAGTAGCGGCGAGCGAAATCGGATTAGCCCTTAAGCTGTAATGTAGTTAGTGGAACATTCTGGAAAGTTTGACGATACAGGGTGATAGTCCCGTACACGAAAACTTATTTACAGTGAAATCGAGTAGGTCGGAGCACGTGAAACTTTGACTGAATATGGGGGGACCATCCTCCAAGGCTAAATACTCCCAACTGACCGATAGTGAACCAGTACCGTGAGGGAAAGGCGAAAAGAACCCCTGTGAGGGGAGTGAAATAGAACCTGAAACCGTATATGTACAAGCAGTAGGAGCAGATTCGTTCTGTGACTGCGTACCTTTTGTATAATGGGTCAGCGACTTATATTCAGTAGCGAGGTTAACCATTTAGGGGAGCCGTAGTGAAAGCGAGCGTTAACTGCGCGTTTAGTTGCTGGGTATAGACCCGAAACCCGGTGATCTAGCCATGGGCAGGTTGAAGGTCAGGTAACACTGACTGGAGGACCGAACCGACTATCGTTGAAAAGCTAGCGGATGACCTGTGGCTAGGAGTGAAAGGCTAATCAAACCGGGAGATAGCTGGTTCTCCCCGAAATCTATTTAGGTAGAGCCTCGGACGAATACTATTGGGGGTAGAGCACTGTTAAGGCTAGGGGGTCATCCCGACTTACCAACCCTTTGCAAACTCCGAATACCAATAAGTAATATCCGGGAGACACACGGCGGGTGCTAACGTCCGTCGTGGAGAGGGAAACAACCCAGACCGCCAGCTAAGGTCCCAAAGTGTATGTTAAGTGGGAAACGATGTGGAAAGGCCCAGACAGCCAGGAGGTTGGCTTAGAAGCAGCCATCCTTTAAAGAAAGCGTAATAGCTCACTGGTCGAGTCGGTCTGCGCGGAAGATGTAACGGGGCTAAACATACCACCGAAGCTGCGGCTGCGAATTTATTCGCGGGGTAGGGGAGCGTTCTGTAAGCTGTTGAAGGTGTACCGGGAGGTATGCTGGAGGTATCAGAAGTGCGAATGCTGACATGAGTAACGATAAAGCGGGTGAAAAACCCGCTCGCCGGAAGACCAAGGGTTCCTATCCCATGCTAATCAGGGTAGGGTGAGTCGACCCCTAAGGCGAGGCCGAAAGGCGTAGTCGATGGGAAACGGGTTAATATTCCCGTACTTGGAATAATTGCGATGGGGGGACGGAGCAGGCTAAACAAGCATGGCGTTGGTTGTCCATGTGAAAGTATGTAGGCTGGAAACTTAGGCAAATCCGGGTTTCTAAGGCTGAGATACGAGACGACACTCTACGGAGTGGAAGTTGTTGATGCCATACTTCCAGGAAAAGCCTCTAAGCTTCAGATTATTTCGAATCGTACCCCAAACCGACACAGGTGGTCAGGTAGAGAATACTAAGGCGCTTGAGAGAACTCGGGTGAAGGAACTAGGCAAAATTGTACCGTAACTTCGGGAGAAGGTACGCTCTTATCTGTGATGAGACTTGCTCTCTAAGCGGACGAGAGTCGCAGTGACTAGGTGGCTGGGACTGTTTATTAAAAACACAGCACTCTGCAAATTCGAAAGAAGACGTATAGGGTGTGACACCTGCCCGGTGCCGGAAGGTTAATTGATGGGGTTAGCTTCGGCGAAGCTCTTGATCGAAGCCCCGGTAAACGGCGGCCGTAACTATAACGGTCCTAAGGTAGCGAAATTCCTTGTCGGGTAAGTTCCGACCTGCACGAATGGTGTAACCATGGCCACGCTGTCTCCACCCGAGACTCAGTGAAATTGAAATCGCAGTGAAGATGCTGTGTACCCGCGGCTAGACGGAAAGACCCCGTGAACCTTTACTACAGCTTGGCACTGAACATTGACCCTACATGTGTAGGATAGGTGGGAGGCTTTGAAACACAGTCGCTAGATTGTGTGGAGCCGTCCTTGAAATACCACCCTTGTAGTGTTGATGTTCTAACATAGGCCCCTGAATCGGGGTTGTGGACAGTGCCTGGTGGGTAGTTTGACTGGGGCGGTCTCCTCCCAAAGAGTAACGGAGGAGCACGAAGGTTTGCTAAGTACGGTCGGACATCGTACGGTTAGTGTAATGGTAGAAGCAAGCTTAACTGCGAGACAGACACGTCGAGCAGGTACGAAAGTAGGTCATAGTGATCCGGTGGTTCTGAATGGAAGGGCCATCGCTCAACGGATAAAAGGTACTCCGGGGATAACAGGCTGATACCGCCCAAGAGTTCATATCGACGGCGGTGTTTGGCACCTCGATGTCGGCTCATCACATCCTGGGGCTGAAGTCGGTCCCAAGGGTATGGCTGTTCGCCATTTAAAGTGGTACGCGAGCTGGGTTTAGAACGTCGTGAGACAGTTCGGTCCCTATCTGCCGTGGGCGTTTGAGAATTGAGAGGGGCTGCTCCTAGTACGAGAGGACCGGAGTGGACGAACCGCTGGTGTTCGGGTTGTGATGCCAATTGCATTGCCCGGTAGCTACGTTCGGAATCGATAACCGCTGAAAGCATCTAAGCGGGAAGCGAGCCTCGAGATGAGTTCTCACTTTAACTTGAGTTAACTGAAGGGCCGTTGAAGACTACAACGTTGATAGGCGAGATGTGGAAGTGCTGTGAGGCATTAAGCTAACTCGTACTAATTACCCGTGAGGCTTAACCATACAACGCCAAAGTGGTTTATAACCCGCAGAAGTTGAATAGATTAAGATACTAAAGTAGACATTTACTTAAAAAAAGCTTTCCAGATTTAGATTTAAGACAAGCTCTTAAGTCAACCAGATTTGCTTGGTGACTATAGCGTTTTGGAACCACCTGACCCCATGCCGAACTCAGAAGTGAAACGAAACAGCGTCGATGATAGTGTGGGTTCGCCCATGTGAAAGTAGAACATCGCCAAGCTCCTAATTAAAAGAAAGCCTCAACATTATTTTGAGGCTTTTTTGCGTTTGAGGCACTAAAGAATTTTAGAATTAAGCAGCTAGACTTCAGAATGTTCCTGAATCCTGAATCCTGAATCCTGAATCCTGAATCCTTTACTCTAAGCTATCTTGGCTTCTTCTTGCGGTGAAAAAATCACTGTTGGGTCGATAATAATACTGTGCTTATTATTCATATTAATCAGCCCTTTCATCATATGCCTAGTTTGTGGGTCAATATCAAAACCTACCGAAGTTAATTGCTCTAGTGGTTTAATATCGTCTTTATGAACCGTTAAAGAGTCTTCCACCTTATCTACCAACAAGCCTATATGAGGGGTTTTACCATCTTTGGTGGTAAAGATGATAATGGGTTTGTAATCAAGAGTGATCTGCTCTCTTGCTGTTTGGAATAACCTGACGAGCACGGTAAATATCTTACGTTTCTTTTCATGGAAGAGTGTTAGGGCTCTTCCTGATGTGTCGTTAGCGTTTACACTTAACAATTCTTCTGCCATAGCATGCAGTTCTCGATGTGGTTTATCGAACTTGTCGAGTATTACGCGTAATTCTTCGTTGTCTGTTTTGAAGTTATTATACCAAGTGCCAAATGCGCATTTGTCTGGATCTTTGGCTTTTTCGAACGGTGTGCCATTGGCGAGGCTACTTTCTAACGCATCAAGCCAATCTAAATGATCTTTTTCTCTGGCAATAAGTAAATCTGAAAGAGCTTGATTGGCAACTTGAGTCGACTCTTTGTTTAGAACAATACCAAGATCAAAGATGGGGGTTGGCGTGCCTAAATAATCCTTTACGCCAATAAAGCTTTTATTATCGTTGGGTAATTCGGTTAGGTTATTTTCATATCGTTCTGTTAATAAAATATCGAGTATTTTTAAAGCGATCGTCTTAGAGCCAACTTTAAAATTAATAAAGTCCATATAAGATTCATTCCTAACATTCTCATTTATTAAATAGAGCATAGTTGAGCTTATCAAAAATGCACGTATGATAAGTAGCTAACTCACCGAATATTATATTAAAAGATAGTTTAGCAATGAAAAATAAACGCCAGCTACTGATTACCAGCTTAGCACTGTTTTTAAGTGCAAATACATACGCAAACCAAAATGTAATCTCGCAAAGTGTCGAAGAGTTACGATTAACTAAACTCAACACCGTCGATGCAAGCTTGGTTAACCACAAAGCAATGTCACAATTTGCGAAACAATGGCAAACCGTAAGTAATTACGCAGAAGCTAAACAGTTACTCTTGACAGTAGGCACAAAGTTATGGTCTGAAGTTAAAGCACAGGTGCAATCTAACCAGCGATATGACGATAGACCGCTTTACTGGCAACGCCTCGCGGTTAAATCACAACTAAAGAACAAGCCGCTTAATTTTTCAAAAGCCGAACTAGCTAGCCTGTTAGAAGTGTTTGAAACAGTATCTCGTGGGTACTCTGATATTGATTACCGTGAAAGCGCAGATACGCAAATTTTTATTACCGGTTTTGACCCGTTCTTATTAGATAGAAATATTGCGCAAAGTAACCCTTCAGGACTTGCGGCATTAGCGTTAGATGGAAAGGTTATTGAGCTTAATGGTAAGCAAGCCGAAATCAATGCGGTTATTGTACCGGTGCGTTATGAAGATTTTGATCAAGGTGAAATAGAATCACTGTTAGCGCCCATTTACTTAGGTGGACAAGTAGATTTAGTTTCTACTGTTTCAATGGGTAGAGAGCATTTTGATCTTGAGCGTTTTCCTGGTAAGCGTCGTAGTGTAACTGCGCCAGATAATTTAAATGTACTATCAGGTGGCACAAAAGAAGCGCCAATTATTTCAAAGTTAGCAGGCGAAACTCTCTCGGGTGATGAGTTTGTTGAATTTAGCTTGCCCGTTGCTGCGATGCAAAAGGCAAAAGGGCAATATCAAGTAAACGATAACTTAAAAGTAGTGACGTTAGAAAAAGGCGAGTTACAACCTAAATCGCTTTCTGAGTTAAATGGATTAACGGCGGTTTCTGGTGGTGGCGGTGGTTATCTTTCGAATGAGATCTCGTATCGCAGTATTCGTTTGCAAAATCAATTAGGCACGAAAGTACCAACTGGTCATATACATACACCGCGTATTAAAACGTTTGACGATGCAACCAATAAAGCGATTGTGAATCAAATTGAAGCCATGCTTAAGCAGGCGATACCTGTTATTTAGTAAACGTGAAATGATTTAAAAAAACTGTGTTGTTTTTAACTTTTTCGGCAAATTCAACATAGTTTCTTTTACGTTTGTCGAGCGCTTGCTTAACAATATTAAGTTGTTTTAATAAGCACTGGCGTGAGAATGGGGTACATGCTTCAGCCGCTTTGTAAAAGACATAAGCATTCGCAAAGCCTTCTAAATGTACACGTGTAGGATCGTGAATGTTTACGCTTTCCATAGTTTTCTTGAAGCGTTTGCACCATTCTTCATAACACCCATCAACTCTCGGGATGACTTCCGTTACTAGCACTTTGCTGGGTTGCTTAATGCGTGCAAAAAGTTCGTTACTTGAGACAAAAGAAACACTTGTATAATACGGTTTAAAGCCTTGTTGGTCGGCTAAATTAATAAAATGGGCTAAAGGTTTATATGTGCCAACTAAGCAAATCGCTTGTGCGCCACTTTTCTTTAGTTTTTCTAATGCGCGCTCAATATCTTGGCTATTTCGCTTGAATCTGGCAATGGCTTTTGGCTTTAAGGAATATGGCAACATTGCTTTGGTAAGTGCATTTTGCAGTGAAAGACCAAACTCGTCAGCTTGAATTAAAAATGCAATTTTTGTCAGCCCTTTTTGTTTTACTAAGTAATCAATTTGCACCTTTGCTTCGTCGTTATAGCTGGCACGTAAATTAAAAATATGATCTTTATGGCGTAATAAGTCTGCGCCAGTGAACGGGGTAATAAACGGAATTTGGTGAGAATCGATAATGGGTTGAATGGCACTAGATGTCGGGGTGCCAACATATGAGAAGAGAACATCAACTTTAGCGTTATTTATTAGGTGTCGAGTGTTATTTACCGTGAGGTGAGGTTCATACTGGTCATCAAGTGCGAGTAATTCTATTTTTCGACCATTTACTCCACCGTTAGCATTTACTTGCTCAAAATAAGCGTCAGCTCCTTGTTTCAATTGCACGCCTAACTCTGCCGATGGACCGCTTAACGCTGCCGACATACCAAGTTTGATGGGTGGTTGCTGCGTTGCAAAGACAACTAGCGGAATACAGCAAATTACAATGATTAGTTTAGAGATTAGGATAGTGATTACACCATTCATAAGCGGCTTGCTTTAGCGCAAAATTAAGTTGTTTTTTCCCCGTTAATGCAAGAGCTTCGGTGACCTTAGTCTCAGGCATATTCTGTAATACTAGCTTAATTATTAACTTTCTAGAAATACTTTCTAGTTTATTTAGTAAACAAGGATTTACATAAACTTGTTGAGCTAGGACAAAGCGTGCTTGGTCAAAGCTGATTTGCCCTTCACTAAATCTTTTTACTAAGTTATTGCTGCTAGTGTATTGCTGGTTTGATGAAATCAAGTTTGCGCTAATGCCTAATACTAATTCGCTTGGCAGGTGCGAAAACGAACGCGCTAACTCAAACAAAAATTGCTGCTTGAAATGGGATTTGAGCAATGTCTGTTGGTCTAAATAAACATTTGAAGCCTTAATGACTAAGCAAGAATGTTCACCGCTTGCTTTATCTTGCTTGGCACCGAGTTTAATAATGTGATAGTTCTGCTTAAACCAAAAGTTGCAAAGTTTGGCTTCTGCGCCAAAACTCGCCCCTATAAAGTCAACATCAGGCGATAGCGTTTTCTCAATGGTATTTAACAGTTGTGTGCCAATATTGTCACCTTGGCAATAAGGATTAACGGCAATACGCACAATGCGAGCATAACGAGCTGCAAGCAAGTGTTGTTCGCCGAGTAAACACGCAGTAGATTGCGCCAGCATATTGCCTTGAGGACGGCGTTCCCCCGCAATAATTTGTGATGCTAACGGATCGGTTAGTTCACCTTCTAGCGCAACCAATGCAGCTGCTAATAAAATGCCATTTTGTTCAGCAACAAACACCTTCAAGTTATTGCCATCGAGCATATGTCTTAAGTCATTTACGCTAGTTTGATAATGCGCCATCACTAAAATAGCGAATATTTGTTTAAGTAATGCGTTATCGTTTATGAGTTGTTGCTGTGAAATTGCGTAAAACGCAATGTCGTCTTGGTGATTTATACTTAGCTGCTTAAAGTCCGCATCGAGCACTAATAGTTGGTTAATGGTATTTTCTAGCGGGTCATTTTCAGCGTAACGCATTGGAGCAGATAGCTCTGTAATAAAACAGTTGTTGCGCGTAGCTTTTAGATGAGGAATAAAGCGTAAATTAAACCCTCTCCCCGTGCCTTCATAGCCATGAAGTGTTGTTGCAAAACCAAGCTTTATCGGTAAATCGAGCGCCTTTTTTAATAAGCTTACAGGTAAGGTTGCCGCTTCATCAATTAATACTAAATCGTAGTGTGTGGCTTGGTTTAGCAATGCATCAGGTGCAATAAAATCAAGCTTTACGTCATCATCAGTTAATTTCTCGAAGTGTTTATATACAGTGGCAACAGTTTGCTTATGATGGGCACAAATTGCTACGCGCTTACCTTGCGAAACATAATTTGCGGCAAGCATGCCGAGTGTTGCAGATTTTCCTCTGCCTCTATCGGCGGTTAGTAAAAATGTGGCGCGGCGCTTAGTGATAAATTTGGTTAAATCAGCCACTAACTCTTGCTGTTGTTGATACTGAGAACTCTCAGTTGCAGCGTACATTGGGATTGCTGGCAGTGCATTTTGCTCTGAAACAATTAAAGTGTGCTCGTCGTTCTTAAAATGCGAAATTAACCGAATTTGAAAAAGTGAAACAGGCTTGTGTGGTTTATTGGCACTTTGAAAACGAGCAAACGCGGGATCCGCTGTCTTGATGTAACGTTCAAAGCTTGGCATTAGCAGCACGATTAGGCCACCTGCTTTTACCGTACCAGCCACAGTTGCTAGCTTGTCTGGCATTAGCCCTGAATTTACGTCAAACACCACTGTGCTGTACTCTTGCCCTAATAACTGGTGATTATGCTCAGGCCAAAAATTAACTGAAGGGTGATTACTCAGGGTTAATAAATCGGGGTAAACCGTTTTTAAGGTATCAACTTGTTGCCAACACCAATGCTCACACCCTGACAAAACCAATAACTGACGATGCTTACTCGTTAGCAGCGACTGGTGTAATTGGTTAAGCCAGGTGTTAGTCAGCATAATTTACATCGCTTGTAATTTCGCATACATGGTCACTAGCCACTTGGTACCATGATCATCAAAGTTAACTTGAATACGTGCCTGTGGGCCCGTACCCTCATAGTTTAGCACTGTACCTTCACCAAACTTGCCGTGCATTACACGCTGGCCGAGTTTAAAGCCTGTATCGTTAAAGGTTTCTAAACTGATGGTATTACTAAAACGGCCTGTGGTTTTAGGCTTTGTAATTTGCGTTTTAATACGAATTTCATCTAGGCAATCTTCCGGTAATTCGCGAATAAAACGTGACGGGCTATGAAACTTTTCTTGTCCATATAAACGGCGGCTTTCAGCGTGACAAATATAAAGCTTTTGCATGGCACGTGTCATACCTACATAGCACAGGCGACGTTCTTCTTCTAAACGGCCGGTTTCTTCTTGGCTTTGTTGCGACGGGAACATGCCTTCTTCAACGCCTGCCATAAATACCAGAGGGAACTCTAAGCCTTTGGCAGAGTGCAGTGTCATCATTTGCACTGCATCTTCGTGTTCGTCTGCTTGCCCCTCACCTGATTCAAGCGCGGTATATGCTAAAAAGCCATCAAGGGGTGAGCTAAATTCTTCTTCATCTGGCAGTTCGTATTGGCTAGTAGCGTTAATTAATTCTTCTAAGTTCTCTACGCGTGCTTGGCCTTTCTCGCCTTTTTCTGCCATATACATCGCCATTAGACCTGATGTTTGAATCGCGTATTTAGTTTGTTTATCTAGTGATTTATCGAGAATATTGTCTTCAATCTGATCGATCAGTTCAATAAATGAATTAACCGCATTGGCAGCACGCCCCGCTAAGTGTTTTTCTGCGAGTAAGGTTTTTGCTGCATACCAAAGTGGTAATGATTCGCTACGCGCACAGTCACGAATTTGGCTTAATGTGCGATCGCCAATGCCGCGCGTTGGGGTGTTAATAATACGCTCAAATGCCGCGTCATCATTGCGGTTATTTACAATGCGTAAGTAGCATAATGCGTCTTTAATTTCTTGACGTTCGAAGAAGCGCATACCGCCGTAAATTCGGTAAGGAATTCGCGGTGATTGAATATTTAATTCTGATTCCAGTACACGTGATTGGGCGTTGTTGCGGTATAAAATGGCGCAGTCTTGCAGTGCATTACCTTGCTCAAACCAAGCCTTAATTTTACTTACAATAAAGCGGGCTTCGTCTAGTTCGTTATAAGCAGCGTAAACACCAATTTGTTCACCTTGATTACCGTCAGTCCACAGCTCTTTACCCATACGTTCAGAGTTATTGGCAATTAAATGGTTTGCCGCCTTTAGAATATTACCCGTTGAACGATAGTTTTGTTCTAAGCGAATTGTTTGCGCATCAAAGTCACTAATAAACTGTTTTATATTCTCGATACGCGCGCCACGCCAGCCATAAATACTTTGGTCATCATCACCCACAATCATGATCTTGTTGCTTTTACCAGCAATTAACTTTAACCATTGATATTGAATGGTGTTGGTATCTTGGAATTCGTCTACCAGCATATGCGGAAAACGTTGTTGGTAGTGGCGAAGTAAAGTTGGTTGGTCACGTAGTAATTCGAAACAACGCAGTAAAATTTCGGCAAAATCAACTAAACCTGCACGGTCACATGCTTCTTGGTAAGCGGTGTAAATACGCAGCATCATTTGTTCATTAGGGTCAAACGCTTGAATATATTTAGGACGTAAACCTTCGTCTTTTTTAGCGCCAATATACCAAGCAGCTTGTTTGGCCGGCCATTTCTTCTCGTCAATATTCATTGCTTTCATCAAGCGACGGATCATCCTAACTTGATCGTCTGTGTCGAGAATTTGAAATGATTCTGGCAGGTTTGCTTCTTTATGATGGGCGCGAAGAATACGGTGGGATAAGCCGTGGAAAGTACCAATCCACATGCCGCCAACAGACGCCTTAAGCGTTGCTTCAACACGGCTGCGCATTTCTTTGGCTGCTTTGTTGGTAAAGGTTACCGCAAAAATACTGTAAGGCGATGCATGCTCAACTTGCATTAACCAAGCAATTCGATGGACAAGGACGCGGGTTTTACCTGAACCTGCGCCCGCCAGCACCAGCATATTTTGTAGCGGGGCGGCAACGGCTTCGCGTTGATTGTCATTTAAACCATCTAATAATTCAGAAACGTCCATCGAAGTTAACTCTTTACCAAAATTGGCAAAAGTATAACAGGAGTTGATTTAATACCAAATAGAATACTGTTTTTATAAACAGGGGTTAGTTATCTATTGATTTTTTTTCACTAGCCTTTACATTGTGAGTAGGTTGTTGAAGCTCTGAATTTTTTGTTTCTAAGTACGTTTTAACAAACTTTGCTCTTTCGCTTTCAGGTAACGTTGCAATGATATTCTCAATATGCGCTATTTTTTGTTTTTCTTGAAAGTGAGAGATAATTCTGTCACCGCTGATAAGGAAAAAGAGAATTAGCAGAGGGCCCATAACAGGAAATCCATTCCGTCCTTTTAGCTTTCCGTCTACATAAAGCTTCACCCCAGTTAGCCAGTTATTGGTTACGCGAACGTGATGGTCGTTTAAGTCGAATTCCCATTCTTTATACATAATGTTAGTCCTTTTTATAATGTTGTTATTTTTTAAAAACAAAGTCGTTTGTTAAGCTGGCAATCACTTTTTCAATATGTCGTATTTGCTGTTTTTCACGATAAATTGAAAGCGGCGTTTCACTGCCAAAGAGAGTAAAAATAGTAGGCTAAAGCCAATTAAGTATATTAACGTATCCGTTAACAAAGCCTGTTATTTACTAATAAGGCGCTGCGCCCGCAAGGGTACTCGCTCATGAGAGGAGTAGACGATAAACCTGTCTGAAGCTTGAGAAAGTTGCACTGTGACTTCAAGACTAAGCAAAGACCATGAAGGAGTTACGTCAATAATACCAATCTCGGAGAGGTTAGCCCTTAAAAGTACATCATCACGAAATGACAAATTGAGTTCACTAAAATCCCTTAAATCCCCATCAACATACAGTTTCATGACGTTATGCCAATGATAGATAATGTGGATTTGGTGATGCTTGAGATTAAATTTCCATTCTTTTGTAAACATAACTGCTCTCTTATTTATTGAGTGCAGAATATGTTCTGTAATGAGCTTATTAAAGTCATTAATGATGAGAGGTTATATTACGTGATGTAAGGAAATATCGTGTACGTGATATTTCCTTAAGTTATTAAACAAGCAGGGATTTGAGCGCAAAAATATCGCTTATTTCCATGTCAGCTAAACCTTTGTAGCGGTAAGGCACAAAAGCATTTTCTAGCCACACACTATAACAGCCAGCGTTGTTAGCGCCTTGCACATCTGAATCAAGGCTATCACCCACATGCAAAATCTCGTTTTGACTTACACCTAATTGCTGGCAAGCCAAATTAAACATATCGTTTGCTGGTTTTGCTTTGCCGTGTGGGCCTGCTTGTAATACTAGGTCAAAGCTATCTCTTAAATTGAATTGGCTCACATCGACATTACCATTGGTAATAGCAATCACTTTGTATTTTTTACGAAGTGCTGCGAGTAAATTAATTACTTCAGATGCGACCTGAATATCGCTGCGCGCTTTAGCAAAAGCATCATAGGCTTTATCTGCATGAAATGCTGCATGTTCTACTTTGAGAGTTTCTAATCCCCACAGCAAAGCTTTTTGACGCCATAGCGTTACGTCGTTGATGATCTCAGGGTTTTCAAGCGCATAACCGTTTCGACAAGTGCGCCAAAAGTCGCCGCTTTGCGCCGCCCATTCTGGAATTGCTGCAAGGTAATCTTGCTGTGCTTTAATGGCGTTTTTTATGATAGGGCGGTTGTCGTAAAGGGTATCGTCTAAATCAAAACTAATCACTTTTACGGCAGAAATCGCTCGGTTAAATCGCATCATATTACTTCTTTTTTGCCCTTGGGTGGGTGTTGTCGTATACCTTTGCAAGGTGTTGAAAATCAAGGTGCGTATACACTTGGGTGGTTGATAAATTACTATGGCCAAGTAACTCCTGCACTGCTCGCAAATCGCCACTCGACTCTAAAATATGTGAAGCAAAGCTATGGCGTAATTTGTGTGGATGCACATTAGCGCTCAGCCCTTGTTCAATGCCCCATTTTTTCATGCGCGCACGAATTTGGCGAATCGACAAGCGGCGTTTTTGTTTACTAGTAAATAAAGCGAGCTCGTCGGGATTAGCAAATTCTGCACGTACTTTTAGCCATTCTTTTACCGCGCTAATGGCTTTTCGACCAACGGGAATAACCCGCTCTTTACCACCTTTACCTAATACGGTTAAAAGGCCATTAAAGATCGCGCTCTTATCCGTTAAATTAAGGCTAGCCAGCTCAGATAAACGCAGCCCTGATGAATACATTAATTCCATCATGGCTTTGTCGCGAATTGCTAAGCTATCTTCAGGTACAATTTCAAGTAGCTGATTTACTTGGTCAACATCGAGGTTTTTGGGTAGCGGCTTGGTGAACTTCGGCCCTTTTACGAGCTCTACCGGATTCGCTTTGGCAAGCCCCTTTCTAATTAAAAACTTATAAAAGCTACGCAAGCACGATAGATGCAAATTAATGGTTCTAGCTGATAATTCGCGGCTTTTTAACTTCGCGAGCAAGCCTTTTACATTCTCAACTTCAATTGCTTGCCAGTTAGCAACAAATTGCGAAAAATAGTGTGCTGATGTTTCTAAATGACGCAGGTATGCATCGATGGTGGCTGTAGAATAGTGTTTCTCATTGCGCGCAAAAGCGATGTATAAATCTATACTCTGCTGCCAGCTTGCGCTTAGCGGTTGTTGCTCACTCATAACTGAGACAGTTTGATATCTAAGGCTTGAATAAATTCTAAAACAAATACACTGTTTTGTTCTGGATGATAGTGTGTTTCATCACTGCTGGCGAAGGCTAATATGGCTGTTGGCGTACTTTTATCGCCAACCAGATACACAGCTACCGAGCCAACTGTTTTTTGAAATAGCAGCATTTGCTCATCTTGACTCAAACGTCCTAAAAAGCTGGTTTGTAAGCTAAAGCGTTGATCGAGCAGCGTTTGGTGCGTATCGCTATTAAAAGGTATTAATTGGCAATCAAGTAAATTAAATCCTTTGCACAAGGTTTGTGTTAACTTTTCTTGTAGTGCTTCTAGCGTGTCGGTTTTAAGTAGCAGTCGATGACATTGATTGAACACTTTAAAAATGTGTTCGTTATTGGTTGCGTTATCGATTAAATGAGAGAGTTTATCGGTTAATTCTCGATTTTTATTTTGCAATAAACTTTGTTGACGCTTTACAAGGCTGGTGGTGCCGTTTGGTTCGTCGTAAATGGATAAGCGCGCAAGTAGCTCAGGGTGCTTTTGTAAAAAGTCACGGTTTTGTTCTAAATAGTCGACAACTTGGCGTTCATCTAATTCATTCATATCGCGATTTGACCATCAAACACATGTTCTGCAGGGCCGGTCATTTTTACTGGGTGACCGTCGCCTTGCCAATTTATTGTTAATTCGCCACCAGGTAATTCAACCTTTACTTGATTGGCGAGTTTCTTTTGTAAAATACCAACCACAACAGCGGCACAAGCACCACTACCACAGGCAAGTGTTTCACCTGCGCCGCGTTCCCATACGCGCAGTTTGATATGCTCTGGCGAGATTATTTGCATAAAACCAATGTTGGCCTTTTTAGGAAAGCGCTCATGGCTTTCAAGTAACGGGCCTAACTTGGTAATTTGATCTGAGTTGATATCGTCTACTTCAAGTACGCAGTGCGGGTTGCCCATAGAGACGACGCCACAAAATATTGTATGTTCGCCTTCACGGATAATATACGTTGTTTCGCGCTTGGTCGCTTTAAACGGCACTTTTGCTGGGTCGAATTTAGGGTGGCCCATATTTACGCGCACTTTGCCGTCTTTCTCATTGTGTAGGGTAATATTGCCAGACTTTGTTGAGACCTGGATGCGATGGCGGTTGGTTAACCCTTTCATACGCACAAAGCGAGCAAAACAGCGCGCGCCATTCCCGCATTGTTCAACTTCATAGCCATCCGCATTAAAAATTCGGTAATGAAAATCCAAATCAGGATCGTACGGCGCTTCAACCATTAGTAATTGGTCAAATCCAATACCGAAATTGCGATCTGCTAACTTTCGAATTTGGTCTTTTGAAATAAAAACATTTTGCGTGACGTTATCAATAACCATAAAGTCATTGCCTAAGCCATGCATTTTAGAAAAATTTACTAGCATATATATAAACTATGATTGTGCTTAAGGCAGTGTACACTCGTTTCGGTATAGGTCGTCAATAGTTTCGCGTTGGCGAATTACATGAACTTGGTCGTTATCTACCATTATTTCAGCTACGCGCGGACGTGAATTGTAGTTTGAGCTCATGGTAAAACCGTACGCACCGGCACTGCGCACGGCAATTAAATCGCCGGCTTCAATGCACAAATCGCGGTCTTTACCTAAAAAGTCACCAGTCTCACATACGGGGCCTACAATATCGTAATTTTCGGTTTTACCTTGTCGCGGCTTTACTGCAATAATATTTTGCCAAGCCTGATAAAGAGATGGGCGCAGTAAATCATTCATGCCTGCATCAACAATCGCAAAGTGTTTACCTTGGTTTTGTTTTAGGTATTCAACATTGGTGACCAAAATGCCAGCGTTGGCTGCGATAGCGCGGCCAGGTTCAAAAATTAGCTCAACATCGGGTAATTCTGCTAAGCATTCGGTGATTTTACTAACGTACTGACTTGGATGCGGAGGTGCTTCTTGGGCATACGGAACACCTAAACCACCGCCAACGTCAACATGGCTTAATTTGATATTATGAGATGCAAGTTCTTTAACGAGCGCGATTACTTTTTTAAGCGCCGCTATAAAAGGTTCTACTTCGGTAAGCTGTGAGCCAATATGAAAATCAATACCCTTGATATCTAAGTTAGGTAAGCTCGCCGCTTTCTTATATACATCAACCGCAATTTTAATATCTATGCCGAATTTATTTTCTTTCAAACCGGTAGAAATATAGGGGTGCGTTTTAGCATCGATATCTGGGTTTACACGAATAGATATAGGCGCATTTACGTTCAACTCAGTTGCAACTTGCGAGATACGCTCAAGCTCAGCTTCTGATTCAACATTAAAGCACTTGATTTTGTGCTCTAGAGCAAAGGCAATTTCGTCATGTGTTTTAGCAACACCTGAAAATACCACTTTACTGGTATCGCCACCGGCTGCAATTACTCGTGCCAGTTCACCTTTAGAAACAATATCAAAACCAGAACCAAGACGCGCCAATACGTTTAAAATAGCGAGGTTTGAATTAGCTTTTACGGCATAGCATACAAGGTGATTATGGTGACTTGCCGCGTCGCAAAATGCCTTATAGTGGCGTTCTAATGTAGCACGCGAGTATACATAACAAGGCGTACCATATTGTTTGGCAATATATTCAACCTTGACTTGTTCTGCAAACAGTTCGTTATCGTTATAGTTAAAATAGTCCATTACTGTTGCTCCTGTTGCTCTTTATCAGCGTCGGTTTGCTGCTTTGGTTGATTTGATTCCACTTGATCTTGCTCGGCAAGATATAAAGGACCTTTTTGACCGCAACCAGCTAAAATGAGCAATGACACACTCATAAATACTGAAACTAATTTCTTACATTTAACCATATCGTCTGTTTATAAAACTTATTACTGACAAGTGAATGCCACGGTTGGTATTATTGAATAGAGATTATCAGAAAAAAGCGCAAAAACGCAGGATATTGACGTTTTTTCTTATGCTTTATTGGCATCAAAAAATCAATTTGGAAATTTAGCTATGACAGACCAAGAATACCATCAGTTAATCGATGATTTGTTTATTAACTTAGAAGAGCAAGTTGATGCCTGCGAGGTCGACTTAGACTATGAATCTGCCTCGGGAATTTTAGAAATTATTTTTCCCGATAACAGTAAGATCATTCTTAATAAACAAGCACCTTTACAACAGTTGTGGGTAGCAACTAAGTTTAATGGTCACCATTTTGAGCGCCATGGTGATAAATGGATTGATAACCGTAGTGGCTCTGAGTTCTGGCAATTTATGAATGATGCCGCGAGCAAACAAGCGGGTACAAGCATTGTATGGGAAGCTGAATAAATGAGTTTAGACGCAGTTATTATTGAGCCGCAATCAAGTCACAAAGCAACGGTAATTTGGTTGCATGGTTTAGGTGACTCAGGCGATGGTTTTGCACCTATCGTACCGGAACTTAATTTACCTGCAGAACTGGGTGTAAAATTTATTTTTCCACACGCACCAATTCAACCGGTCACCATAAATGGTGGTATGGCGATGCGTTCATGGTATGACATTAAATCTCTTGATCTAGATAAACGCGCCGATGAGCAAGGTGTGCAACAATCTGCTGCGGCAGTACAGCAATTAATTGATGCTGAAATCGACAATGGTATTGCGCCTAGCAATATTATTTTGGCGGGTTTTTCGCAAGGTGGCGTTGTGTCATTGTATTTAGCACCTCGCTTACCATATCAGTTGGCGGGTGTTATGGCGCTTTCTACCTATATGTGTGAGCCTGCTAAACTTAAACTCGAAAAGCAGCAAGCAAGCTTAAATGTATTTATGGCTCATGGCAGTTTTGACGACGTGGTACCAACAGGCGCAGGAAAAGCAGCACATCAAACATTACTTGAATTGGGTTATGAAGTTAGTTGGCAGGAATACCCAATGACACACCAAGTGTGTTTAGAGGAAATTAAGGCGATCCGTACTTGGTTGGTTTCGCGCTTAAACTAGGAAGGAATAGTGGCACAAAAGATAAAAATTACGGCGACATTGGCTAATAAGCAAAACCAATCCGCGCAAAATGCAAAACCGAGCGAAGTTGAGTACCAATGGCGCTGGGCGCGTGTTTTTGCGGCGCTGTTGTTGGTGGTAGTCGTATTAGTTTTGGCAACTATGTACTTATTTCCAAATACGGAATATCCAAAAGAAACGAGCCAATCATTAACAAAAGCCAGTGTGCAAAAAGGCAACTCAACCGTTGTGAAAACGATAACATCAGCTGTGAACAATGCTAAAAATACTGTTAATGAAACCGAAAAGGTTGGTTTAAGTCAATCTACACCAACTGAAGTACCAATAGAGAAAGCTTCTGTCACTCAACCTGCGGTTGAACAACGAGTCGAGCTAGAGCCTAGCAATCCTGGGGATGTTGATAACAGTGAAGCGGTTGTTAGTGAAAGCGTGACGAATAATAGTCTGGCAAAAACAGCCGAAAATAGCGATGAGTTATTAGAGCAGGCTGTGAGCATCGATATTGAACAACAAGCAAACGAAAACAGTAATGTCGACTTAGCAGATATTGCACTTGGCGCAAAAATGAATACCCAAAGTGTAACGCGCGCATTGTTATCGCGTGACATTAAAGCGCGAGAGCCTGTTGATATTATTGGTGAACGAATCGCAAGGGCGAGCTTTACCAAAAAATTGTACTTCTTTACTGAAGTAAACGGCTTAAAAGGTAAAGTGGTGCGCCACAAGTGGTATTTTCAAGATCAATTGCAAGCGGATGTTGAGCTTTCAATATTTGCAGAGCGATACCGTACCTATTCATCAAAAAATATAGCGGCACTGCAACTAGGCGAGTGGCGTGTAGAATTAATTGCCGACGGAAAAACGTTGGCGAGCAAGCAATTTAAAGTAACTGACCAGTAGCGAGTCAGTGTAGGAAAATTATGTCTCAAGATAATCCAATTATTCGTATTGCAACACGTAAAAGCGCATTGGCTCTTTGGCAAGCAGAGTTTGTAAAAGCTGAACTGGAAAAGCACCATGCTAATTTAACGGTTGAGCTTGTGCCTATGTCGACTCAAGGCGATAAAATTTTAGACACACCACTGGCGAAAATTGGTGGTAAAGGCCTATTTGTTAAAGAGCTTGAAGTCGCTATGATGGAAGGTCGCGCAGATATTGCCGTTCACTCGATGAAAGACGTTCCGGTTGAATTCCCTGATGGACTAGAACTGCACACAATTTGTGAACGAGAAGATCCGCGAGATGCATTTGTATCAAACAACTTTAAGTCGCTAGCTGATTTGCCTCAAGGTGCAATTGTTGGTACATCGAGCCTACGTCGTCAGTGTCAGTTAAAAGCGGCGCGTCCTGATCTCGAAATTAGAGATTTACGCGGTAACGTAAATACGCGTTTAGCAAAATTAGATGCCGGTGAATACGACGCAATTATTCTTGCCGCTGCAGGCCTTATTCGTTTAGAAATGCCAGAACGCATTGCAGACTTTATTGCGGCAGAAGACTCATTACCTGCAAATGGTCAAGGTGCGGTAGGTATTGAGTGTCGTAGCGATGACGAAACAACTAAAGCGTTACTTGCGCCACTTGAGCACACAGAAACGCGCTATCGTGTACTAGCAGAGCGCGCAATGAACCGTAAGTTACAAGGTGGTTGCCAAGTTCCGATTGGTGCATTTGCAACTGTTGAAGGTGAAACACTAACACTACGCGGTTTAGTGGGCGCGTTAGATGGCTCGGTAATTTTGCAGCATACACTGGCTGGTAATGTGGCAAATGCAGAACAAATCGGCGAGCAAGTAGCTGATAACTTGTTATCGCAAGGTGCTGATAAAATTCTTGCTGAAGTTTACGGTAACTAACAAGGAGTGCATGTGACACATATCTTACTCACACGGCCAGAGGACAAGAGCCAACAATTAGCTGAACGCCTATCAAATATGGCGATTAAAAGCACCATTCAACCATTACTGGCGCTTGAAGCAATTGCAGTGAGTGAACAGCAACTTGCTATGCTTGAAAGTGCCGATATTGTGCTTTTTGTGTCACAAGATGCCGCACGTTTCTTACATGCGTTACAACCTGAACTAGCAAAACACAGCCACTGTTTAGCTGTTGGCAAAAGTACCGCTGAAACGGTAACCGAACTGTTCAACAAGCCGTGTGCTAGCCCGTTGGTTGAAACCAGCGAAGGTTTGCTTGCCATGCCAGAGCTCAACAATGTGGCAAGTAAACAAATTGTATTGGTAAAAGGCAAAGGTGGGCGCAATAAGTTAGCGCAAGAATTAAAAGCGCGCGAAGCGATTTTTCAGCCGCTAGCCGTTTACCAGCGTTTGGCGAATGCTAATTTAAATGATGCAATGGCGGCTAATTGGCAAGCGAATGGTATAGATGCCGTTGTCTTAACGAGCAATGCAAGTATCGATAGCTTTTTAGCAATAGCGACAAATAAAATCTGGTTATCGCAGCTAACCGTTTACTTGGTAAGTGAGCGCTGCGTTAACTACTTGCAAGACAAAGCCAATGTAAAACACATTATTAATTGCCAAGGTGCTGATAATGATAGCATTATCAATGCCATTGCAGGTCAACATAAACATCAACAGAGTCACGCTATGGAACAAGAAAAAGACATAACGGCAAAGAGTACGATTAGCGAAAAGCCAACAAGTAAGGCGCAAACTACGAGCAATAGCGCTTCAAAACCAGCCGTGGCAAAGCAATCAGGTTCAGGCAAGGCAATTGCTGTTGTTGCGTTGTTGGTATCACTTACAGCGGTTGGTGGATTAGGGTACGGCTATACCTTATTTCAACAACAGAAAAATTTTCTCGTTAAGTTAAATAACAAAAACAACACGCTCGCTGAACAGATTGCCCAAGTTAATACACAGGCGCTGGCATTAAAAAATCAAAATCAACAATTGCAGAATGCATTATCGGCTCAGGTATCTGAGGCAGAGCTGGCGCTTAATGAAAAAATTGCTCAACAGTTACATGCTGCTAACCAACAAACACCAGAGCTAAATCGTGAAGAAGTGAAAAGCCTTTACCGTATGGCAGAATTTAAGGCGTTGGTGCAAAATGATTACCTAGGCGCTGCGGCAATGCTGGCACGTTTAGATGTACTGCTTGAAAACTTTCCGGGTACTCAGCAAGCTAGAGCGGCACTACATCAAGATATTCAAGCATTACAAGCGGTACAAACGGCTGATGTTGAAGGTTTATATTTAAAGTTGTCTGGGTTAATCGCTAATCTTGATGAGCTACCGCTTAATATGGTGGTGCTACCGGAAGAAGCTGATAAAGTTGATCAGCAGGCGCTTTCAAATAATGTGGATGATTGGCAGTCAAACTTAAAACGCAGTTGGGACTTGCTGGTGGATGACTTTATTAAAGTGCGCAAACGCACAGCGCCGATAGAGCCGTTATTAAGCCAAGAAGAGCAAGCGTTGATCCGACATCAATTACGTTTTTATATGGCACAAGCACAAACTGCGCTTACAAAGCAGCAGCCAGCCATTTTCTCTACAGCACTGCAACAAGCACAAAACGTAGTTAACAATTATTATGATGTGCAAGCTGCAAATGTAAAATACCTTAATAATCAATTGAGTGAATTAAATGCTAGGCCTCTTGTGTTCACACCAGAGATTACCTTTAATTCTGCAGCTGCAATTAAGGAGCTACTATGAGCAAGGCAATTATCACGGTTGTTATTGCATTAGTTGTACTTGCGCTCGCGCCAGTGGCTATAGGTGAAAAAGGTTATGTGCTAATTGCTTTTAACGACTACACCATTGAAGGCACGATCACCGCATTTGTAATTGCCATTATTTTACTGGCGGCGTTTAGTTTTGTGATTTATAAATTGCTGCGTTATGTCTTATCACTGTATGGTATTACTCGTTTTAAATGGGCATCGCGCGCCGATAAACGCAAATTAAATAATTTAAAAACAGGCGTTTGGCAGTTTATAAATCGTGATTTTACTGGCGCACAGCAAAGTCTTGCAAAAGCCCATGTACCAGCAGGTTGGGAAAGCATTGCACAAGCCATTTCAGCACGAGCCGCGTTAGAAAGTGGTAATAAAGCCGATGCGCGACTACATCTTGAAAAAGTTGCGCAGCAAGACGCATCAAATATTGCGCAAATGCTGGTGGAAAGTGAGCAAGCTGAGCTTGCCAAAGAAAGCATGGAGCAAATAACTAAGAACAAAAAAGCGACTAACTTAGAGCTGGCTAATTTTGCCGAGTACTTAGTAGCTCAACAAGATTGGTCAACGCTTAATGATCAGCTAAGTCGTTTTGAGAAAAAACATGCGCTTAGTGATGAGCAGTGGCAACAGTTATTTGAACGTTATTTTGCAGCGTTAGACTTAAATGCATTAAACAGTGCTTACGGTAATTTACCGAAGAAACTCAAAGAAAAAGCAGAGTTTCATTATCTGACTAATCTTGCCTCATTTTCCCCAGAGCAAACCGATAAGTGTTTATTAAAACTAGCGAAGGGTGATAAATACCGCGAGGTGTGGCAAATCCTCAGTAAGTGCAACAATACTAAATTATTTGACACACAAAAGTTTATCCAAAGCCGATTAAAGAAAATACCGGAAGATGAGACACTATTGCTAACGCTGGCTTACATCGCTAAAGCGCAAGGTGATTTTGAGCTTGCCTGCAAGGTATTTAACAAAGTGTTGAGCAAAGGAAATGCAAACAAGCATTGGCGTGTTGCGGCTGAGTGTTTTAATCAAACAGGGCAACTTGATAAAGCAATTTCGCTCTATCAAACCTATGTTTAATACCAATTCTGTTAAGTATGTGATCAGGGATAGCGCTGGATAAATGAAATGGTAACAAGGCGGAACTTTTCTTATGTAGTTGTTCTACATTGATAAATTCTAACGCAGTTAGCATGATATTTAGCCCGCTAGGATGATTAGCTACTTAAGTGAATTGGTATAACGTGGCTAAAAATTAAGGTTATGATTAAAAAGCGCCGACGGGCGCTTTTTTTATATTTGTATTTTTACCCAAGCGAGGACCTATGTCCTAAGCAATCCTTGCTTTTATAGCTAAACTACGTAGAATCCGCGCAATTTTAAATTTTTAAGGGTCAAGCCATGATCGATTCAACTCTTCCACTTCTTGATTTACACCGTCACCTTGATGGAAATGTTCGCTCAGAAACCATTTTAGATCTTGGCCTAAAATTTAATATGGATTTGCCAGCAAGCGATGTTGAGTCGCTGCGCCCACATGTACAAGTAATTGAAAATGAGCCCGATTTACTTGGCTTTTTACAAAAACTGGATTGGGGCGTAAAAGTGCTTGGCGATTTAGATGCATGCCGCCGCATTGCCTATGAAAATATGTTTGATGCTAAAGGGCAGGGACTTGATTATGTTGAGCTGCGTTTTAGCCCATTTTATATGGCGCAAACCCACAACCTGAATATTGCAGATGTAGTTGCTGCGGTAATTGACGGCGTAAAAGCGGGTAGCCGCGAGACGGGCGTTCAAGCAAAGTTGATTGGTATTTTATCGCGCACCTTTGGTGTTGAAGCATGCCAAGCGGAACTTGATGGCTTACTGGCGCACAAAAATGAGCTTATTGCACTCGATTTAGCGGGTGATGAGCTTGGCTTCCCAGGTAACTTATTTGAAGGTCATTTTAAACAAGCACGCGATGCAGGTTTACAAATTACCACTCATGCAGGTGAAGCCGCAGGCAGCGAAAGCATTTGGCATGCAATTAAAGAGCTTGGCGCAACACGTATTGGCCACGGTGTAAAAGCAATTGAAGACGTCGCACTGATGGATTACCTACGCGATCACCAAATTGGTGTGGAATCGTGCTTAACCAGTAATATTCAAACCAGCACAGTTGCATCAATGGCAACGCACCCACTAAAACAGTTTTTAGCACATGGTATTTTAGCTACAATTAATACGGATGACCCAAGTGTAAGTAATATTGAAATTCGCCACGAATTTGAGGTGGCAGCACCACAAGCAGGTTTAACACAGGCAGAAATCACGCAAGCACAAAAGAACGCATTACAAATCGCGTTTTTAAGCGATAGCGAGCGTAAAGTGTTAATGGGGAAATACGCGTAATGCTATAGCGTCATTTTTCAAAATAACACACGCCTCCCTGTATTCCTTAAAAGCCCATCCTTGGGCTTTATGTTACTTTTTTATTACAAGATCCCTCTTTCCATTTAAAGACTGTCTGAGGCATTTGAGTTTATTACATCCAAATCAATATTATTTTAAAATTTAATAACTACCAAGAAGGCTTAACTTTCGTTTACAGTTATATTAAATGTACTTAAAATCCCAAAAGCGTTATAGAACTCTTATTCGTAAAGCTCTAGATTAGGTACCTGCTTGATCAGCTTAAAATAATCGCTGATACTCTTTACTTTTATTTCTTTAACTCTTTGTAAATGAGATTTAGAAATTATGTGTCTACTATCAACTAGCTTTTTCGTATAAAAAGCATTAAGGTCTATTTGAGGAAATATTTCCAAAGATAAATCCAAGCCATCCATTCCATATACATCTGCAGCATAAGGGCTTGCATTTGCATTTAACAAATACAAAAAAACAGCTTTCGACTGTAGCATAATTGAATAATGTAGAGGTCTTAGATTGGACGAGTCAGCGTTATTTATAGAGGCCCCATGCTGCACTAATAAATGAGCGACTTGTTCACTTCCAGAAGATGCAATGTAAAACCAAATATTTTCGGGTATGGTTGCACCAAGAGCAAGTGTTTCTTGAATTACTTTTAGATTCCCCTGCTGAGTTGCTATTATAAGGGTTATGTCGATTGCTTCTTTTTCTGATTTCAGCGTTTCAGTCAAGGTTTTGATCGTGTTATCAGTATCTAATGTTGACTTAAGGCTTTGCAAAAATTCTAAATCGGTATCTTTCAATTTTTTAAAATGTTTTTCAGCTTTCTCTTTTAAGTTTAGTGTTCTTTGAGCTCTAACAGCTCTCTTACCTGTTAGCCCTCCAATACCAAATAATTCTTGTTCAGAACTTTCCGCTTCTTTTTGGACTAAGGAATTATCCATAACATGCTTTTGATTTTTAACAGTTAAAAGCTGATCGAACTTATTATCAATTTGATTCATCAGCAATGGCAAACAATTTTTACTTAGACGGTTATTAATTGAGTCTAGTGTTAATATACTATCTATACCATGCTGTAACTGGATATTCTCTGTCGTGCTTATTTTCAAAGGCTCATATTTTACAATTTGTTTTCCTGATAAGTTCTTTTTTGCATATTCAAACAAGTGTTTTTTGTTAAATACTGACCTCTCTCCTAAAATATCCATCATTTTCATGTAAGTTATTTGATCCAAAGACCCTTTTTTTCGATAATAAGTAGCTGCGTCTAAAGTTGACCAAGAAAGCTTGTCCGGTCTTAGAGTCACCCCCATATTAATAAACAGTTTTAATGCATCGACATTACCTGCCTTAGCTGCTACAAATGCTAAACTCCTTTTCCTTCCCATTACATCTATACTAGATGATAGATCTACATCTGAATTATTAATCAACAAATTCAAAAAATCTTCTGGGTACATTTTATAAGTTGCGATAGAAAGATCTGAAGCCGTGAATTTATAACCTAAGTTAATTAATTCTAGAGTAATTTCATTCAACAAGCTAAAGTCATTGGTTGCGCTTGCAACAGTTCCCCAAAAATCTAATATATCATTACTGGTGAAGTATTTATTTCTTAAATCATCAACTTCATATCTTTGAAAAAATAACTGATATGAGAACAATAATTCATCGACTAACTTCTTAGTTTTGACCGGACTTAGAACTACTTTTGCTTCAATTTGATTATAGTATGGGGATAATATTTGGTAATTCTCTTGATTTACTAGCAACCTGCCTTTGTAAAGGCCATAATCTGTTACTATAAACAATAGATCCATTATGCCTTCAGAAAATGGCATTCTTTTAAAGTATGTGTTTATATCATTTCTGATTGAGTTCCACTTGTCTTCATTCTCGGAAAGTAGGGTGTTAACTTCGATATCACAGTTATAAGTGTCTTTTTTATAATCCAATAGAACGTTTGCAATACTTATGCTTTGTGAAGCATCCTCACTGTGTATTAGCTTATTTTTAACTTGCTTATAAACAACTTGGTCAGTGCTCTCTTGCTTTTTTATAATCAAGGCTGCGCTTGAAATAGCTATTATTGCAATGAGGATAAATAGTTTTTTCATGCAGGTAACTCAAACTACACATACATGCATCTATTCCAGACTTCTGTGGCATGATTATCACAAGCAGTTGTAAGCTTTTCATTTGCTTCTAAGCCGGAAGAGAAGCAAATTGTTGCGCCTATGGCTCCCGCAAGTGGATTTAGTAGTGCAGCAACTATTGCGCAACCTGCAGTTAACCCTCCGATAGCAGAAACTCCTGAATTGTAACAACTAGTATAGGCTTCAGCCGATTGATCATTACAAAATAATTGGGCTGCTCGAGGTGGAACTTCGGAACCATCATCATCGCCATCCCCCCAATATGCAAAGGCGACATTGGTTACTGAAACGTTATTTCCTTGATACGAAACATTACCAACAAACAGCAAAATCCCCAAAATAGTGTTTATTAATATTTTCATTAACTAAATTCCTTGTTAAATTTCCAAAATAGGTACAAGATAATCTAGGTGCATATTACTTTTCTGTCAATCAATTTTTTGGCTAAATAAAATAGCTCATAGCTCATAGCTCTTTGATCAGCATATAAAAACAGGGGTAAGAGGTTTTTTATTTGACTTTATTAAACTAACTTCCTCGCCGAGTACTTGATTGATTCTTAGGTTTACTCTTTCGCCTATTAATTAAACCTGAAAACAAAGTTTAAGTGTATAATGCTAGACAGAGACTTTGAGTTAGAAAGCGTACAGGGATGATTAGCGCGTTGCTTCATGGTGCAGAGGAATTCGAAAGGGAGATTAGCATTTTTAAAATTCATCCATGAAACTTGGTTCCATCGGTCATCCATGACCTCACTTCCTTAAGCTGCGGAGCGTTGCTTCGGTCTTTCGTCACCCATACTTCTCCTGCACTAGCTTCACATAATGCGCTAGCGATTTATCACCATGGGTGGCAAAAGTCAGTTCCGTAAGTGATACCGCTTGAATGCGGTCTATGCGAAATTCACGATAGTCGTTTCGTAAGCGGCAAAAAGTGATTAACGTCCATTTGCCACCCCAATACACCATGCCTAAAGGTTCAACAAGGCGGGTGGTGGTTTGCTGCTTGGCATCGGAATAATCAATTTTTACACAACGGTGTTGCTCTATGCCTTGGCGTAAGGTGAGGGTAAAGGCTTGTTGCGCTTGGTTGTGACTCCAACCCGATACTAAATAGGGCAGATCATCCACTTTTTGTTTTAAGCTACTTGGTAATACCGCTTCAATTTTAGCGAGTGCAGAATGGGCTTTATCGGCTAAAACAGGATCCGTCCATTCGCTAACCATGCGGCTGCCTAGCATTAAGGCTTGCAGCTCTTCGAGGGTAAACATCATGGGTGGCAGGTCACATTCAGCGATTAAGTACCCAATGCCAGCTTCGCCTTCGATAGGCACGCCCGATGTTTGTAAATGTTGAATATCGCGGTAAATGGTGCGCTCAGATACGTTTAGTTTATCTGCAAGCTGTTTGGCGGTTACAGCAAGGCGGCGGCCTTTAAGTAAGTTAACCAGTTGAAATAAACGCTCAGATTTATGCACCATATTTCCTTAATTTAATGCGCTTTACGTGTTAATTATGCGTCACAAGGTGTTTGTGACACTACATCGTAGTGTTCCAAAATAACACTTTCTTTTTCAATTAACTTGGCAAATTGCTGGCAAATTTCATTTTCATAAAATGCTTCTTGCACACGTTTAGCATCTGCCATGGTGGCAAAGTAAACCACATCAACGTAAATATTGTCGCTTTGTTGTTTGGCAAGTGAGCGGTATAGCACACCAGTTTGGTTATTGAGGAATTGCTGCAATGCGTTATTAGCAGCTGTGAACTCTGCGGCTTGGGTGGTTTCTGCTAATTTAAAGTTTACGATTTCGATTACGTTACTCATCATTTGTCTCCTTTGAAATGATGACGTTATTTAATCAGGCTGTTGTGTCAGGGAGTGTCAGTAGCAAATGATCTCGAAAATAAAAAAGGAGCCAAATGGCTCCTTTTAGTAAATTGCATTCGTATTATTTGATGAATGCAAAGGCATCTGCATACATGTTTTCGCGAATTGCGCCGTGATTAATAAAGTCATCACGTACAGGGCCAATCATATCGAAGCGACCTGCCATATAGATTTCATAAGGCTCTAGCGAAACAATGTCTTTCATTACAGCTTTATGCACATAGCCTGTGTGACCTTGCCATGTGTCAGTTGCGTGCTCTACTACAGGAATAAAGTTGAAGTTAGCTTGGCTTGCAGCCCACTTTTCCATTTCATCTTTTGCGTAAAGTGCTGACTCATCGCGTACACCCCAGTAAAAGAACACAGGGCGTGTTGATTTGATTTCAGCAAGGTGATCGGCCATTGATTTTACGTATGAAAAACCTGTGCCGCCGGCAAGTAACACAAGTGGCAGCTCAGATTCAGTGCGTAGTTGTGAAATGCCTAAGCCCACTTCAAGCTCAGCTTGCGTATTATTCGCAAAGTGCTCTTTTAGGTGATCCAGCGCTTGCATAGCATAGCTGTTTTCTTCTGATGCACCGATATGTAATTCTAATAGCTCTGTTTGGCTTGGGCGGCTTGCGATTGAGAATGCACGCTTATCCTTTTCACCCAATACCAGTTGCAGGTAGTGACCTGCTTCAAATGACACTGGCTCACTTGGTTTTAGTTCAACCTTATAAACAAACTCTGTTAATGGAGTAATGCTTACCACGTTTGCTTTAACTAATTGCATTTTTAAACCTTTTCACGACGCAAGTTTAACTGCGTTACTTTTCTAAAATGTTGAGTGAATCCCAAATTTCATCAACACGTTGTTTGACTTTATCGTCCATTACGATGGGTTCGCCCCATTCGCGGTCGGTTTCGCCTGGCCATTTGTTGGTGGCATCAAGCCCCATTTTTGATCCTAAGCCAGAAATAGGTGAGGCAAAGTCGAGATAATCAATTGGGGTATTTTCAATCATTGTGGTATCGCGGGCAGGATCCATGCGCGTAGTAATTGCCCAAATTACATCGTTCCAGTCGCGCGCATTCACGTCATCATCACACACAATAACGAACTTAGTATACATGAATTGACGTAAGAATGACCAAACACCCATCATTACGCGTTTTGCATGACCTGGATATTGTTTTTTCATGGTGACCACGGCCATACGGTAAGAACAACCTTCAGGTGGCAAGTAGAAATCCACAATTTCAGGGAATTGCTTTTGCAAAATTGGTACAAACACTTCGTTAAGTGCGACACCTAAAATAGCAGGCTCATCAGGTGGACGGCCAGTATAGGTGCTGTGATAGATAGGGTCTTTACGGTGTGTAATATGGGTTACTGTCATGACTGGGAAGTCATCAACTTCGTTATAATAACCAGTGTGGTCGCCATAAGGCCCCTCTGGTGCCATCTCGCCCTGTTCAATATAACCTTCTAATACAAACTCGGCGCTAGCAGGAACTTGCAAGTCGTTCGAAATTGACTTTACCACTTCTGTTTTGCTGCCACGCAATAAACCGGCAAAAGCGTATTCGCTAAGGGTATCAGGTACAGGGGTTACTGCCCCTAAAATGGTTGCAGGGTCGGCCCCAAGTGCTACCGAGACAGGATAAGGTTCACCTGGGTGTTCTTTACACCATTCTTGGTAATCGAGCGCGCCGCCACGGTGTGATAACCAGCGCATAATGATTTTGTTTTTACCAAGTAATTGTTGGCGGTAAATGCCCAAATTTTGGCGCTTTTTATAAGGTCCTTTCGTAACTGTTAAGCCCCAAGTAATTAGTGGCGCAGCATCGCCAGGCCAACAGTGTTGGATTGGTAGCTTAGTTAAATCAACATCATTACCTTCAACAATCACTTGTTGGCATGGTGCTTTCTTAACTTCTTTTGGTGGCATATTGAGTACTTGCTTAAACACAGGTAGTTGGCTTAGCGCATCTTTAATGCCTTTTGGTGGCTCAGGCTCTTTTAAAAAGGCTAAAAGCTTACCAACTTCTCTTAGTTCAGATACATCTTCTTGCCCCATACCTAAAGCAACACGCTCAGGTGTGCCAAATAGATTAGCAAGTACAGGAATAGAATAGCCTTTTGGATTTTCGAAAAGTAGTGCAGGGCCTTTTGCACGCAAAGTGCGGTCGGCTATTTCGGTCATCTCTAAGTAGGTATCAATTTCTTGCTTGATACGTTTTAGCTGACCTTTCTTTTCTAACAGTTCGATAAAGTCCCTGAGGTCTTTATATTTCATAGTATTGTCAGGCTTTTAATAATAAAAATTGATTGGTGATAGTATAACCTTTTGCGCAACTTACGGGCAATTGTATTCCCGAATACATGGTTACAATTGTTTATACTTCTGAGGGTGCTTTTTGGTTTAGCATTCAATAGAATGGGGACACAATTATACAAAAAGGATTTTTATGAAATCTTTAATCTTTACAAGTGCTCTGCTTTTTTGCGGCTCAGCTTTTGCAGCGAATGATATCTATGTTGGATTAGATTACGCGTATAACGATTTTGAAATCGCGGATGAAACGGTGAACCCAAATGCTGTGAATTTAAAAGCAGGTTACGAATTTTTCGACGGTATTTTTTTAGAAGGACAGGTGGCAGTTTCAAGTACGGATGATAACTTGTATCGTATGAACTTCGAGCTAGATAAATCGTATTCTCTATTTGGTCGTTTTGAGTCACCCGCATCTTATGGTTTTAGTGCTGACATTTTACTGGGCTGGAGCTGGAATGACATTGCTGTAACAGGCCCAGAAGAAACATATAACAACATTGATAGTTACAATGGTTTTGCTTGGGGCATAGGTTTGAATCAAGAAATCCCTAGTTTTGAAGAGATTAAAGTCCGCTTGGGATACCAAGTATTGCATTCCGATTCAGACTTAAAACTAGCAAATTATACACTTGGCGTAAGCTATACATTTTAAAGGGAATTGCATATGAAAAAGTTTAAATTATTACCTTTAGCGTTAGCGACCGCAGTTGTACTTTCGGGGTGCAGCGAATCAGACGATCCTGCTGCGTTGGTTAAAGCAGTTAAATTAGAGTCGCAGCGTGCAAATGGTACTATTATCGAAAGCATCGAATTTACTGGTAACGATATTCGTTTACGTCCGGGACAAACTCATCAACTAGTTGCGATGGGTACAGATTCTAAAGGTGATGTTCGAGACGTTTCAAAAGAGGTAACGTGGGTTTCATCAAATACTGATGTTGCTACTATCAACTCAAGTGGTTTGGTAACTGCAGTAAAAACGCTTGAAGATAATCAAGGGTTAGTGACTTTTACAGCAACAACTATCAATGATATTGAAGCAACAACCGAGCTTTCAATTAGCGATAGTAAAGCAACGGCGTTAGATGTTGTTCTTAAAAACTCTGACAGCAATCAAGTTACTACCTGTGTTGATGCGCAACTCGCTGCGACAATTACATATCAAGATGGTTATGTAAGTGCTCCAGATACAAATTTATTAACTTGGCAGCTAGCAGGGTCAGCGACAGCTCGTGTTGATACTAACGGTCTACTATCTACTTCAGCAGAAGACAGTGAAGAGCTGATTATTACCGCAAAGCACACTGATGGTGTAACTGGCAGTGACTCGTTTTCAACATCAATTGCTCAATTAAGCGCGCTTACGATTCAACATTCAGATAATAATATTGAAAGCCTAGCTATGGAGCTTGCTCAACGTGAGTCACTTAAACCTCAGCTAACCTTATTGAATGGTGATACACATATTATTTCAAACAGCGCTATTTGGGCTGCGAGTGATAGTGCTGTTGCTGCAGTTTCAAATGAATCTGAGGTACAAGGCAATATTGTGGCACTAACATCGGGCACGACGAATGTGTTTGCTACTTGTGGTGGTCAACAGGCACAAGTTACTGTTGAAGTAACTGGTGATTCAACATTAAATGGCTTAAAGATTAATACCGGTGCCGAGAGCATTAGTATTAAACAAGGTGCAAAAGTATCTTTGCAGGCATTTGCAGATCTAGCAGACGTATCTGACGACTTTAACGTATCGGAGTTTGCTGGTTGGTCATTTTCTGGTACCGACTTAGTTACATCACAATTTAAGAAGTTAGGTACTAATGAAGCGTATTTAGAAGTGAGTGCATCAAGCTCGAAAACGGGCTCGTTTACCTTAATTTCTAGTTATCGTGGTAAATCAGAAACAATTGATATCACAGTTGTTAAATAAGCTAATCTTTTAATTAACCAGTTCTTTGCTGGTTAATCTGAGATTATGTTTTTACGCACTCAAAGTTAATTGAGTGCGTAAAATTACTAAAATAAGTCTATTTCACCCACTTCGCTAGGCGCTTCAGCGCTCTCTCGCCGCAGTTTAGTTCGTGTACTGGTATTCCACTCTTTATCATTAAAATCAAACAGCTCGAGCTTTTCTCGTAAGCTGGTGGCTAAGTTAAGTAAATCATCACTGGTAACCGATTGGATTTTAGAGTTTGAAAGTGCATCAGTATTTAATTCTATCATGGCATAAACCGATGATTGTGCATCGTCTGACGCGGATCTTTGTTGTTTTACCTGTTGCTGTATTTGTTCAGATAACGAGTGAATCTCATTCATGGCGTGATCTATTTGGTCTATTTCTAAGTTTGCCTGCTGCGATAAATTGACTGTTTGCTGAGTCTCTTCATGTGCTTTCATCATTAACTGATGTACTAAGTCAGTGCCAGATTGAATGCGACTTACCATGGCACTAACTTCTTTGGTCGATTCGCTGGTGCGTGCGGCAAGGTTACGCACTTCATCGGCTACTACTGCAAAACCACGCCCTTGTTCGCCGGCGCGAGCTGCTTCTATGGCGGCATTAAGAGCAAGTAAATTGGTTTGTTCGGCAATGGAGTTGATAACTTCAATAATCGACGTAATTTGGTCACTGTCTTTTTTTAGTTGTTCAAGTTGTTCGCCGGTTTTTTCAATCTTAGTTGCTAGCGATGATAGGCTTTGTTGGCTAAGATCTGCATCGGCGCGTGTTTGCTTTACGGAGTCGTTGGCGTTTGTTACCGCTTGGTAAATTAAAACCAAATTTTCATCTAATTGGGCGGATACTTCCACCATGGCGGACATTGATTGCCCGAGTGTCTCGCCATGGCTATGCTGCATTGTTGCTTTTTGCATTATCGAACTGTACGTATCTTTTAGCTCATTTGCCATTGGATATAACCGTGCTGATGATGCATATACCTCAGTAATTAGATGGTCCATTACTTCAAGCCAGTTATCAATATAGGTGCATTCTTCGGCATAGTCTGTATTGCCGTTATTTTGAAAGCGAAATTTGATGTTTACTTTTGTTGGGTTAGCAACTGCTTGAGAGAAGGATGTTAGAAAGCTTGCGTCGGCTTTTTTACTTTTTTGGCTGTATCCAAATATACCAATAATAACCAGCGACATAATACTTTGCAGTACTAAGTATAGGGTAGAGGCTTCAGCTAAAAACAGGATTAATAGCGAGCACAGTGCAAAAATTATTATGCTTGGAAAGAGTAGTTTATGTATTTGCATAAATCTGAAATTTAACTCTAAGTGTATAATAGTTATAGAACAGATTTTGTATTGGGCAAATAAAAACGCCAGCTAAGTGCTGGCGTTTTTTAAATTATGATGCAATTACTTTCGTTTCATTGAATCGAAGAATTCGTCATTGGTCTTACACATAGCAAGTTTATCAATTAAGAATTCCATTGCGTCGATCTCTGACATTTCGTGTACGATCTTACGGAGAATCCACATCTTCTGAAGTTCGTCAGCTTTGGTAAGTAGTTCTTCACGACGTGTACCTGAGCGGTTGAAGTCGATTGCTGGGAATACACGTTTTTCCGCTATCTTACGGTTAAGGTGTAATTCCATATTACCAGTACCTTTAAACTCTTCGTAGATAACTTCATCCATCTTAGAGCCAGTATCGATAAGCGCTGTAGCAATAATCGTTAAGCTACCGCCTTGTTCAACGTTGCGCGCTGCACCGAAGAAACGCTTAGGCTTATGTAGTGCATTGGCATCAACACCACCAGTAAGTACTTTACCTGATGAAGGGATTACGGTGTTGTAGGCACGTGCTAAACGCGTAATTGAATCAAGTAGAATAACTACGTCTTTTTTGTGCTCTACTAAGCGTTTCGCTTTTTCAATTACCATTTCGGCAACTTGTACGTGACGGCTTGCTGGTTCGTCGAACGTTGAAGCAACTACTTCACCTTTTACAAGGCGTTGCATTTCGGTAACTTCTTCAGGACGCTCATCGATAAGTAAAACGATAAGCTCACACTCAGGGTGGTTTGAGCTAATAGACTGTGCAATGTTTTGTAGCAACATTGTTTTACCCGCTTTTGGCGGAGCTACTAATAGACCACGTTGTCCTTTACCAATTGGCGCTGCTAAATCGATTACACGGGTTGTGATATCTTCAGTACTACCATTACCACGTTCCATACGTAAACGGTCGTTTGCGTGAAGTGGTGTTAAGTTTTCGAAAAGGATCTTAGTACGAGAGTTTTCTGGCTTGTCGAAGTTTACTTCATTAACTTTAAGTAGTGCGAAATAACGTTCGCCATCTTTTGGCGGACGAATTAATCCATTAATTGTGTCACCAGTACGTAAACTAAAGCGTCTGATTTGGCTAGGCGATACATAGATATCATCTGGCCCAGCTAAATAAGAGGCTTCGAAAGAACGAAGGAAGCCAAATCCATCTTGAAGTATTTCTAATACGCCACCGCCATAGATGTTTTCGCCGCTCTTTGCGTGAGCTTTTAAAATGGCAAAAATAATGTCTTGTTTTCTTAAGCGGCCTACATTTTCAAGTCCCATGGACTCAGCTAGTTTTACAAGTTCGTTAATCGACTTATTTTTAAGTTCGCGTAAATGCATATTGGTGGGTTCTTTAATATTTTATTCTCAAGGTTTTTGAGTGGAAGTAATAATGAATAATTACTTAGGATAAATATGATGTAGAAAATAGCAGCTCTTGTTAAAAGCGTCCAGTCTTTATAAAAAATAATCAGTGCAAAAATGAAAAAAGGCTGGTTAAACCAGCCTTTTTCTTATGCGTTCTCTTCTAAAAACTCAACTAGTTGAGTTTTAGATAGTGCACCAACTTTAGTTGCAGCAACTTGACCGTCTTTGAACAGTAGTAATGTAGGAATACCACGAATACCAAACTTTGGCGGCGTGCCAGAGTTTTGGTCAATGTTTAATTTACCGATCGTTACACGACCAGCAAATTCTTCTGCTACTTCATCAAGAATTGGCGCGATCATTTTACAAGGACCACACCACTCAGCCCAAAAATCAACTAGTACAGGGCCGCTAGCATTAACTACATCAGACTCAAAGCTATCGTCTGTTAGTTGGATAATTTTATCGCTCATTGGGTTCTCCGATAATTTTCGCGAATTTATTTATAGCGTATTTAAACACTATTGTTTCTTATTGCAAGTTTAAGCGTTATGCTTATTCGCTATGAATAAGACACATTTAACCGAAACAAAGTTTGCCGACTTTGATATTGCGCCGGAAGTGGTTGCCGGACTTACTCGCAAAGGCTTTGAACTTTGTACGCCAATTCAGGCAAAAAGTTTACCTTATGCACTACAAAAACGAGATATTGCAGGGCAAGCTCAAACTGGTACAGGTAAAACCATTGCGTTTTTAGCTGCGACTTGTCACCACTTATTGGTCAATAGTAAAGGGGCAAGTAAACACCCAAGAGCGCTTATTATGGCGCCTACTCGGGAGTTAGCGTTACAGATTTATAACGATGCAAAAATATTTGCACCCGACTGTAAACTTAACCTTGGCATTGTATATGGTGGCGAGGAATATGAAAAACAACAGGCACAGTTAGAAAAAGGTGTAGATATTTTAATTGGCACAACAGGCCGATTGATCGATCTATATAAGCAGGGCAATTACAGCCTAAACGATATCGAAGTTGTAGTACTTGATGAAGCTGACCGTATGTTCGATCTTGGCTTTATTAAAGATATTCGCTATTTACTGCGCCGCATGCCTGAAGCGACAGAGCGTTTAAATTTACTGTTCTCGGCTACACTTTCATACCGCGTACAAGAATTAGCGTTTGAGCATATGACCAATCCGATTCATGTGCAGGTTGAGCCTGAGCAAAAAACTAATCAGCGCATTCAAGAAGAGCTTTTCCACACATCTCAAGACGATAAAATTCCACTTCTTCTTACATTAATAGAAGAAGAGTGGCCGGATAAAGCAATTGTATTTGCTAATACAAAACATATGTGTGAAAACGTATATCAGTGGATGAAAGCAGACGGGCACCGTGTAGGTTTACTTACGGGCGACGTTAATCAGAAAAAACGTATTTCAATTTTAAAGCAGTTTACTGATGGTCATTTAGACTTTTTAGTTGCGACCGATGTTGCCGCACGTGGATTACACATTGATGCAGTAAGTCATGTGTTTAACTTTGACTTACCTGATGATTGTGAAGATTATGTTCACCGCATCGGTCGAACTGGTCGTGCAGGTGCTTATGGTCATGCCATTAGCTTTGCTTGTGAGCAATATGCATACAACCTTCAGCCAATTGAAGAGTATATTGACCATGCGATCCCATTGTCACATTATGATAAAACAGCATTGTTAGACGACATTCCTAAGCCGCGTTATAACCGTGCAAAGCGTCCAAATCAAAATAACCGACGCTCAAATAAACCAGCTCAAAGAAGAGCTCATAGTTAGTAGTTTTTTGAGGTATCAATGCTAACCGTTGATAAAGCAAATGATCAGAACTGTTATGCCGTTATAGATTTAGGCTCTAACAGTTTTCATATGTTAATAGCCAAAGCCGTAGCAGGCGACTTGCAAACAATTGGACGTGTTAAACGAAAGGTAAGATTAGCGGCAGGGCTGGATGAAAATAGCCAGTTAAGCATTGAAGCCATGCAAAGAGGGTGGGAATGTCTTTCCCTTTTTGCTGAGCGACTTCAAGATATTCCGAAAGATAATATTACGATTGTTGCTACAGCTACATTACGCTTAGCGGCAAATGCACAGCAATTTGTCGAAAAAGCAGAGCTAATTCTCGGTCATCCAATTCGCGTAATCAGTGGTGAAGAAGAAGCAAAAACAATCTATAAAGGGGTGGCGCACACTTCATCAACACTCGGTAAACAACTGGTTATTGATATCGGTGGTGCCAGTACAGAAGTGGTGATTGGCGATGGCTTTGATCCTCTTTTATATAAAAGCCTAAATATGGGTTGTGTAACCTATCTTGAAAAGTACTTTGAAAATGGCTTGTTAACGCATGATAATTTTGAAGCCGCAACAAATGCAGCAAAAGAAGTTATTGCGCCTGTAGTGGCTGAGTATAAACAACTTGGTTGGTTAAGTGTGTCGGGGGCATCCGGTACGGTTCAAGCTATTCAGGAAATCATGATTGCACAAAGGCAAGATGATTTACTGACGCTTGATAAACTGAATGCCATTAAACACCAAGCTGTTTTATACAAATCGATTGATAAACTCGACCTTCCTGGATTAATGCAAGAACGAAAACTTGTATTTGCATCGGGTCTTTCAATTTTAATCGCATTATTTGAAAGTTTAGATATTGAAGTAATGGGGCTTGCTGGTGGTGCATTAAGGGAGGGAGTCTTGTACTCCATGATCCCGGAGCTACATAATAGCGATATTAGAGAGCGCACAGTTCAAAGCTTTATCAGCCGTTATCATATTGATGCAACACAATCACAACGTGTCGCGGACGTCGCACTTTTATTCGCAAAGCAAGTAAAAGATGATTGGCAGTTGAATGATGAAGACTTATCGATTCTGGACGCTGCTGCGAAGTTACATGAAACAGGCTTATTAATTGGTTATAAAAAGTATGGTCAACATGGCGCATACATAATGACGAATACTGATATGCCAGGTTTTACCAAGGCACAGAAAAACCGTGTTGTTTTTTTAGTTAAGTATCACAAAGAAGATATCGACAAGTTAAACTTTGAGTCATTAGGCTGCTTTTCGGATGTGACATCTAAGTTGCTCCACATATTACGTCTATCCGTTATATTAAGTATGCGTCGAAAAGACGACGTACTACCTGAATTAAAGTTAGTTACATCAAATAATGATCTATCAATTGTTATTCCACATATATGGTTTAGCCAGCACCCGCTAATGCAAGCAGAACTCGAAGCCGAGTGCGAGTATGCACGTAAAGGCGGTCAAACTTTACACATAGCGGTTAACTAAAGCGTAAAAATATGGCGTTTTTGTTAATAAAACGCCACTTTTGTTCGCTAAATGAGCTAACGCACCAAATTTGCAAACTTTCTTTAAAAAAGGGGTTGCGCTCAAATCAAATCTCTCTATAATGCGCCTCCACCAACACGGGGAACGACGCAGCATAGCAGCGAATCACGAGTTAGTTGAGTCAAGTAAAACTGAGTTTTGAACGTTTTCAGAATAAAAAGAAAATAATCAAAATTAAGTGTTGACAAAAAATTAGGAAAGCGTAACATACGCAGCCCTAACAGCGACGAAGCGTCGCGGTAAACACAAGGTTGTTTGCACTGTTCTTTAAAAATTTAAGCAATCATCTGTGTGGGCACTCGTACAGATTAAGTTCTAACATACGCTTTTAAAGCGTAACAAAATTTAGACTTAATTAAACTGAGTGACCAACGGAAATAAACTTTGTTTATTTCAGCACAGTCAATTCGATATC
>NZ_CP011039.1:77500-232500 GCF_000238255.3 Pseudoalteromonas spongiae UST010723-006
TCGGAGCACGTGAAACTTTGACTGAATATGGGGGGACCATCCTCCAAGGCTAAATACTCCCAACTGACCGATAGTGAACCAGTACCGTGAGGGAAAGGCGAAAAGAACCCCTGTGAGGGGAGTGAAATAGAACCTGAAACCGTATACGTACAAGCAGTAGGAGCAGATTCGTTCTGTGACTGCGTACCTTTTGTATAATGGGTCAGCGACTTATATTCAGTAGCGAGGTTAACCATTTAGGGGAGCCGTAGTGAAAGCGAGCGTTAACTGCGCGTTTAGTTGCTGGGTATAGACCCGAAACCCGGTGATCTAGCCATGGGCAGGTTGAAGGTCAGGTAACACTGACTGGAGGACCGAACCGACTATCGTTGAAAAGCTAGCGGATGACCTGTGGCTAGGAGTGAAAGGCTAATCAAACCGGGAGATAGCTGGTTCTCCCCGAAATCTATTTAGGTAGAGCCTCGGACGAATACTATTGGGGGTAGAGCACTGTTAAGGCTAGGGGGTCATCCCGACTTACCAACCCTTTGCAAACTCCGAATACCAATAAGTAATATCCGGGAGACACACGGCGGGTGCTAACGTCCGTCGTGGAGAGGGAAACAACCCAGACCGCCAGCTAAGGTCCCAAAGTGTATGTTAAGTGGGAAACGATGTGGAAAGGCCCAGACAGCCAGGAGGTTGGCTTAGAAGCAGCCATCCTTTAAAGAAAGCGTAATAGCTCACTGGTCGAGTCGGTCTGCGCGGAAGATGTAACGGGGCTAAACATACCACCGAAGCTGCGGCTGCGAATTTATTCGCGGGGTAGGGGAGCGTTCTGTAAGCTGTTGAAGGTGTACCGGGAGGTATGCTGGAGGTATCAGAAGTGCGAATGCTGACATGAGTAACGATAAAGCGGGTGAAAAACCCGCTCGCCGGAAGACCAAGGGTTCCTATCCCATGCTAATCAGGGTAGGGTGAGTCGACCCCTAAGGCGAGGCCGAAAGGCGTAGTCGATGGGAAACGGGTTAATATTCCCGTACTTGGAATAATTGCGATGGGGGGACGGAGCAGGCTAAACAAGCATGGCGTTGGTTGTCCATGTGAAAGTATGTAGGCTGGAAACTTAGGCAAATCCGGGTTTCTAAGGCTGAGATACGAGACGACACTCTACGGAGTGGAAGTTGTTGATGCCATACTTCCAGGAAAAGCCTCTAAGCTTCAGATTATTTCGAATCGTACCCCAAACCGACACAGGTGGTCAGGTAGAGAATACTAAGGCGCTTGAGAGAACTCGGGTGAAGGAACTAGGCAAAATTGTACCGTAACTTCGGGAGAAGGTACGCTCCTATCTGTGATGAGACTTGCTCTCTAAGCGGACGGGAGTCGCAGTGACTAGGTGGCTGGGACTGTTTATTAAAAACACAGCACTCTGCAAATTCGAAAGAAGACGTATAGGGTGTGACACCTGCCCGGTGCCGGAAGGTTAATTGATGGGGTTAGCTTCGGCGAAGCTCTTGATCGAAGCCCCGGTAAACGGCGGCCGTAACTATAACGGTCCTAAGGTAGCGAAATTCCTTGTCGGGTAAGTTCCGACCTGCACGAATGGTGTAACCATGGCCACGCTGTCTCCACCCGAGACTCAGTGAAATTGAAATCGCAGTGAAGATGCTGTGTACCCGCGGCTAGACGGAAAGACCCCGTGAACCTTTACTACAGCTTGGCACTGAACATTGACCCTACATGTGTAGGATAGGTGGGAGGCTTTGAAACACAGTCGCTAGATTGTGTGGAGCCGTCCTTGAAATACCACCCTTGTAGTGTTGATGTTCTAACATAGGCCCCTGAATCGGGGTTGTGGACAGTGCCTGGTGGGTAGTTTGACTGGGGCGGTCTCCTCCCAAAGAGTAACGGAGGAGCACGAAGGTTTGCTAAGTACGGTCGGACATCGTACGGTTAGTGTAATGGTAGAAGCAAGCTTAACTGCGAGACAGACACGTCGAGCAGGTACGAAAGTAGGTCATAGTGATCCGGTGGTTCTGAATGGAAGGGCCATCGCTCAACGGATAAAAGGTACTCCGGGGATAACAGGCTGATACCGCCCAAGAGTTCATATCGACGGCGGTGTTTGGCACCTCGATGTCGGCTCATCACATCCTGGGGCTGAAGTCGGTCCCAAGGGTATGGCTGTTCGCCATTTAAAGTGGTACGCGAGCTGGGTTTAGAACGTCGTGAGACAGTTCGGTCCCTATCTGCCGTGGGCGTTTGAGAATTGAGAGGGGCTGCTCCTAGTACGAGAGGACCGGAGTGGACGAACCGCTGGTGTTCGGGTTGTGATGCCAATTGCATTGCCCGGTAGCTACGTTCGGAATCGATAACCGCTGAAAGCATCTAAGCGGGAAGCGAGCCTCGAGATGAGTTCTCACTTTAACTTGAGTTAACTGAAGGGCCGTTGAAGACTACAACGTTGATAGGCGAGATGTGGAAGTGCTGTGAGGCATTAAGCTAACTCGTACTAATTACCCGTGAGGCTTAACCATACAACGCCAAAGTGGTTTATAACCCGCAGAAGTTGAATAGATTAAGATACTAAAGTAGACATTTACTTAAAAAAAGCTTTCCAGATTTAGATTTAAGACAAGCTCTTAAGTCAACCAGATTTGCTTGGTGACTATAGCGTTTTGGAACCACCTGACCCCATGCCGAACTCAGAAGTGAAACGAAACAGCGTCGATGATAGTGTGGGTTCGCCCATGTGAAAGTAGAACATCGCCAAGCTCCTAATTAAAAGAAAGCCTCAACATTATGTTGAGGCTTTTTTGCGTTTGAGGCACTAAAGAATTTTAGAATTAAGCAGCTAGACTTCAGAATATTGCTGAACCCTGAACCCTGAACCCTGAACCCTGAACCCTGAACCCTGAACCCTGAACCCTGAACCCTGAACCCTTGAGTCTAAGCTATCTCGGCTTCTTCTTGCGGTGAAAAAATCACTGTTGGGTCGATAATAATGCTGTGCTTATTATTCATATTTATCAGTCTCTTCATCATATGACGGGTTTGTGGGTCGATATCAAAACCTACCGAAGTTAATTGCTCTAGTGGTTTAATATCGTCTTTATGAACCGTTGTTTATTATTCTTTGGGCAAGAAAAAAGCTGGAGGAGAAAACCAGCTTTTTGCAGATCAGACAATGGAAAGATGAAAATCAGTATACGCTAAACAGTATAGTAATATTTTCTGTCTTTTGTATAGTTATTTTGCTGTTTTTTTAATCTGATTTGCGCTGGCTAACTAATTGTTGAGTGTTAAACTGGACAACATATAACTATGCGATTATAAAATTGACTGCCTAGTTACACTAAATAAGTCCTGCTAAAAAAGGGAAGCAAATGACAAAAATAATAAAATGGCTTTCATTATTCTTAATTATTGCTGCATTAGTCGCCACTGCAACTGTTTATGGGATACTCACTTTGAGCTTACCTGAGTTATCGGGTAAAACACAGGTTTCTGATATATCAAATAACACTTCTTTGGAACGCGATGCGTTAGGCCACGCTGTGGTCAATGCTAAATCACGAAAAGATGCTGCGTTTACATTAGGCTACGCGCACGGACAAGATCGTTTCTTTCAAATGGACTTACTGCGTCGCAACGCTGCTGGTGAACTTTCGGAATTATTTGGCAAAGCAGCGGTAGGCTTGGATAAAAAAATGCGCTTTCACCAATTTAGAAAGCGAAGTAAAGAAATTCTTAAAAGTCTACCAACAGAGCATACGGAAATTCTCAAACGTTATGCGCAAGGTGTTAATTTGGCGCAAAGCCATACACCTTACTCAAGCTTTGAATATTTATTAACAGGTGCAAGTCGCAAGCCATGGCTACCTGAAGACAGCTTGCTTGTAATTTTCAGTATGTATCTCGATTTACAATCAAAAACGTTTAATCGCGATTTAACTCTTACTTATATTGCTGAACAATTTGGCAGTGAGATGGTTGGCTTCTTAACTCAACCAAGTCAATATCAAGCAGCACTCGATGGCTCAGAGTTTGAATTAGTTGAGTATGCAATTCCATCAATTAATAAATCGCTGTTTACTAATGTAACGCATGAAATTCATGAACCTAAAGATATTGGCAGTAATAACTGGGCTGTGACTGGTAGGTTAACTGAATCTGGTAATGCATTATTAGCAGATGACATGCATTTAGGGCTAGCCGTGCCGATTATTTGGTACCGCACCCAACTTAACTATGTTGAAAACGATAAGAACTATCAAATAACAGGGGTTAGCTTACCAGGAGCACCGGCTGTTGTTGTTGGGACAAATGGTCATGTCGCTTGGGGATTTACAAATGCATATATCGATACAGCAGATTGGATTGCACTGGATGAAACACAAGAGACGAAGACAATTCATGAGCGCATAGTTACGCCAGATAAAGAATATATGTATTCGCTTGAAAAAAGTGAGTTTGGTCCTGTAAAACATATCGCAGGCAAGAAATATGCGCTGAAATGGGTTGCTCATCAAGATTACGCAGTCGACATGGAGTTAATGAACTTAGAGCGCGCAACGAATGTTGAAGAGGCATTATCGATTGCAAAAACGATCGGTATACCGGTACAGAACATGTTAGTCACCGATAGTTTGGGTAATGCAGCATGGCAAGCAACCGGTGCTATTCCTGCGCGCACAACGCCAACTGAAATTGCAATTAAACCTGAAGTATTTGATACCAATTGGCAATACGATGCAGTAGACGTTCCTTTTATGGTAAATCCAGAGAATAATCGTTTATGGAGCGGAAATAGCAGAGTAGTGAGTGTTGAACAAGATAAGCGTTATGGCAACGGAGGGTACGCTTTAGGTGCTCGTGCTAAACAAATACAGCAGCGCTTATTTGAAAAGGAACAATTTAGTGAACACGACTTTTATCAAATTCAACTTGATAACCAAGCGATATTTTTAAAACCATGGCAAGCGCTATTGCTTAAGGTGCTCAACTTATCGCCTGAAAAGTATGCACAAGATATCAAGTTAGTTGAAAATTGGGGTGAATGCGCATGTGCAGATTCTGTAGGGTACACCTTGGTTAGACGGTATCGCTCGGCATTGATAAATAAGCTGTTCTCCCCAATTGAAACGCAATTAAGAGCAGAAGGGCTAACATTAGCACCAATTAAGAACGATCTCGAACCTGCAGCATGGCAATTAATAAATAGTTTTACCGATCAATGGTTGCCGCCAAGTGTAGCTTCATGGCCAGAATTATTAAGCACGACATATATCAATATGAAAAGCGACTTGCTCAATAAGCACACTGGAAGCGATAGTGGATCTTTAAATCAATTAACATGGGGAGCTGTAAACGAACTTAATATACAGCACCCGTTTAGTGAACAGATCCCACTACTAAGTAAGTTACTTGATATGCCTAAAACACCAGCATTTGGCGATAGTTTTATGCCAGCTGTACAAGGGACTAGTTTTGGCGCATCACAGCGCTTATTTGTGCAACCAGGATTAGAGCAAAAAGCGATTTTAACTCTGCCAGGCGGGCAAAGCGGCCACCCTTTATCGCCTTATTATCGAGCAGGTTACAATGACTATATTGAACAAAAGAATACGCCTTTGTTACCAGGTGAAATAGTGCATCGCATCGACTTTGAGAAAAGGTAAACGTAAAAAAGGGCATCATATGATACCCTTTTAACAATCGCTTCTGCTACAAAGCAATAGTTCTTGGGAATTAGTGTGAGCTTACCTTGATACGTTCAACTAAATCCTTTGATTTATATTCTTCCGAAAGAGCAAAGTCTAATTGTACTAGGTGTTGTTTGTTAGTGTTTTTTGTAGGTGTGTACTTCCACTGTTTTAATGCGCGTTTTGCTTCGCGATCAAATATTCCTTTTGGTTCAGCAGATATAACTTTAACGTTATCTGTTTGACCATCTGCTGTTAAAGTAAACCCTAATACTACCGAGCCTTCAATCCCCTGATCTGCGGCCTGTTTAGGATATACAGGTTCAATGCGTACAATAGGTTGTGCTTCTTCTTTGCTGTATTCTTTAGTGCCTTCGCCGTATTTAGCAAAGGCTACACTAGTGAGCCCTGCAAATAGTACTAAGCTAAGCAATACATTTACAATAACATTGCCTTTTGGCATTTTTTGAATTGTGTTTAAACGTTGTTTCATCGTACTTTTCTCCATGTAGTAACTGTAACTAGAAAGTGAGTTATGGTTGTCAGAAACACATGCAATTAAAGCGCGACAATATGCTATTCGCTGTGTTCTGTTTGCGTGAGCTAATACGGCAGCATCACAGGCAACTTCTTGTTGTTTTCTGTACTGGCTGTAACCGATCCAGCAAAGAGGGTTAAACCAAAATATAAGTAGTAGTGCGATAGCAAATGCATTGCTCCAGTTGTCTTGGCGCGTGTAGTGAACCCATTCATGTTGATAAATAAGTTTTGCTTGCTCGGTATCGTAACTTGCATGAAAGTCACGGGGGATAAAAAGGCGCTGTTTGAGTAAGCCAAAAAGCACAGGACTATTCACTGAGTCGCTATAGTAAACTGGTAAGTGGCTGTTTATTTTATGGCTAAACTGTTTGTTTTTATTAAACTTTTTACCAATTGAAACGTGTTCGTAGATAACAAGGAAAGCCATTAAGCTAAACCCAAGTAGCCAAATCATGCTAACAAAACCATAAATATCCAATGACTTAGATTGCGTTTTTACTGACACCACATAGCGATGCAACTCAGTTTCTAACGATAAACTATTAGAAATGGGTAAGTTATTTAAGATGAGCACAAGTGGAACTAACAGCCACAAGGTATACTGAAACTTAGCGCTTAAAAAACTGTGGAGTAACTTACTACACAGCAATACGCAGACAATGGCTAAGCTTAACGGCCAAAGCTGCTCTATTAGCCAATCAATCATTATTTTTTTCCCATTTATCGATCAAATGCTTTAGCTCATCGATATCTTGCTTACTTAAGTTTTTATTTTTGGCAAAGCCTGTAACCAATGGCGCAATGCGGCCATTGAATAAACGCTCAATCAGGCTTTCACTTTCTTGTACTTGATATGCTTCAATTTCCAACACCGGAGAGTAAATATAACTGCGGCCATTTTTTTCAAAACTAATTGCGCCTTTTTTTACCATTCTACCAAGTAGGGTTTTGACCGTTTTTTCGTGCCAGTCTTTTTCTTTATTAAGTTCATCGACAACCGTTTGCGCGTCGGCTGGGTGAACTCGCCATAGTGCTTGCAGCACTTCAAATTCAGAATTACTAATATCCATAAAGATTACACGTGTAATTAAAACTAACATAAGAATTACAGTTGTAATCAATTTCGTCAAGAATTATTTTTGCTGTTTTTTTAAACCATAAGTTGCTAAAACTCGTAGAAGCATAAAAACCAAAAGGCCTTGTTATGAATAAATTAACGTTACTACTGTTGTTTTTAATGGGTTGTCTAAGCTTGCCAGTTGTTGCTTCAAACGTAGAGTTTAAACTTGAAAAGCTGTCAGATAATTTACACGTGCTATATGGGCAAGGTGGCAATATAGCCATTAGCAGCGGGGAAGATGGTATTTATATTGTAGACGACCAGTTTGCTAAATTAAGTGATGGTATTAAGGCGCAAATTAGCAAGTTACAAGATGGAGCGCCAGAGTTCGTTATTAATACTCACCATCACGGCGATCATACTGGCGGTAATGAGAACTTTGCTAATGCGGGAAGCCATGTAATTGCGCATCACAATGTATACAAGCGCTTAAAAGACAAGTATGGCGAAGGTTCAAAGTACCTACCCGTAATTAGCTTTGGTAAAGATATGACACTGCACTTTAACAACGAGCATGCGCAGCTATGGCATTATCACAATGCACATACCGATGGCGATGCGGTTATTTTCTATGACAAAGCCAACGCAGTACACATGGGGGATATCTTCTTTAATTTAAAAAGTCTACCGTTTGTTGATGTAGATAGTGGGGGCTCGTTAGACGGTGTTATCAATGCGGTAACTGATGTGCTTTCAAAAGTGAATGATAATACTAAAATTATTCCTGGGCATGGTCCGGTAACCTCTAAGCAAGGTTTGCAGTCGTACCTAGCGCTGTTAAAAAATGCTAAACAGCTAATGCTAAATGCTATGGCGGATAGCAAAAGTCTAGAGCAAGTTTTGGCACTCAAACCACTTGCTAGTTTAAATCTCACTTATTCCAATTGGTTGCCCGAAGAACGCGTTACTAAGCTATTTTATTCGAGCCTGAAAAATGAAGCTAAAAGCGATTAAATTTAGTTAAATTGGTTTATTTACCTTTTAAAAGTGTCTAACTCCGTTTGGCATGGCGTTAGACCTAAAATCATTTATTTGCCCAATTAAGGTAATTATTTGTTACTGTTTGTGTCACTTAATACATTGGAGTAACAAGTATGTTGAATGATAAAAATGATTTACCAGATTTAACAATGGCAGTACCAAAGAAGAAAGGGCCAATCGTAGGTGCGATTGTTGGTGTTGTCGGTTTATCACTGATTTATTCAGCGATGTACACAGTTGATGAAGGTCACGTTGGTATTATCAAACGTTTTGGTGAAGCAAAAGAACAAGTAAACCCAGGTCTACATACTAAAATACCGTTTGTTGATGATGTTGAGGTGCTGGAGATCCGTACCCGCAAAAATGTTGAAAAATTAAATGCATCAACACACGAGCAAATGCCGGTGACAGCTGAAGTATCGATCAACTGGACGGTAATGCGCGAACAAGCATTTGAGCTATTCAAAAGTTACGGTGGTTTAAGTCAATTTGAAAACCGAATTCTCGATCCAAAACTGCGCTCTGCGACAAAAGATGCACTGGCGCGATATAAAGCAGAAGAGCTAATTCAGAATCGCTCGCAGGTAATTGCACAGATTGAAGAGCTTTTAGTTGAAGAAATGAAAGAGTACCCAGTAAAACTAGACTCGGCTCAGTTAGAGAATTTAGTGTTACCGCAAAAGTACATTCAATCAATTGAAACCAAACAAACTGAGAAAAACCTAGCGGCGGCAGAAATGCACCGTTTAGAGCGCCAAAAACTTGAAGCTCAGCGTGAAGTAAACACGGCAATGGCGCAACGTGATGCGGCTAAAGCAAAAGCCGATGGTCAAGCATATTCGATTCGCGTAGAAGCAGAAGCACAAGCTGAGGCAATAAAGCTTAAAGGTCTTGCAGAAGCGCAAGCGATTCAAAAGAAAGCTGAAGCAATTAAAGCAAATGCGACACTTGTTGATTATATGCGTGCACAGCAGTGGAACGGTCAAATGCCAACAACCGTAATGGGTGCAGACCAAAGCATTTTATGGTCAATGGATGGTAAAAAGAAATAATAAATAGGAGGGTGTATGGCGAATTGGTCTTGCCCTAAGTGTCAGTGCGAAAGCTATGACACAGATGAAATAGCCACAACGGGTAGTGGCTGGTCAAAAATCTTTGATATGCAAAATAGGAAGTTTACCGCGGTAGTATGTAAAAACTGTACTTACACTGAGTTTTACCGAGGAAAGACAAGCACCTTAGGCAATATTTTTGATTTATTCACTAACTAGCTTTAAATAAAAAAACGCTGCAATTGCAGCGTTTTTTTATTTTGTCTATATGCCACTACGGCTCTTATTCTACCAAGGTAAAACGTTTAAACACTTTTCCGTCGCGCTCTATTTCTTCTACAAACATTTCAATTGGTCTTACCCACAGCGCCTGCTCGCCATAGAGTGGTTTATACAATACAAGCGTTTCTTGTGTTTCGCTATGAGTAACAGTGTCAATGACTTGGTAAAAGTTACCTTTAAAGTGCTGGTATTTTCCTGGTTGTATTTTCATTATAAAAAGCTTGAAACCTCAGTAATGTCTTTTTTAACTAGCGCATGCTCAGGAACCGTTGCGTTTTCGGCTGGGTATCCTGCAATAATTAGCATATAGGGTCGCTCATTATCTTTGTTTCTGCCACAAATATCGGTTAAAAAACTCATGGGTTTTGGGGTATGGGTGAGTGTAACTAAACCGCTATGGTGCAAAGCCTGAATTAGAAACCCAGTGGCAATACCCACACTTTCATGTACATAGTAATTGGTGTTCTTGTCTTCAACATGAATACCGCCTTTCTTCTGGCTAAATATGGCAATTAGCCAAGGGGCATGTTCTAAATAAGGTTTTTGGTCGTCAGTGCCAAGAGGTTTTAGTGCATCGAGCCATTCTTCACCCGCACGCCCTTGATAGAAAGAGCGTTCTAAATCTTCGGCAGCTTCTCTTATTTTCTTTTTAACATCCATGCTGTTGATGGCTACAAAATGCCATGGTTGATGATTTGCACCACTTGGTGCGGTTGCGGCTACTTTTATACAGGTTTCAATTATTTCTTTTGGTACAGGCTTATTTGAAAACGAACGAATAGAATGGCGACGTTTACTGGTATCTAAAAAGGTTTGTGCCCGATTTAACATCTCTTCCTGAGAGTATTCGATAAAGTCTGTGAGTGGTACTGATTGATGATCTTGCATAATTTTTCCTTTTTTATTTTTGTTATATCCTTGGTATCACTTAGGTGCAAATATTTTTAAGTGTTATTGGTGGTCAATGTGAAAAATAGTTAACCATCAATTTGCTTTTACAGATACTTACAGTCACATTAGCTTGCATTCGCTATAGTAAAAAATCTTATAAATCATGGAGTCGACTATGAGAACGATGCTGCTTTTAATATTACTTTCTTTGCTTTCTGCTTGTGTGGTGTTTCCTGTTACAGATAAAGAAGCAACCCGTGTTGCAAAATTGCGCTGTGAGCTTTCTAGTGACAAGAAAACACTAAAAGTGGTTGATGTTGCGAAAGCAACTAATACTTTCTACAGCGTGTCTGGGTTTGTACTGTCTCCCATAATCATTCCGGTATCTGGTCTGTTATCGGGTTCTTATACCTTAGTAAATAATATCTACTTTTATGGCGAGCAAAAAATTAAGTGTGATGATAGTGCTAATGAAAGTCATTAATTAGCAGATTAAAATCGATCACTTTATGATGTTCTTAAAAATCGATTACAGTAATCAAATTAATCTGTTTTATCTTTTTAATTGAATTTCTTAATCTATATATCAAGCCAATCGGAAAGCATTAATTAATTTTTCCGATGACTAATTACATTATAGAGAGAGAAATATTATGAGCACATCGTTAATCAATACAACTATCCAACCGTTCAACGCAATGGCATACCACAATGGTGAGTTTGTTGAAGTTTCTGAAAAAGACGTTTTAGGTAAGTGGGCGGTTGTTTTCTTTTACCCAGCAGACTTTACCTTTGTTTGCCCTACAGAACTTGGCGACTTAGCGGATCACTACAGCAAGTTGCAAGAAATGGGTGTTGAAGTGTACTCAGTATCAACTGATACACACTTTACGCACAAAGCGTGGCACGACACGTCAGACACAATTAAGAAAATCCAGTTCCCAATGATTGGTGACCCAACTGGCCGCATTACTCGCAACTTCGGTGTAATGATTGAAGAAGAAGGCCTAGCACTACGCGGTACATTTGTAATTAACCCAGAAGGTGAGATTAAAGTTATCGAAACTCACGATTTAGGTATTGGCCGTGATGCAGCTGAACTTGTTCGTAAAATTCAAGCTGCGCAATATGTAGCATCACATGATGGTGAAGTGTGTCCTGCAAAATGGCAGCCAGGCGCTGAAACACTTGCTCCTTCATTAGACTTAGTTGGCAAAATCTAACTTGTCTTACTTTTACTGCCTGCTTTAAGCAGGCAGTAACTAAGTTTTACCGATTAATGTCATTTAAGGAATGATCATCATGAACAGTATTTTAGATAACAATATCAAAACACAATTACAGAGCCATTTTAGCAGTATTGTCGACCCTGTAGAGCTGGTTATTGCCTTAGATGACAGTACAAAATCACAGGAAGTTAAAGCATTAGCAAATGATTTGTTAGGCCTAAGTGAGCATTTTTTAATTCGTGAAGACGATACAATTGAGCGCAAACCAATGCTTTCAATTCGTTCACCGAAAAGAGGCACCGAAATTAATTTTGCAGGTGTGCCAATGGGCCACGAATTTACAAGCTTAATTTTGGCACTGTTACATACAGGTGGTGTTGCTACCAAAGCAAGTGAGCTGGAAGTGGAGCAAATTAAGGGGCTGCAAAGTACACTTAATTTCGAAGTGTATATTTCGCTGAGTTGCCAAACATGTCCGGGAGTTGTGCAAGCACTTAATACAATTGCGGCTTTAAATTCGAATGTTACGGTTACTATGATCGATGGCGCACTGTTCCAGAATGAAGTGTCAGAGCGCAACATTTTAGCCGTACCAAGCGTGTATTTAAATGGTGAGCTATTTAGCCAAGGTGCACTTACACTCAGTGACATTATCAATAAGCTGGATGATGGCGCAGCAGAAAAAACAGCCGAGCTACTGTCACAAAAAGATGAATTTGATGTACTTGTAGTTGGTGGTGGGCCTGCAGGTGCTTCCGCAGCAATTTACGCGGCGCGTAAGGGGTTAAAGACAGGCATTGTGGCTGAGCGCTTTGGTGGCCAAGTGGCAGATACTGTTGGCATTGAAAACTTTATTTCGGTGCAAAAAACTGAAGGCCCTAAACTGGTGGCACAGCTTGAAGAGCATGTTAAAGACTATGATGTTGATATTATTACCCAGCAAAAAGCGGTTACCTTAGGTAAGTCTGGCAACGTTGAAGTGGCACTGGAAAGTGGCGCAACACTTTCGAGTAAAAGCGTGATTTTGGCAACGGGTGCACGCTGGCGTGAAATGAATGTACCGGGCGAGCAAGAATATCGTGGTAAAGGTGTTGCTTACTGCCCGCACTGTGACGGCCCGCTATTTAAAGGCAAAAAAGTGGCTGTGATTGGCGGTGGTAACTCAGGCATCGAGGCCGCTATCGATTTAGCTAATATTGTTGAGCATGTTACCGTATTGGAGTTTGCTGATACGTTACGTGCGGATGAAGTGTTGATCAAAAAGGCCAACAGCCTAGATAATATTGAAATTATTAAAAATGCGCAAACTACCGAAGTTATCGGTGATGGCACACGAGTAACTGGCCTAAACTATACGGATCGTGTTTCTGGTGACGCACATAGCCTTTCACTTTCGGGTATTTTTGTACAAATTGGTTTAATTCCAAATACTGAATTCTTAAAAGGTAGTATCGAATTAACCCCATTTGGTGAGATTGTTATTGATGATAAAGGCGCTACATCAATGCCAGGTGTTTACGCTGCGGGTGATGCGACAACTACCCCATTTAAACAAATTATTATTGCCATGGGCAGTGGGGCAACAGCAAGTTTAGGTGCATTTGATTATTTAATTCGCCACGCTGATGGCACGCAGCAAGTAGCATAAGTTTATCCCATATACATAATACGCCCACTATTATGTGCAAAGCCGCTAATCATTTAGATTGGCGGCTTTTTTGTTAAATATGGATAGAGCTGTAACAGTAAGTTGTATCCGATTTTCCCTTTTAAAAAATACTACCACTATTATCAGCAAAGCAGCTGATTAGTTTGCACAGCAGTATTTTTGTTAACAAACCGTTAATCACCGAATTTAACCTTTAATCATTTTTACATGGTTATATTGCATTCACTTTCCTTAGACTGACCGATGAAATATTGGCAATAAACAAAAAAGAGAACGCAAATGTTATCAATAACAGGGTTATCAAAAACGTACGACAACGGTGTAAAAGCACTGAATAATGTAAATCTCGAAGTGCCAAAAGGCATGTTTGGTTTATTAGGACCAAATGGCGCAGGTAAATCATCACTCATGCGCACCATCGCAACACTTCAAACAGCTGATGCTGGTCAAATTACCTTTGATGGTATTGATGTATTCAACGATCCGCAAAGTTTACGTAAACGCCTAGGTTATCTACCACAAGATTTTGGTGTGTATCCACGTATTAGCGCGTATGAATTACTTGACCATATGGCGATTTTAAAAGGCTTAGAAAGTAAAGGTGAACGTAAGGAGGCTGTTGAAGGTTTATTGGCGCACACTAATTTATTTCAGCATCGTAAAAAAGCGGTAAGCGGTTTTTCTGGCGGTATGCGTCAGCGTTTTGGAATTGCCCAGGCACTGCTAGGTGATCCTGATTTAATTATTGTGGATGAGCCAACAGCGGGTCTTGACCCTGAAGAGCGAAACCGTTTCCACAACTTATTAGTAAGCCTAGGTGAAGAAAAAGCTATCATTTTATCAACACACATCGTAGAAGATGTATCTGAGCTTTGCCCGAATATGGCAGTGTTAGCATCGGGTCAAATTTTACTAGAGGGTAACCCAATAGCGCTTACCGATCAGCTTAATGGTCAGATTTGGAAAAAATCGGTATCGCTTGATGAAGCACAGGAAATTGAATCGTCTATGCCACTTATTTCAAAGCGCTTATTTGCTGGTAAAACCATTGTGCATGTAATGGCTGAAAACCCACCTGAAGGTTTTGATGCAGCACCGGCTAACTTAGAAGATGTTTATTTCTCAACGCTACTGCAACACCGAAATGCAGCGTAAGGAGGCGATATGTTTTTAAAAATGCTTGCCTTCGAGTGGCGCTACTTTACTCGACAACCTTCGTTTATTGTTACGAGCAGTATTTTCTTTCTACTGACGTTTTTTGCGACTGTATCTGAAAATGTGCAAATTGGCGGTGGCGGTAATGTGGTTTATAACGGCCCATTCTCTATCGCACAAACACTACTAATATTGGGCTTTTTTGCCATCTTTTTGGTGGTGAACTTTGTTGCAAGCACGGCAACCCGTAATGAAAGCTCTAAAATGGCGGAGATTTTATATTCCAAGCCAATAAACCCTGTTAGCTATCAGCTAGGGCGATTTTTTGGCTCATTTGCTGTAGTATTAACGGTATTTGCGTTTGTGCCGCTGGGTATTTTTTTGGGTACCACACTGGGTGCAGCTGCAGGATGGGTTGATGTTGAGCGACTAGGGCCAACGGTATTTAGTCATTACTTCACTGCTTTCTTCTATTTATCTGTACCTACTTTATTAGTGCTCGCCTGTATCTTTTACGCGATTGCTATTCGCTTCCGCTCAATGATGGGTGTGTATTTAAGTGCTGTGGCACTCTTTATTGGTTATAACGTGGCGGTGCAATTTGCCAGTGAACCTGCATATCGCGAATTAGCAGCATTGATTGACCCGTTTGGCTACAGTGCTTTTGCTGAGGTAACCCGCTACTGGACAATGCATGAGAAGAATAACTCTGCAATTGAGTTAAGTGGTGTACTACTGCAAAACCGCGCAATTTGGCTGGTGGCTGCGATTGCTATTTTGGCATTGTTTGGCGGCTTTAAACGCGGTTTGACATTAACTAAAGTAAAAGCAAAAAAAGCAGAAAAATCAGCGGTAAATGACAGTTATACATCAGCACTTGCAAACCGTATTAACATAAAAAATAGCCCGCGTATTAATACGCTTGCTCACCTCAAAACACGTACGCTTTTTGAAGTGAAACAAGTGATTTTTAGTGCGCCATTTTTGATTTTAGGTCTAATTACCTGCTTTATGTTAATGGCGCCTCTATTTGACCCTCAGGGCATGTTTGGTACGCCTAATTGGCCACTTACTCAAACCATGGTGCAATTAGTGGCTGGCTCTACCGGTTTATTAATGCTGGTGATATTAGCTTACTACAGTGCAGAAGTTGTTTGGCGTGAGCGCAACTCAGGTATGGGCGATATCATTGATAGCATGCCTGTAAATAACATTACCTTTTGGTTATCTAAATTCATTGCAATAGCACTTGTTTTCGTACTGCTATATAGCTTTGGTACGTTTGTTACAGTCGCTAACCAAGCACTTAAAGGCTACACCAACTTTGAATTATCACAGTATGCATTCCGTTTAGGTTATATCAACCTTGTGCCATTGATGATGACAGTAGTGATGGCATTCTTCCTTCAAGTAATTAGCCCTAACAAATATGTCGGTATGCTTTTGTTTATGGTGTACATCATTGGAACATTAGTACTTTCTAACTTTGGCTTTAGTCATCCAATGTGGCAATTTGCTGATGCGCCAAGCGTGCCTTATTCAGACATCAACCAATATGGTCACTTCTTAACAGCGCATAACTGGTTTATGTTGTATTGGTTAGGTGCAAGTTTAGTTTTAGGTGCATTGAGCTATGCACTTTGGCATCGCGGCCCTGAGCAACCTCTTAAAGCACGTATCAAGTTAGTACCTTATTATTTAGGTGTTTATGGTAAAGCGACCGTTGCAGCTGGTTTAATTATCTTTATTGCTAGTGGTAGTTACATTTACCAAAACACTCGCGTATTGCATGTGTATCAAGAGCAGGATGATTATGAACTTGAGCAAGCAGGCTATGAAAAAGCGTATGTTCAGCACAAAGAAGACAATATTCCAGTAATTACTAAGGTAAGTATCAACGCTGATATTTTCCCTGAGTCACGCAAAATCGAAGCGACCGCCAATATTGAATTTACCAATGTGGGCGATACGGCGATTGAGAAGTTTATGGTGCATAAGCCACGTTACACCGAGCAATACTCAGTAGAGTTAGCTGGTGGCGCGTTAGGTGAATTAGATAAAACCTACAGCCTTGCATGGTTTACTTTTGATAAGCCATTACAGCCAGGTGAAACGCGCAGCGGTAAGTTAAGCGTAGTGCGTGAGCATAAAGGCTTTAGAGCGGGTAATGAGGACTTTACGTTACTGAATAATGGTACCTTTATTAACAACGGTGATTTATTACCTCACTTCGGCTACTACGAGGGCTACCAAATTGTTGACCGCCATAAGCGCCGCAAACATGGTTTAGAGCCATTAGAGCGTGCCAATAAATTAGAAGACGACCGTTATTACAATGAAAGCTTCTTTGGTAAAGGTACAGGCTTTATCGATTTCGAGGCGACTATTTCAACGTCGGAAGATCAGTTTGCAATTGCGCCGGGTTACTTAACCGAAGAACGAGTAGAGAACGGCCGCCGTATTTTCCATTACCAAATGGATGCGCCAATGGTGAACTTCTACTCAATTATGTCTGCGCGCTTAGAAGCGAAAAAGGAAAACTATAACGGAATTGATATTGAGGTCTACTATCACAAAACCCATGAAATGAATGTGGATCGTATGATTGAATCGGTGAAAGACTCGATTGATTACTTCACTGAAGCGTTTGGCCCTTACCAGCATAAACAAATGCGCATCATTGAGTTCCCAGGTTACCGCTCATTTGCACAGAGCTTTGCTAATACGGTGCCGTATTCAGAAGAAATTGGTTTTATTACTGACTTACGTGACCCTGAAAACATTGACCCTGTTTACTATGTTACAGCACACGAAGTGGCTCACCAATGGTGGGGGCACCAAGTGGGTGCGGCAAATGTACAAGGCAGCGCAATTATCTCTGAAGCATTATCGCAATACAGTGCGTTAATGGTAATGGAGAAGAAATATGGCGCAGAGAAAATCCGTAAGTTCTTAAAATACGAGCTAGACCGATACTTACGTGGCCGTACTACCGAAGCACTGGAAGAAATGCCATTTATGCGCAGTGAAAACCAGCAGTACATTCACTATCGTAAAGGCTCTGTGGTAATGATGTCGTTAAAAGACCGTCTAGGCGAAGAGCGTTTAAACAAAGCTTTGAAAGATTTCTTAGCAGAGTTTAAGTATCAGAGTACGCCTTACCCAACAACGCTTGATTTAATGGCATACATTTCACAAGACGCAAATGACAGTGAAAAGCAATTCGTAAGTAACTTGTTTGAGCACATCAGCTTATACGATTTAAAAACTACGGAAGTTGCAGTTGCTGAACAGCAAGATGAAAATGGCTTATACACAGTAACGCTAACCATTGATGCCAAACTTAACCGCGCTGACAGCAAAGGTAAAGAAACCGAAGTAGAGTTTAGCGATAAAGTTGATATTGGTTTATTCAGCGCAGACCCTGAAGATTTATCAGCGGATAACACCGTACTTTACTTACAAAAGCACAATATCAAGTCGGGTGAAAACATTATCGAACTGAAAGTAAAAGAGTTACCTAAGTTCGCCGGTGTTGACCCATTTGTGAAGCTTATTGACCGCGATAGCGGGGATAATATTAAGAAGCTTTAATTGAAATAAGATTATAAAAGCCGCTTTATGAATATCATCAAGCGGCTTTCTTTTTATTTTTGTGTTTGCTGGTAGTTATCAATAATGGCTTGAATGGGGTAACCATTAGGGTTCTCAATCCAAGTACTATTATCAATGACTAAATCTAAGTCACCATCAGCATCCCTATCTTTTAAATCAATAGGTATTTGTTCGTTTCTAATAAGTACATGCTTATTTAACGTTGTGTAAGGTGGAGAGTTTTTCTCGTTGCTGTAAGGTTGATAGATTAACAAGGCAAGGTCGCTGTTTGGATCTATTGGGTAGTCAATACTGTAGAAATAAAAGAAGAGGTCATTATTTAAGAAATCCTCAAGTTTGTTCACTTGTTTTTCACCAAGTTCATTTAATGTTAAATGACTTTTGCCAGTTGATTTCCAATGTTTGTATGAATCAAGCGGTTTGCTACCAACAATAACAAACCCTTCAGCTATAATTTCTTGGTAGGGATCTTCGTCGATATTCTGTCTCGAAATGGTGTGGAATTCACCAAAGTCGATACTTTTTGAGAAATTATTATTAATTAATATTAGGCGTTCACTCGGTTTTACATCAAGCTCTTTATCTGAAAAGTGAAATACTAATTCGCTTATCCCATCCTCGTTAACATCATCGTATGCGAGCTCAATAAAGTTTGAAAAATCGACTTTTTCAAGAATGATATTTTTATTTTCTATAAGGTCGTTTTCAAAATATGTGAAATCAGATATTGAGATTGTGTAATCTGCGTAACCGTATAAATCATCATAGTCATTTTCAGGGTAAGTCAAACCTAATAAAAAGCCGTTATTTGTAGCAGAAAAATAAAAACCTTTGCTATAGCCAAGCTCACTCTCAGTGGGAAATATGTTCTTTAGCTCTACGTTTTGGTTAGTAGTATTATATTCAAAAAGCATGATGTTGCGTTGACTGTCAACAGCAAGAAAATATGGCTTTTCATCATTAGGATTAGCTAATAGATAGTTTGCATAGTTTCGATAAAGGTCTGTCGAAACTATTTGCTCAAGATAAGAATCTGTTCCCTGTGACAAATAAAAATAAAGAACGTAGTCAGAACCTGATTCATCTACACAGTAAAAATCATCAATACCATCATCATTAAAATCGTGTTTGAATAGCTCAATATTATGTTCATCACCGTTGAGGCATTTGTCTACGTCAATTGAAGGCTTGTTTGTATTTAAGTGCTGTAAATTAGTGGCAGATTGTCTTACTGGCCAAATAGGTGCACTCTGAAAAGGCTGAATAGAGAAATCAAAAGTGTATTCTTCGTTGTTAAACGTAAAAAGAGCTGAAATTTCTTCAGAATACCCATCACCTTGCGGCTTGTTCTCTTTTCCATTATCAGTTGTGTATTTTTTATGAGCAAAAAAACGTATGTGATTTGAAGCTAATGTTTCAATTTGATATTCAGGGTTTGATAGTAAGAGATTTGATGACAGATTGTTCTCAGCGATATTTTCTACTTTAGCAATGACATCAATATAACGCATTGAAATGCTATTAAACGGTAGTTCAAACGATACTGAAATTGGATCTATCTCAAATGAGCTAATATTTTCAATAATTTTTTGACCAGCATTGTACACTTCTAGTTTTAGTTGATATGGGGTTTTTTCCTTATGTATTGGAAATTTGTAGACTAAGTTAGATTTATGACTGGCTATATCGTTGTTAAGGTATTGCAGTGTCAGAGATGTTTCTAATTGACTTGTATCAAGATTACTCAATTCAATTTCAAAATTAGCTTCTTGTAAACTCACAACCGGTTCATAAGCTCTAATGCTTATGTTACTAGCCGGAATTGTAAACTCTTGCACAGAGTTAGCAGAGAGACCATCACTATCTGTAGCGGTAATACTCAGTTGATAATCAACATCGAGCTCTGAATAAGGGAATTGGTAAGTAACGTTTGTGGTATCGCTAGTAACTAAAACCTCGCCGTTACTGGAAAGAGAAAATTCAGTGGATGCGAGGTTATTATCGGCATCATTGGCAGCTGCGGTAAACTCGACAGTTTGTAAATTTACTACATCACCAACGGGTGTAATGTTTGTCGTTGGCGCTTGGTTAACAGGCTCAATTGGTTTTGGTGTTTCAGTTTTCTTATCTGAATCGCCACAGCCGATAAGTAATATCGGTAGGGTGAGTAAAAGTCCTTTTCTTACCATTATTCTTGTCCTTTTTGATAGTTTTCTGTAATTACTTGAATTGGGTAACCGTTGGTATTTTCAAACCAACCTTGTTCATTAGATAGTTTTATATCTAAGTCACCATCTCCATCGATATCTAATAGAGTTTCAAGTGGGTAGCTTTCGCAGGGGAAAGTATTATTTTGCGTGGTTAACAGGTGGTCACCTATTGCGATATAGGAGTAATCGTTACATACGGCGTATGAATTTATGTAAACTTTAAACCCTATATTTTCATCTATAAACACAGAGTAATAATAAAAAAACAAGTCGTTATTAAAATAATCTTGAACTTGGGTTATTACCTTGTTCCCATCGCTATCTAGTGTGAGGTGATTTAAGCTGGATGCTTTAAGTTGTCCAATATTAACCTCTTTAAAACCTGTACCTGCAAGCTCTAATGAACCATCGTTATCAATGTCGAGCATTTGTATGCGCTCAAACTGACCAAAATCATTAATTTTGGTAAATTCTTTGTCTGCAACGAATAAGTGGACATATTCAGGACAATGGCATGTTTCGTTCTTCTCAGTGAAGTACAATAACAACTCTTTAATGCCATCATCATTGATATCTGAATAAGTTAATGATTCAAAATAAATAGAGGCTTGCAATCCACTGGCTTTAAATTCATTTTGCAACTTTAATTTAGAGTCAGAGACCAAATAACTCTGCACGTCAATGAAGTTATCGTAGTTAATTACGTCAAAAGTTTTATTGGCAATTGCAAGAGTAAAACCCAAGTCTGTTTGGGTAATAATAGAGTCGCCGATATCGCTTACATTGGTTGGTGTTGTACTTGTTTGTGTGATTTTTTCTGTGATTTCATCATAATCGAAGCCGAGTATATTTTTTTGATTATCTATACTAATAAATGTTGGCAGGTTATCGTCCCATGAAATCAGTGCAGAGCGCTGTGCACTAGCCATATTCGTTTGTACAAGTTGCTCTGTGTAATTACCGTCACTAGTGGATAAATAAAAGTAAATATCACTATATGCTTCCGACCACCTAGTGAGGTCGAATACGCAGTAATAATCGTCCCTGCCGTCTTTATTGAAGTCGAATGCATACAATGTTGTGGGCTTTTGGGCTTGATTATTTAAACAAGTGTAGGGCGTTGTATCAACTTGGTTTAATGAACCTTGATTACTAACTACAGAGGCTGAAGCTGAAGAATTTAGAGTTGATGTTTGATGTGGCCATTCAGGAATTTGTTCAACAGGCAATATAGTAAATTCATGGAAAAATTCTGAACCTTCAATACTTAATATTGCGGTTAACGTTTCTGAATACCCATCTCCTTGAGGCAGGTTTGCATTACCTGAATTTGCATTCTCGGTATATTTTTTATGTGCATAAAAACGCAGCTTAGTTTTGTCTATCGTTTCAAATTCGTACTCAGAGTTCGTAAGTTGCCACCGCACACTTGCATTGTCACTATTCAGGTTAGAGATATTCGCTTCAATATCAATGTACCTTTGGGAGTAACTGCCAAACGGGAGTTCAAACGAAATATCGACAGCAGGAATATCAATTAAGTGAGTTTCTGTTGTAATAGCACCTTGGTCATCTGTTGCAGATGCTACTAGTGTTAAGGTTTTATTCGTTTGTGCAAAAGGTATTTCATACTCAATTTGTTGATTACCCGTTGCAAGGGCTGTGTCGTTTTCAAATAATGTAATTTCAGTCGTCACAGCATCATTATCTGGATCGTTTGCGGTGATTGTAGCTGTTAAAGTATCAAGACTGACTAATGACTCAGGAAACGACACTTCAATTGTAGGAGGGTTATTTACTGGTTCTGTAATAGGTGTTTTTTTTGGCTCTGAGCTGCCACATGCAGCTAACAGTAGAGTACTAAGAGACAGCATAAATACACGGGTTTTCATGTTCAAATCCTTTGAGCAAATATGTGGCTATTAAATCATCTTTAATTAAAAGTTGATACCAATTAATTGTAATCAGACAATTGTTTTTTATAGATAAAATTAAGACTTAAGTGTCGCTTTTGCTCCTGCGGACTCTAGCTCAAATAAGTCATTATTGTCCTAAAGTCATAAGTGTTTTATAAATTCAAAATCAATTTACTTAGGTGAAGTTATCCCGTAGTTTGGATTAACTTCTACTTTGAACATAAAGGGAAATTATGCGCTTTTTAATATGTTATCTAATGCTTGGCTTTTCATTTCTGAGTGCATCTCTTAAAGCCGAACAAGTAGTACTGACAATTGCAGACCAGCGGTTTGAGCAACCATTGGAATTTAATGTGCAGTTGCCAAAAAGCTATTCGCAAAAGCAAAACAAACGCTATGTGCTGATGTTTGACTTTCACCCTAATGCCAAAAGTTACTTAGCGGGAATGCATGATTGGATGAGCCATAATGGTGAGTGGCCCTGGTTAGAAACCATTATTGTGACGCCTGCAAATGGTAATCCGGTAGGGCGGTTATTTGATGCTACAGGCAAATCAACGCCTTTGCTCGATTTTTTTGAAGCCCAATTAGTGCCAGAAATTGATAAACAATACCGTACTAACGGCTTTCGCATTTTTAGTGGCTTTCGGGTGAATGGTTCGGTGGTGCTTTCAAGCTTAGTGAATAAACCGAACTTGTTTAATGCACATATTGTGATTAGCCCTGAGCTCACGCCAGAGCGTGCCAATATATTAAAGGGCTATGGTAAGAAAATAGCCAAGCTAAATGATAAACCGCGTTATTTATTGTTTACCCATGGCGAAACCATAAAAGAAGATCATCAACAGCATGGATATTCACAATTAAAAGAAGAAATTAGTGCAAACGCGTCTGCATCATTACAATGGCAATATCAAAATTATAAAGAACATTATTTTATGTCGTTGCCGGTGTTATCTACTGCGTATGGCATAGAGCAGATCTTTGATGAGATTCATAACGGTTTGGCGCCTGAGTCACAAATAGCTAAGCAAGGTGTGGATGCTATTGTTGGTCATTATAAGTGTCTATCAACTGAAAAGTTTGGTTTTGAAGTCTCACCTAAATCGTCAATTAATGCACTGGGATTTCACTTGTTAGAAACATCGCCAGAGCAAGCGATAAAGGTATTTAACCAAGCATTAGCGCTTTATCCGCAAGATGCATACGCTTATCACCACTTAGCCAAGGCTTATGCGTAAAGTAATAAATTGGCAAAAGCCATTGAGTTGCAAGAAAAGGCAGTGAGTCTTGCCGCTAATATGCTCACTTGGCATAAAAAGCGACAAGCCAGCTATTTGGCTGAACTTAAGGCACTGGCGCAAGCACTATAAAAGGTAATTTTAAATGAAGTATTTATGGAATAACGGTGAGGCTATCGGGCTTCCTATTGGCAAAGCAGTGTGTGTGGGGCGCAATTATGTTGCCCATGCAGCGGAACTTGGTAATGAAGTACCTACAGAGCCGTTACTCTTTTTAAAACCAGCAAGCAGTATTGTAAATACGGCAGGGGAAGTGGCGTTAGACCATAGCTTAGGTGAGCACCATTATGAAGCGGAGCTAATGTTGTTAATTGGTAAGCCGCTCAATAAGGTCAATATTGCAGATTATAAGTCTTGTATTGCTGGTTTAGGTGTAGGGCTTGATCTTACGTTACGTGATGAGCAAGCAAAACTGAAAGCGAAAGGGCATCCGTGGGAGCGCGCAAAAGCCTACGACAAAAGCTGTTTAGTGTCGCGCTTTGTACCGCTTGCAGAGAGTGATTTAACGCACAATGAATTTTCACTTTCGATTAATAATGAGCTTCGCCAATCTGGTGACACCAACCTGATGATATTCAAAATAGAACAACTACTTTCTGAAATTGTCAGATATTTCTCATTACAGCCGGGCGACATTGTTTTAACGGGCACACCTGAAGGGGTAGGTAAGCTTAATATCCAAGACACCTTGAGTGTATCTCTTAATGGCGAAACGTTAGCTAATTGCACAATTGCATAGAAAGTGGTTTTTATTTCATTCAAAAACATTATTTTTTTCTGAAAACGTATGCGAAGCAATGCGCTGAGTTTGGCCACACTTTACAATAAGCGTATCTAAACTCAGGAGAATCATATGCAAGAATTTAAATTACCGTCGTTTGTGGCTGGCTTTTGGCGTTTAGATGAGTGGCAACAACGAGGGTCTTCTCTAACGCAATTCATTGAGCAACTGCTAGCGCTTGGCATAGATACAGTTGACCATGCTGATATCTATGGTCAATACCAGTGTGAGAAACTCTTTGGTGAGGCATTAACGTCTCATTTAAGAGATCAACTTAAGATCATCACTAAGTGCGGTATTAAACCGGCCTGGCCTGAAAATGGCTTTGCAGGTAAAACTGCACATTATGATTCAAGTAAAGCAAACATCATTGCTTCGGCAGAACAATCATTGCGTAATTTCAAAACTGATCGCCTTGATGTGTTATTGATCCACCGTCCAGATTATTTAATGCATGCGGATGAAGTTGCAGACGCCTTCTGTGATCTAAAAGCGCAAGGTAAAGTGCTTAACTTTGGTGTATCTAATTTTACGGTTTCACAGTTTGAGTTATTGCAGTCGCGTTTAGACTTTAAGTTAGTAACCAATCAAATTGAAATGTCGCCGTTACATATGGGGGCACTCGATGATGGTACGCTTAACTTATGCCAACAGCATCAAATATCACCTATGCTCTGGTCGCCTCTTGCTGGTGGCGGATTATTCGCTGAGACAGAGCAAGCACAACGAGTGAGAACTGCATTACACAGTGTTGCCGAAGAAACCGGGTTAGACAGTGTCGATCAAGCTGCTTATGCGTGGTTGTTAACGTTACCATGTCAACCGAGCGTAATCTTAGGTACCGGAAAGTTAGCGCGTATTCAATCAGCAGTTGCGGCAAGTAAAGTGCGTTTGAGTCGTGAGCAATGGTATCGCGTTTGGCAAGCATCAACAGGTCACAGTGTGCCATAACAATTAGCCTACATATAAACGAAATAAAGGTGCCGAAAGGCACCCTTAATTGTAGCAAGTTGGAGTAATTTTAGTTTAAAGCATTAATACTGATTGCTAGAGTTCAAAGTCCATGGCAAAGCCCACATAAACTTTTAAGTCGTCATCTGCATCTAAATCTGTTTGCGCAACACCGAAAGTGAAGCCACCTTTTGCAATGCTCACACCGTAGTCAATATAGCTGTCGTCTTCGCCATACCACTCTGCAACGGTATCACCCATCGAATTACCAATGTGGAATGTAAGCTCGGTTTCATTTAATACTTCAAAAGTAGCGTTTAGCTCTAGGTAAATCATATCTTCTTCTGAAGTTGCACCTGACTGCGCATTGCTAAGATAACTTACTTTACCTTCGAGCCAGTTCCAGCTTAACGCACCATAAAGTTCACCAAAGTCAATTGAGTCAACCGCATCAGGGTATGCGTAATATACATAACCCACGTCGTAACCAAACTCACCCATTTCACCAGCAAAGCCTGCGTATAAATCAAGTTCATAACTTGGCTTATCACCACCAAAGTCCACATTTGATGCCCATGTGCCCGCATAAAACCCTGATTCATGGCTGTAATCGATACCACCCGATACTTGAGCGTTGTCGCTGGTTTGCGTTACACCACGCCATAAGTAGTTTGATGAAGCTGCAGCATTAGCGGTTACTTCTGCATAACTTGCTGCTGAGAAAAAGGCGATACTCGTAGCAGTGAGAGTTGTGAGTAATTGTTTTTTCATAATAATTCCTAAAATTGTAGCGCTGAGTTAACTATCTATTAACAAAGTTTATGCCTAAACTGAAAAGTTCAAGAATATCAAAGTACTAGTAGGGAATTATGAATTTGGCAAGATGAGTATATGAAAATAATGCACTAACTCGGTGCGTGAAAATCACAAGGTGCACAAAAACTGCGCACCTTGTTTTGTGATTAGCCGAAAATAGTACGCATCAGAGTGATGGTTTCATCAACGCTTCGACCAGCAGCAACTTCTTTCACAATTGAGTCACGCATATTTTTAATATGTTGTGGCATATCTTCTGTTGCCAGAGCACGGTCAACCAATGCTTCTGCTGACTCTTTACCACGTTTACGGCCGCCTGATTTCTCTGAGCTTGCGCGCTTCGGTTTATGAAGTGCTTTGTAGTAATTCGAGTTTTCTTTCGCATCGTCACTGTAATAAGCAAACCAACAGGGTACTAATGCCTTGTACTGCCAAAGTGCTTGTTCTTCTTCGGCTTCTGGTATTGCGGCAATAAACCAAGGTTGTTTATGAATTGCCATAACAATGTCGTGCCAGTAACGGTCAAAATCTTGGTTGTTTAATCTTACAAGGCCAAACGCTTGGCATAAAATATCAAGGCTTGCTGCTGTTACTGGGGTGAAAAAGTCAGGTCGACGCATTGCAAGTAAACGTGTAGCTGGTGCAAGAGTCGCTTTTTCATTATCAACGGCTGCAAACGCAGCAATATAACCACGCACAAAGTCCATGTAGTTTTCTAACGTGATAGCGCCTTCAAGTGGAATATGATTAAGCGCTTCATTTAAGTCAGTACAGCTGGTGGCAATTACATTATGCAGTGCTTTAGCGGTTTTAGTTGATGCTAGCCATTCAACATCAAATTGGTAAATGCTTGGATCGTGTTTTGCGGTATGTTTACCAGCAAATGCCAGCTTGTCTTCTTCAATCATATCAACCAGCGAGGTTTCACGAATGCTTTCAATATGCTTAAGCAGTGCAAGTTGCTCATCTAGCACAATGCGCTCTTTGTTTTGTTGAATTGAATCAAATACAACAGGCCAAGGTGCAATACGTAGCGTTTTAATTTGGCTAATGCTAATACCAGCTTCGAGTTGTTGTTGGATTTTCTTTAAAATTGGCAGCTGGTTTGCTTCAAGTAGCTCAAAATTAATGCGCTTGCTGACTACATCAATTAACTCATAACACCAGCCGGCAAAGTCTTCTGGATGGTTACTTACTTTTACGGCCATTAAGTTAAGGCTAACATCTGGAATAAGTTTTAAAATGTTTTGGTAGATGTTTGCTTCCACTTCAGAAAGTGGCATTTTTGACGGCGACGTAAGCAATTTTTTCATAATTAGTAAGTGACCCCAATATAATATTAACAATGTCCTGCAAAGCGTTACGCTAAGCGGGCTGTGGATCATACTGAGATCTAATTTTGATGCAATATTGACTTCTTAAATTTCACGTATGAGTAAACTAAAAACTTGAAGGTCATGGGTTTTATTTTTCCAAACGCCTTTTTCACGCATTACACCATCTAAATGAAAACCAAGTTTGGTAAACAGCATATTCGAAGCAGTGTTTTCTGGTAGTACTTCCGCTTCAATACGATTTAAAGAGGCGATATGGGTAAACATCCATTTTGTCATCGTGTTAATTACATTTGATGCGAAACCTTGTTGCCAGAAATCAGGGTGAATCTCGATACTAATTTTCGCTGTGCGTGTGCAAAAATCATATTTGTAACCGCAGCTGCCAACAATTTGCTGGCGCGTGTTGCACTTGATTAGCCAGCGATGCCCGCTACCTTGTCTGCGTATTAGTTCATCCTGCTCAATAAGCGCTTTGGCTTCTGCTAAGTCGCTCATAACTGGTAAATCGTAAAATTCACACACTTTTGGATTTGAAAATAGCTGGTAAACAGCCTCGGCTTGCGCCTGTGTTTGTTGAATTAATGTGTACTTTTCGGTTTTGATTTTAGGGAAGTTATCAATACTTAGATGAATAAGATGATGTCCCCACTTTTCATAACGTTTCTGCTCTACAAGACCAAGGTTTGTCAGTATTTTATGTGAAGCAGTATTAGCAACATCTACTTCGCCAACAATATAAGAAAGGCCAAGCTGGTTAAATGCATATTCAAGTGCGGCGCGACTTGCTTCCATGCCCAAGCCTTTGCCCCAATATTCTGGCAACATGCGGTAGCCGATATCAGGTGCATTTAACTCGGGTTCGTATTTTAAGCCACAAAACCCAATAACTTGATTGTTTTCTTTAAGGACCAAGGCAAAGCGCGCATAGCCAACCTCGTTATATTCTTTTAACCAAATATTGCGAATAATATTTTCGGCATCGTTTAGGGTGTTTACCCAGCCAGCGTCTCCGGTATAACGGGTAACATCTTCATTACTGCTAAATTTGAATACGTGCTCAGCATCTTCAAGCGTAAATTCGCGCATTAATAAACGCGGTGTTTCAATAAGTGTATTCATATTTTCTCCTTATCTGTACTGGTAAAAACTTTAATGCCGATCAAAAATGCAATACAGATACAGTTGCAGAATATTTTTAGGGTACAGATGGCTGAGTTCAAATACCGTCAGTTATTTTCTTACTATCAACAGCTTATTAGTAATGGCGAATTGCTACCCGGCGATAAATTGCCCTCGGTTAGGGCATTGAGCAAGCGTCACGACGTTTCTATTAGCACGGCTACTAAGGTTTTGTCTGAGCTTGAAAAGGTGACACTTATACATGCAAAACCTAAATCGGGCTATTTTGTAACTGGCGAGAGTAAATTTAAAGCGCATAGCTATGGTTGTGATGTAATTTATAAGCGTGACTTACATGCTTTACCACTGGCGCAATCGGTACAGTATTCGTTTAATGATGAATCTATTTTGCCGCTGTCCTGTACTGGCCCTTCGACCGTGCTAGATAATGAAACATTGCTCAACAAGTTGCATCGTAAAGTATTAACACAACGACCTTATCGTTTAAAGCAAGATAATTTTGAAGCGGGTTTGCCTGATTTGCGAAGTACGCTTGCGCAACATCTAAGTTGCAATGATTTTTCGTATGCCAGTGAAAATATCCTAATCACGCACGGGCGCAGCGATGCGCTGAGCCTAGCTATGATCTCTTTAGGGTTATTGCAAAAGCGGGTTGCTATTGAAGCACCATGCTCATTTTTCATAAACGCTAATATGGCGCAATTGCAAATCGACACTGTCGCTATTCCAATGCAAGCTAATTACGCCGATGAAATAGCTTTGCTCGATAAGGTGTATCAAGTCGAGCCTTTCAGTGCATATGTGTTTAATCCAAATTTTAATGACCCAACTGGACGTTTGTTGCATGACCAAGACAAAAAGGCATTGGTCGCATGGGCGCAAGCACGTGATGTTGTGTTAATTGAATATGATCGAGGTGAGCTTTACTTTTCAGGAATGCGGCCTAAATCGATCATGCATTTTTTAACACCGCGAGATAAAACACCAGCAATTAGCATTGGGGATTTCTCAGATACGATAAGCTTTAGTTTCTCGCTTGGTTATATGGTTTGCCATCAATGTATTGAATTATGTCTTTTTACAAAACATATCACGGTAGAAAAGCCTGATATGGCAAGCCAAATGATGCTAAACGAGATGATTAGGTCATTAGAATATCGAAAATTACTCACACGATTAAGAAAAGCAATGTGGCAGCAGTACACTGAAACCTTGTTTATTTTGCGGCCAATTGTGGGTTACATAGATATACCAACAATATCTGGGGGACCTTGTTTATGGTTAAAGCTACCTCATAGCAAAAGTTCAGAAATCCTCTTTAAACGATTAATAAAACACAATGTGGCGATTGCGCCCGGCAAAATGTTTTTAACAAATGCTGAATTTGATAATTATTTTCGCATTACCTTTGCCTTGCCATGGCAGCCAAGAATGGTTCAAGGACTTAATACATTGGTTCAAGAAACCTTGCGATTTTTAGAGAGTTAGGTTTTAACTTTAACGCGCGTTAGCTATAGTAGCGTTAGATGTGATTTAAGGGACACACAATGAAAACTCTCGCAAAAGTTATTGGATTTCTACTACTTGGTTTAATCGCGTTAATTGTGGCTTTGCCATTTATTATTCCGGTCGATTTTATTTTTAAACAAGTTACGCAATCGGTTGAGCAAACAACAGGGCGCACGCTTGAGATTAAAGGCGACAAAAGCCTATCTGTATTTCCTGCGCTAAAACTGGAACTAAATGATGTGACATTTGCTAACTTTGAGCAGGGTTCAAAGCCAAATATGGCAGCTATGGAGCAGCTTGCGATTCACATACCTTACCTGTCGGTTTTATCTGGTGATATTAAACTTGAAAAGTTTGTCATTAAAAACCCTGAAATTTTACTTGAGAAAATGCCTAATGGCGAAGTTAACTGGCAGCTAGTTAATGCGTCGGGTGCGACAGAACAAAGCAAGGCACCAGAACAGCAAGGTAAAGCAAAAAGTTTACCCGAAGGCGTTGATATTCAATTAGGCGAAGTTGCGATTTATGGCGGTAGCTTTACTTTTATCGATCATCAAAATAATACATCGCAAAAAGTAACAGAGTTAGATTTAGCAATTCAATTACCTTCGCTTAAAAAGGACCTGAAAGTAGAAGGTGCGGTTACTTACATGGCTGAGAAATTCGAATTAGATGTAACACTTAATACTCCAGAAAAACTATTGTTAGGCCAAGATTTCACGTTAAAAACCGCATTAGATTCTCGCTTGGTTGCACTTACCTTTGATGGACTAGTTGCAAAACAGATGACTGATTTTAGTGGTAAATTAGATCTGACGGGTGACTCGGTTAAAGCGCTTGCTAAGTGGCAAAACCAAGCGCTTGCAGCGAAAGAAAATGCATTTAATAAATTTTCAATTGCGTCAGAAATGCGTTTTGCCAGACAAGAGTTTAATCTATCTAAACTCGATGCTAGCTTAGATGACCTAGCAATTAAAGGTTCGGCAAAGGTCGCGTTAACCAAGGTGCCAAAGATTACTGCAAATGTTGATCTAGGTATGTTAAATGTGAACCCTTACTTACCTGAATCAATTGATGTGCCAGACGAGCCGGCAGAACAAAACACCGATACACCAAGCAAGCCACAACCAATTGTGTGGGATGACAGTGAAATCGATTTATCGGCGCTTAATAGTGTAAATGCTGATATCAAAATCGCAGCGACGGGCTTTCAGTTTAAAGAAATCAAACTGGGTGAAACTAAGTTATCACTCAAGCTTAATAATGGTACGGCACAACTCGGTTTAGACAAGTTTAAAGCGTACGAAGGCGACGGTACGGGACAAGTAGTATTAATGGCCAAGCGTGCACCATATAAACTCAATACATCGTTTTCATTTGATGGCATTCAAGCAGAACCTTTATTAACCGATGCGGTTGGTTTTGATAAATTAATGGGCAAAGGATTATTAACCATTGCGCTTAATAGCCAAGGGCAATCACAGAAGCAGTTTATTGAATCACTGCATGGCAGCGTTGGTTTTGGTTTTAATGATGGTGCCGTTAAAGGCGCTAATATTGCCGCTATGGTGCGCAGCGCAGAGCAACTTATTAAAGGCGGTGGTCTTGATGCAAAAGGGCTAGAAAAAGGCTTTGATAACGCTGAAAAAACTGATTTCTCAGAACTTGCGGGTAACTTTCAGTTTAGCGAAGGCGTGAGCAAACAGAACGAATTGACCTTAAAAAGCCCATTGATTCGCGTTACTGGCAATGGTGATATTGACCTACCGGCGACAAAAATTAACTATCGTCTGGTAACCGGCATAGTTGATTCAATTGAAGGACAAGGCACGCAAGATAAAAGTACCGGCTTTAAAATTCCAATTCGTTTAAAAGGCCCATTGCATGATGTGCAAGTAAAGCCTGATATTGGCGAAGCGGCAAAAGACAAAGCGAAAGATAAGATCAAAGATAAGCTAAAAGATTTATTTAACAAGGAGTAGCCGTCCTTTGTTTAATCATTCGGTTTACCGAAAATAGTAACAAAGACAGATTGTCTCTCGCATGCTTTGATTAGCGGGTTTGTAAAATGTTTATTATGCATTCCCGCTAGCGCTTGAAATCGCCTTCACATACCCCCATTAATCTTTCTCAGTAAATATAAATAGTGCTGTACGTTTTTTAAACTCCTTGTTATTGCAAGGCTTTTTTTATCATTAGTTTAACGACTAAATTAATTAAAAAATAACCTACCACTTATCAGTGTTTGCTGGTACAATTGCCCGCCCTTGAGCTGTCGATGACACGCTTAATGGTGAACAAATAAACGTTTAGGTCGTGATTTCGTATGAATTTACGGCAATTTTTAACTACACCGGAGCATATAAAATGATCCAAATGCAAACTCAGCTGGACGTTGCTGATAACAGCGGCGCTCGCAAAGTGCAGTGTATTAAAGTCCTTGGCGGTTCGCACCGTCGCTACGCAGCGATTGGCGATATCATCAAAGTTTCTGTTAAAGAAGCTATTCCTCGCGGTAAAGTGAAGAAAGGTGATGTTAAAAACGCAGTAGTTGTGCGCACTAAAAAAGGCGTTCGTCGTCCAGACGGCTCTTTAATCCGTTTCGATAGCAATGCGGCAGTAATCTTAAATGATAGCTTACAGCCAATTGGTACTCGTATCTTTGGCCCTGTGACTCGTGAACTTCGTAACGATAAGTTCATGAAGATCGTTTCACTAGCCCCAGAAGTACTATAAGGAGTCGATCATGGCAGCAAAAATCCGTCGTGATGACGAAGTAATCGTACTTGCAGGTAAAGACAAAGGTAAGCGCGGCAAAGTGCTTTCAGTTGTAACTGAATCTAGTCGAGTATTTGTTGAAGGCGTTAACTTAATCAAGAAGCACCAGAAGCCAGTTCCTCAGTTGAACCAGCCAGGCGGTATTGTTGAGAAAGAAGCGTCAGTAGACGTATCAAACGTAGCGATCTTTAACCAGGAAACTGGTAAAGCGGATCGTGTAGGTTTCAAGATTGAAGATGGTAAGAAAGTACGTATCTTCAAATCTACCGGTAAAACTATCTAATAGTCGGAGTATACGATGGCGAAACTGCATGAAGTATATAAAGACAAAGTAGTAGCTGAACTAGTTAAAGAGTTCAACTACAGCTCTGTCATGCAAGTCCCTCGAATTGAGAAAATCACCCTTAATATGGGTGTGGGCGAAGCCCTAGCGGACAAAAAGATTCTAGAGAACGCAGTAAGCGACCTAGAAGCTATCTCTGGTCAGAAGCCACTTATCACTAAAGCACGCAAATCAGTTGCTGGCTTTAAGATTCGTGAAGGCTATCCGATCGGTTGTAAAGTAACCCTACGCGGTGAGCGTATGTGGGATTTCCTAGAGCGTTTAGTCTCTATTGCGATGCCACGTATTCGTGACTTCCGCGGTGTTAGCGCAAAGTCTTTCGACGGTCGCGGTAACTATTCTATGGGCGTACGTGAGCAAATCATCTTCCCAGAAATCGATTATGATAAAGTAGACCGCGTTCGCGGTATGGATATCACAATCACTACTTCTGCGAAAAGTGATGAGGAAGGCCGTGCGTTGTTAACAGCGTTTAACTTCCCATTCAAGAAATAAGGGTAGGGTTATGGCAAAGAATTCAATGAAAGCGCGCGAAGCAAAGCGCACTAAACTAGTTGCTCAGTACGCTGAAAAGCGCGCAGCACTAAAAGCAATCATCTCTGACGTAAATGCGTCTGAAGATGATCGTTGGGACGCGGTATTAAAGCTTCAAAGCCTTCCGCGTGATTCAAGCCCTGCACGTCAACGTAATCGTTGTAACATCACGGGCCGCCCACATGGTTACCTTCGTAAGTTCGGCTTAAGCCGTATCAAATTACGCGAAGCTGCTATGCGCGGTGAAGTTCCTGGCCTTAAAAAGGCTTCTTGGTAATAGAATCACGGGAGTAAGACAATGAGCTTGCAAGATCCAATCGCGGATATGTTTACACGTGTTCGTAACGGCCAACAGGCTAAGAAGGTTTCAGTATCTATGCCTTCTTCAAAGCTAAAAGTTGCTGTTGCAAAACTACTTAAAGAAGAAGGTTACATCACAGACTACGCAGTAGCTGGTGACGTTAAACCTGAGCTTTCTGTAGAATTAAAATATTTCGAAGGCAAAGCTGTAATCGAGTCTCTACAGCGCGTTAGCCGTCCTGGTCTACGTATCTACAAGAAACGTGGCGAGTTACCAAAGGTAATGGGCGGTTTAGGCATTGCTATCGTTTCAACTTCTAAAGGCTTGATGACTGACCGTGCTGCACGTAGTGCTGGTATCGGTGGTGAAATCATCGGCTTTGTAGCTTAATCGGAGGGGAACTATGTCTCGCGTAGCAAAGGCACCTATCAATGTTCCTGCCGGTGTAGAAGTTACACTAGCTGGTCAGGACATCAAAGTTAAAGGTAAGAGCGGTGAGTTAACTCGCACTATCAACGATGCTGTTGAAGTAACGCTTGAAGAAAACGTAATCAAAACTCTTCCTCGCGAAGGTTTTGCTGACGGCTGGGCACAAGCAGGTACTGCTCGTGCACTAATCAACAACATGGTTGTTGGTGCAGGCGAAGGTTACGAGAAAAAACTTCAGCTAGTTGGTGTTGGTTACCGTGCAGCGGCTAAGGGTAAAGTATTAGACCTAACTCTTGGTTTCTCACACCCTGTGAACTTTGAAGTTCCAGAAGGTATCACTGTTGAAACACCTAGCCAAACTGAAATTGTGGTTAAAGGCGCAGATAAGCAGTTAGTTGGCCAAGTTGCTGCTAACATTCGCGCATACCGTGAGCCAGAGCCTTATAAAGGTAAAGGTGTACGTTATGCTGATGAACACGTGCGTCGCAAAGAAGCCAAGAAGAAGTAAGGTAGAACGATGGATAAGAAAACAGCTCGTCTACGTCGTGCAAAACGCACTCGTAGAAACTTTATTGAACAAGGCGCAACTCGCCTAGTTATCCACCGCACTCCACGTCATATTTACGCGCAAGTTGTAAATCCTGAGGGTGTTGTGGTAGCTGCTGCTTCTACTGTAGAAAAAGCGATTAGTGGTTCAATCGAAGGCACTAGCAATGTTGCAGCTGCGCAAGCAGTTGGTAAAGCAGTTGCTGAACGTGCAGTTGAGAAAGGTATCGCTAAATTATCTTTTGATCGCAGTGGTTTTAAATATCACGGCCGTGTTAAGGCGCTTGCTGATGCAGCGCGTGAAGCCGGTTTACAATTCTAGGAGCAGAGAATGGCTAACGTAGAAGTAAAGCAACCTGAATTAGCTGAAAAGCTAGTTGCAGTAAACCGCGTGTCAAAAGTAGTTAAAGGTGGTCGTATCTTTAGCTTCACTGCACTAACAGTTGTTGGTGACGGCGCAGGTAAAGTAGGTTTTGGTTACGGTAAAGCACGTGAAGTTCCTGCTGCTATTCAAAAAGCAATGGAAAAAGCACGTCGTAACATGGTAAACGTAGAATTAAACGGAAACACGTTACAGCACCCAATCAAGGGTCGTCACGCTGGTTCTAAAGTATATATGCAGCCAGCTGCTGAAGGTACAGGTATCATCGCCGGTGGTGCGATGCGTGCAGTACTAGAAGTTGTAGGTGTACATAACGTACTTTCTAAAGCATATGGTTCTACTAACCCAATCAACGTTGTACGCGCAACAATTAAAGCTCTAGACAACATGAAGTCGCCTGAGTCAGTTGCTGCTAAACGTGGTTTAAGCGTTGATAACATCCTGGGGTAAGACACGATGGCAAATACAGTAAAAGTAACTCAAGTAAAGAGCTCTATCGGTCGTTTACCGAAGCATAAAGCAACTTTACGTGGTCTTGGTTTACGTCGTATCAACCACACAGTGGAGTTAGAAGATACTCCTTGTGTACGTGGTATGATCAACCAAGTGTCTTACATGGTTAAGGTTGAGGGTTAATTCGATGCAATTGAATACACTTTCTCCAGCAGTAGGTGCAAAGAAGCCTGGTAAGCGTGTTGGTCGTGGTATCGGTTCTGGTCTTGGTAAGACTGGTGGTCGTGGTCACAAAGGTCAAAAATCTCGCTCAGGCGGTAAAGTACGCGTTGGTTTTGAAGGCGGTCAAATGCCTATGCAACGTCGTCTACCTAAGTTCGGTTTCACTTCACGCAAATCACTAGTATCTGCAGAAGTAAATCTGTTCGAAATCGCTAAAGTTGAAGGCGATGTGGTAGAACTAAGCACACTACAAGCAGCTGGTATTGTTAAAAAGAACATTCAGTTCGTTAAAGTAGTTAAATCTGGCGAAGTTTCTCGCGCGGTTACCGTTAAAGGTCTTAAAGTGACTAAAGGTGCTCGTGAAGCGATTGAAGCTGCCGGAGGCAAGATAGAAGAATAATAAGGAAGTACTATGGCTAAACCAGGTCTAGATATGCAAAGTGCACAAAGCGGCTTAGCGGAGCTGAAGCGCCGATTACTATTTGTATTGGGTGCTATCATTATTTACCGTTTAGGCTCGTTCGTGCCGATCCCTGGTATTGACGCCGCAGTATTGGCCCAGTTCTTCGAGCAACAAAAGGGCACCATTGTTGAGATGTTCAACATGTTCAGTGGTGGTGCACTTGAGCGTGCATCGGTGTTGGCGTTAGGTATTATGCCTTACATCACCGCTTCAATTATCATGCAGTTGATGACACATATGCATCCAACTTACATGGAATTGAAGAAAGAAGGTGAGCAAGGTCGTAAGAAGATCAGCCAACACACTCGTTATGCAACGCTCGTGCTAGCTACATTCCAATCTATTGGTATTGCAACTAGTTTACCGAATATGATGTCAGGCCTAGTGGTTAACCCTGGTCTTGCATTCTATTTCACTGCTGTAGTGAGCTTGGTGACTGGTACAATGTTCCTAATGTGGTTGGGTGAGCAAATTACAGAGCGTGGTATCGGTAACGGTATCTCAGTTCTAATTTTTGTGGGTATTGTAGCTAACTTGCCGTCTGCTATTGGTTCGACTGCCGAAATGGCGCGCCAAGGTGATTTACAACCGTTAGTACTACTATTGATTGCGGTAATTGTTTTTGCTGTAACTTATTTGGTAGTGTTCTTTGAGCGTGGACAACGTCGCATCGTTGTTAACTACGCTAAACGTCAGCAAGGCCGTCAGGTATTTGCAGCGCAAAGTTCACACTTACCATTGAAAGTTAATATGGCAGGGGTTATTCCACCAATCTTTGCTAGTAGTATTATTCTGTTCCCTGGTACAATTGCGAGCTGGTTCGGTCAAGGTGAAGGCCCGGTTGCTGATACATTACAAACTATCTCTTTAGCATTGTCTCCTGGACAGCCGCTATATGCGATGGTTTTAGCAGCTGCAATCATCTTTTTCTGCTTCTTTTACACTGCGTTGGTATTTAACCCGCGTGAAACAGCAGACAACCTGAAAAAATCAGGGGCATTTATCCCAGGCATTCGCCCAGGTGAGCAGACATCTAAATACATTGATAAAGTAATGACACGCCTAACTTTAGCTGGCGCATTGTACATTACCTTTATTTGTCTAGTGCCCGAGTTCATGACAATGGCATGGCAAACGCCATTCTATTTCGGCGGTACATCAATTTTGATTATCGTTGTTGTTATCATGGACTTTATGGCACAAGTACAAACGCATCTGATGTCTCATCAGTATGAGTCTGTGCTGAAAAAAGCAAACCTTAAAGGCTATGGCCGATAAGGCTTTGACTACGGAGTTAAGTTATGAAAGTACGTGCTTCCGTTAAGAAAATTTGCCGTAGCTGTAAAGTTATTAAGCGTGCAGGTGTTGTACGTGTAATTTGCAGCGACCCTAAGCATAAGCAAAGGCAAGGCTAATTAAGTCATGCAGGCTGAGCGTAAGCTCGGCCTGTTTCATTGGTAGAAATCTGATATCGGTTGGGTATCCTATACGGGCTTTCCAACAGGATGATAATCAGATTCATTTATAGGAGATATGTTAGTGGCCCGTATCGCAGGCATTAACGTTCCTGACCATAAGCATGCTGTTATCGCTTTAACAAGCATCTATGGTGTAGGTAAGACTCGCTCTAAGGCTATCTTAGCAGCGACTGGTATCGCCGAGACCACAAAAATCGGTGAACTAAGTGATGAAGTTCTTGACCAATTACGTGAAGAAGTTGGTAAGTACACTGTTGAAGGTGATCTTCGTCGTGAAGTTACTCTAAATATCAAGCGTCTTATGGACCTTGGTTGTTTCCGTGGCCTACGTCACCGTCGTTCGCTTCCACTACGTGGTCAGCGTACTAAGACTAACGCGCGTACTCGTAAGGGTCCTCGCAAGCCTATCAAGAAATAAGGTGGGGTAAGTTATGGCTAAAGCACCAATCCGTCGTAAGAAGGTTAAAAAGCAAGTTGCTGATGGTATGGCTCATGTTCATGCTTCTTTCAACAACACTATTGTTACTATTACAGACCGTCAAGGTAATGCGTTATCTTGGGCAACTGCAGGTGGTTCTGGTTTCCGTGGTTCACGTAAATCTACGCCATTCGCTGCACAGGTTGCTGCTGAGCGTGCAGGTACTGCTGCTCAGGAATATGGTTTAAAGAACCTAGAAGTATTCATCAAGGGCCCTGGTCCAGGTCGTGAATCTTCAGTTCGTGCATTAAATGCACTAGGTTACCGTATTACAAACATTACTGACGTGACGCCAATTCCACACAATGGTTGTCGTCCACCGAAGAAACGTCGCGTATAACAATAGGTTAGGAGAAATAACATGGCAAGATATTTGGGCCCTAAGCTCAAGCTAAGTCGTCGTGAAGGTACTGACCTGTTCCTTAAGAGCGGCGTTAGAGCAATCGACTCTAAATGTAAGCTTGAAACAGCACCAGGTCAACACGGCGCTCGTAAAGGTCGCCTATCTGACTACGGTTTACAATTACGTGAAAAGCAAAAAGTTCGTCGTATCTACGGTGTACTAGAAAAGCAATTCCGTAACTACTATAAAGAAGCTGCTCGTCTTAAAGGCAACACAGGTGAAAACCTACTTCAGCTTCTAGAACAACGTTTAGACAACGTAGTTTACCGCATGGGTTTCGCTAGCACACGTGCTGAAGCTCGTCAGCTAGTAAGCCACAAAGCAATCGTTGTTAATGGTCAAGTTGTAAACATTCCTTCATTCACAGTTTCAGCTGAAGATGTAGTTGAAATCCGTGAGAAGGCTAAGAAGCAAGCTCGTATTACTGCAGCTGTAGAACTAGCTGAGCAACGCGAGAAGCCAACTTGGGTTGAAGTAGACACTAAGAAGCTAGAAGGTACATTTAAGCGTTTACCTGAGCGTTCTGATCTGTCTGCAGAAATTAATGAACAGCTAATCGTCGAACTTTACTCGAAGTAAAGTTAAAAGATAAGAGAGGATACACATGCAGGGTTCTGTTACCGAATTCCTAAAGCCAAAATTAGTCGATATCGACGCTGTAAGTACATCGCGTTCTAAAGTAATTTTAGAGCCGCTAGAGCGTGGCTTTGGTCACACTTTAGGTAATGCACTTCGTCGTATTTTACTTTCATCAATGCCAGGTTGTGCAGTGACTGAAGTTGAAATCGACGGCGTACTACACGAATACAGTGCGAAGGAAGGTGTTCAAGAAGACATCATCGAAATTCTACTAAACCTTAAAGGTTTAGCAGTTTCTTTACACGAGAAAGATGAAGTATTTCTAACGCTGACTAAATCAGGCGTTGGCCCTGTAACCGCTGCTGATATTCAACACGATGATAGTGTTGAAATTGCTAACCCAGATCACGTGATTTGTCACCTGACGACTGATAGCAGTGAAATCAGCATGCGTATTCGCGTTCAACGTGGCCGTGGCTACGTTCCAGCGTCGAGCCGTATTTCCTCTGAAGACGATGAGCGCCCAATCGGTCGTTTGTTGCTAGATGCATCATTTAGCCCGGTTGAGCGTATTGCGTACTCGGTTGAATCAGCACGTGTTGAGCAACGTACAGACTTAGATAAGCTTATTATCGATATGGAAACAAATGGTACGATTGATCCTGAAGAGGCAATTCGTCGTGCATCTACTATTCTAGCTGAGCAATTAGACGCATTCGTAGATTTACGTGATGTGGCTGAGCCAGAAGAGAAGGAAGAGAAGCCGGAGTTTGATCCGATTCTACTTCGTCCAGTTGATGATTTAGAGCTTACTGTACGTTCTGCGAACTGTCTGAAAGCCGAGCAAATTCAATATATCGGTGATCTTGTTCAGCGTACTGAAGTTGAGCTTCTTAAAACACCAAACCTTGGTAAGAAGTCACTTACAGAAATTAAAGACGTGCTTGCATCACGTGGTCTGTCTCTAGGTATGCGCCTAGAAAACTGGCCGCCAGCAAGCTTAGCTGAATAATCAACGATAAGTTTAGTTAGAAGGATAGGGTCATGCGCCATCGTAAGAGTGGTCGTCAATTAAACCGTAACAGCAGTCATCGTAAAGCGATGTTCAGCAACATGGCAAGTTCTTTGGTGAAGCACGAAATCATCAAAACTACTGTGCCAAAAGCGAAAGAGTTACGTCGTGTAATTGAACCTTTAATCACACTGGCTAAGACTGATAGCGTTGCAAACCGTCGTTTAGCGTTTGCTCGCACGCGTGATAAAGAAGTAGTTGGTAAATTGTTCACTGAGATTGGTCCTCGTTTCGCGGATCGTCCAGGTGGTTACACTCGTATTCTTAAGTGTGGCTTCCGTGCAGGTGACAACGCGCCAATGGCTTACATTGAACTACTAGATCGCCCAGCGACTGAAGAAGTTCAAGAAGACGCGCAGTCTGCAGAGTAAGATTTAAAGAATTAAAAAGCCGAGCAAATGCTCGGCTTTTTTACGTCTAAAATTTAACAATTCAACTTTCTATTGCTTTACATAGCATCTGGCTGCTTTGCCGCTATGTATGCTTTTTTAGCACTCTTACACAATCAGGCAAGCAAAGCTTACTGCTCCAGTTTAGTTGTTTAGAGCTTGAGAAATTAGTTCCGCATCCGTATAATCCGCGCCTCTTCTCAATGTTTCAATGGATTATGATGAAAAAAACTATTCTATTCCTTACCTTAGCCGGATTATCTCAGTTTACTTATGCAGCCGAAGAAGCTGAGCAGCCATCACCGAGCCCAATTAAGTTTGGCTTGTACGCAGGTCTTACCTATGGTGGTGATGAAGTAGGTAAGCTTTACTATGAAGATGATTCGACGGAACGTGTTAAAGCGGGTGGTTTGTACACAGTTGGTGCTTCATTATCAGCTAATGTTTGGCAGCAAGTCGATGTGCAGGTTAACCTTGGCTATCATGCTGATTCAGCAAGCGCTTCTAACGGCGATATGACATTCTCACGCGTTGTATTTGAAGCAATTCCTTACTACCGTTTAAATGAATCGGTATCGCTTGGTTTGGGCCTTACGTTACATTCAAATGTTGAGTTTGATAGTGACTTTACTGAAGATGCGACCTTCGAGTCTGCAACGGGTGTGGTGTTATCGGGTAAGTATGCATTAGCAAATACAAACAGCGAATTCGAGTTCCGCTTTGTATCGCAAGAATATACGCTTGAAAAAGTAGGTAATTTTAACGTTATACAAGATTACACAGTAGATGCTAAACACCTAGGTGTTTACTACCACTACATGTTTTAGTGAAAAACATAAAAAAACGCCAAGCATTTGCTTGGCGTTTTTATGTAATCTTCAAAGAGTATTATCGCAGCTCATTAGGCATATTATATTGCGCCCATGAAAGTAGCTCGATGCGGTTACGACAGTTGGTTTTTCTAAACGCACTGTATAAGTGTGTTTTCACCGTGTGCGGGCTGATATTAAGCTCGTCGGCTATTTCTTTATTCTTTGCACCTTTACTCATTAGGCTAATGATTGCGCGCTCACGCTTTGTTAATTTCACTGGCTCTAATTCAGCGTCTGTGATCTGATTAATGGCTTCTTTATTGAACTGTAATAAGCGGTTCAATGCGCTACACATTACATCACGGCGGAACCAGAGTTGATTATCAAGCAGTAAGCGAATGCCTTTCATTAATACATCAGCATTATCTGTTTCATAGAATACACCACGAATACCTGATAAAAGAGCGCGATTAGCGAGTTCAGTATTATCGCTGATGTTAAACAAAATAATGTCACAGTCAGTGTTTAGTTCAGAAATATGTGTTTGTAAACGTTGCCAAACATTATCACCGTTAGATTCGATAAATAATAAGCGCGTGTTGCTTGGTACATCTTTACCATCAAACCCGTGTAGAACGTTTAGACCTTGGGTGGTTAGTAATGGTTTTAAAACTTCCAATCCAGAATTATTAGTAGGATTAGTGTTCAAAATGATAAACGCTGTGTTATTCATTGTTTAACTCAAAAAATAAAGCTTCTACTTAAATTAATAGCAGAAGCTTAACATAATATTTAGACTTTTGTATTGTTTTTTTAAACTAATTAATACTTTTATCTAGGTCTTTGCGTTGTCAGTATACGGTGGCCAACCTAGCATTTTTCCTGCCAGCATGTGCAGGTGAATATGAAAAACTGTTTGTCCTGCATTTTCGTTACAGTTCATAACCACACGGTAGCCTTCATCACTAAAGCCATGCTCTGTTGCTAGCTGTTTAGCAACGTAATACAGATGGCCTACAAGCTCTCGATCGTCTAATGCAATGTCGTTAATTGTAGCGATTGGCTTTTTCGGAATAATAAGTACGTGGAAAGGCGCTTGTGGGTTTATGTCCTTAAATGCAAGACTTAGCTCATCTTCATAGACAATATCAGCTGGAATTTCGCGATTAATAATTTTGGTGAATAGGGTTTCTTGACTCATACCAACATCCTAGTAGTAATTCTGTTCGAATTATGCCAGTTTAGATTGATGGAATATATCTGCAAGGGTTTATTGAAACGAGTATGAAAAATCTATTAGCACTCAGTTTGTTATTACCAAGTTTAGCGTATGCCGCAACGGTAAAGTTTTCAGAAGAGTTAATCCCGCTACAAGTGAATGAGAATAAAGTAGAGCATTCACTTTTTTCAAGTGTTGATGAAGTGACAGTGTCACAAGGCCAGCATAAAGTCAAAGTGAAGTATAAAGACCTTTACGAAATTGATTATGATGAACATGAAGTCATCGAGTCAGAGCCATTTTGGCTTGTGATCAATATTGAAAATAGCGAGGCAACTTATCAGCTTTCAATGCCACGTGCTGATGATATTGATGGTGCAAAGCAGTATATTAAAAGCCCGTTTGCAACCTTTAAAGAGCTAGAAGCTAACAGCCAAGCATTGCGTTTAGAACCTGTAAAAGCGCAAGTAGTGCTCTCTACGGAACAGAAAAATAAGGCACATTTGCCAGCTACAACTGCAAGCGCGCTATCTAATAGCGCTGCGCCAAAGTCATCATCTAAAATTCAAGTGGTTGCTGAAAAATCACCTAACGCACCTGTTAGTCAACAACCTAGTGCGCTAAGTATGCTTGAGTTTTGGTGGTCACAAGCCACTGAACAAGAAAAAGCAGCATTTTTAGCAAATAAAAAAGGCAGCTAAGCGCTGCCTTTTAAAATCAAAAAACTTATTTAAATAAGTTTTCTACAGTACCCTGAGCAAGCGGGTGATAACCAGGCTTTGCTTTTTGGTAAACCGCAAGTGCCCACTCTTTTTTGCCATTGGCAATAAGCGCTTTATATAGCGGGACAATTAACTTACGACGACCAATACCAACAAGGTGCTCTTCCAGTGGGCCATAGATTGGCTGGTAACCATTACCAACAGCAAGCATGTACCAAGCAAAGCTTAATTCGTCGTTAGTTGAATGTGTTAAGTCATAGGCTTTATCTAATTGGGTCATTTTATCAATTGATAAATCGCGCGGTAGATTATTGATAAAGTGAAGCCACTCATGCACGGTCCAGTTGTTTGTTGGCAATGCTTGTACATCACCATTCTCTAGCCATACTTTTGCAGCGGCATCTACGTTGATAAAGGCATTTGATGTTGGATTTGGTGCATCAGCAGGTAAACCTGGTTGATGGATCCACTCTTTTGCTTTTTCAACCGATACAATACCAGGGTATTTGTTTAGTAGATTTTCAGCGAGATACTTCTCAAATTCAGCTGTGGTAAGCGATTTAAAAGAATATTCGTTAAAGTATGAACGCACAAACTCGTCAAAGCGGTCGCGTCCAAACTTTTCTTCAAGGTAAATCAAAAATAGCATACCTTTAATATAAGGAACCTTGCTAAATGCATCATCCGGATCGCGGCCATTTAACTTTAGGTTTAATCGCGTATCACCTTGGTCTAAGTTCGGCATTTGACCTTTTAGCGCCGCGGTATCGAGTGCCTGTTCCATCACTGCGCGGTCACGACCAAACACTTCTTCCATAATGCGGTTTTCTACGTATGAAGTGAAACCTTCATTTAGCCATAAGTCTTCCCAAGTAGCGTTTGTAACAAGGTTGCCCGACCATGAGTGAGCAAGCTCATGCGCGATTAGATTTACAAGGCTCTTATCACCAGCAACAACAGTTGGGGTAATAAATGAAAGGCGCGGATTTTCCATACCACCAAATGGGAAGCTTGGCGGCAACATTAATAAGTCGTAACGACCCCATGCATACTCACCGTAAATCGCATTGGTTTTTTCAATCATGGTTTGCGTATCATTGAACTCAGCAACCGATGCATCAAGAATTGTTGGCTCTGCAAAAATCGCAGTTTGGTGCGACATTTCTTTATATTCTAAATTACCTGCGCCAATCGCAATTAAGTAAGGAGGAATAGCTTGTGGCATGGTGAACTGGTAATCACCGTCTTTAATAAATGCGTCGGTGTTATCAGCACTCATTACCGCACGAACATCTTTTGGCGTTTGAATGCGGGCAGTATATGTCACACGCATAGCTGGAGTATCTTGTACCGGGATCCAGCTGCGCGCGTGAATGGCTTGCGATTGGCTGTACATAAATGGTTGCGTTTTAGTTGCGGTTTGCTCAGGAGTTAACCACTGTAGGCCTGACGCTTGTGGCAAGCTGTTGTAGTAAACGCGCACTTTCTCGGCTTGATTAGCAAAGTTAATAGTCAGCTTTGAGCCTCTAACGCCGTCATCTTTGGCAAGCTGCCAACTTGCTTGACGCCATTTTCCTGCGTTGTCTTTGTATAGCACTTTATCAATTTCTAAATCGCGCGTATCTAACACTAACTGGTTTGCATTCTTTTGTTGCCAATCTAACGTATGCTCAGCAAAACCTTGTAGTTGTTTATTATCAAAGTCGATTTCAAGGTCTAAATGAATGTGCGTAGAAAGAACATCGTTTAAATTACCAAATGTATGCTCGTCATATGCGGCGTGAGAGGTGCCAGATAATGTCATTGCTACTAAGCTAGCAATAGTGGTTAGCTTCATGTGCTTTTCCTAAAACGGGTTGTATACAATTGGCGTCAATAATACGCATTTCTATACGTCGAGTAAAAGAATGCGTTAATATGTGCATACTTTCATTGTCATTACCTTGAGAATTACTTTTGATTTCATTATCTCAACTCCATACTTTCGCGTTACCGGCATATGCAAAGCGCTTAATACGCATTGAAGACCCAACTGAGCTACAAACAATAGACTGGCAAGCGCCATTTATTGTACTCGGTGAGGGGAGCAATACGGTATTTGTTGATGATTACCAAGGGGTGATAATTCAAATCGCAAATAAAGGAATAGAGATTTCAGAAAGCACTGACGCGTATATCTTAAACGTTGCCGCGGGTGAAAATTGGCATCAGTTAGTCACCGAGTGCACTGAGCAGGGTGTTTATGGTTTTGAAAATTTGGCGCTTATTCCAGGCACAGTTGGTGCTGCACCAGTACAAAATATTGGTGCGTATGGTGTAGAAGTAAAAGACTTAATCACAAGTGTATCAGGCTACAACATTGAGCTGGGTGAATATCAAACATTAACCGCTGCAGAATGCCAATTTGCGTATCGTGATTCAATTTTCAAGCATGCCTTGCTAGGCAAGTTTGTGATTACATCGGTTGAATTTACGCTGACAAAAGCGTGGCAACCTCAATTAACTTATGGACCGTTGCAAGAACTTAATACGCCAAATGCGCTACAAGTAATGAAAGCAGTTATTGCAATTCGTTCAAGCAAACTACCTGATCCTGCGGTGGAGGCAAACAGTGGTAGCTTTTTTAAAAACCCTATCGTGCCAAATACATTAATCGAAAGCTTACATACGCAATATGAAAATATGCCTACTTACCCTGTTTGCACAAATACGACAAAATTAGCCGCCGGTTGGTTAATAGAAAAAGCAGGGCTAAAAGGGTTTAAGATGGGCGGTGTGCAGGTGAGTAATAAGCAGGCTTTAGTGTTGATTAATACTGGCACTGCAACGCGTGATGATCTGTTGGCGATGGTAGCGCACATTCAAAACAAGGTGTTCTCACAATTCGGTGTTGTACTTGAACATGAAGTTCGCCTTGTTGCTAAAACTGGTGAAACCAAAGTTGAGGTTGCAACATGTCGCAAATAAAAGGCACTAAGCTTGCGGTATTGCAAGCGCTGCAAGGTGGCGAGTTTATCTCTGGTCAACATCTTGGTGAGCAACTGGGCATAAGCCGTGCGGCGGTAGCAAAGCATATTAAGTCACTATGTGAGCTCGGCCTTGATATCTATAAAGTGAATAACAAAGGGTATTGTCTTAAACAAGATATCGGTTTAATTGCGAAAGCAGTGGTTGAAAACGAATATCAAAAATTATCAGGGCAGATTGGTAACTTCGAAACATTTGCAAGTATCGACTCTACGAATACCGAATTAATGCAACGTCTTGCAAGTAAGCAAGTGGTTACATCAGGAACTGTGGTTGTAGCTGAAATGCAAAATGCAGGGCGCGGCAGACGTGGCCGTGTTTGGCAATCACCATTTGGTGCGAACCTTTATTATAGCTACTACTGGTTACTGGATGATGGTTTACAAGCAGCAATGGGTGTCAGTGTTGCGGTTGGTTTAGCTGTATTTGATTGCTTACATACCCTTTATGGCTTGCAAGTTAGTTTAAAGTGGCCAAATGATATTTTAGTGAATAACCAAAAGTTAGCAGGTGTATTAGTTGAGTTAGATGGTCAACCAGAAGGGCCATGTCATTTAGTTATTGGTATTGGATTGAATATCGCGATGCCAGAAAACGCCAGTGAGCATATTGACCAAGCTTGGATTGATCTGAAACGACTTGGCATGCAAGTGGATAAAAATGTGCTAATTGCTCAGCTTACTTGTTGTTTAGAGCAACGGTTAGCTCAGTATCAACTATCAGGGTTAAGTGATATGTATCAAGAGTGGAATAATGTTAATGCGTTTGCAGAACAACTTGTCACATTAAACACGGGTCAAAAAACTTGGCAAGGAATATGTGTTGGCATTGACCAACAAGGTGGTTTAATTTTACGTCAAGACGGCAATGAAAAAACCTACTATGGCGGTGAAATTTCTGTGCGTAAGGTTATGTAACAATGAAGCTGTTAGTTGATGTAGGTAATACCGCACTTAAATTAGCGCTATACAAAAATGATGAAATTACGTTTATTCGCCAACACGAAGTTAATTGGCAGGACATTAACCAAGTGCTTATCGCCAGTGTTCGCAGTAATCAGCAACTTGATAATCTAATTAGCGATGCGAATGAGCGTGGGATTGAAGTGATTACTACAAAAGTGTCAGCCGAGCACAATGGAATTAGTTGTGCTTATCAACAGTTTCGCAATCTCGGTATTGATCGCTGGCTTGTGGTGCTTGCAGCAGCCCACCTCTATGCGGGCCAATCAGCAATTATTGTAGATGCTGGCACAGCAACGACAGTTGACGTATTAGTTGAAGGTAAAACACATCAAGGCGGCTGGATTATTCCAGGAATAGATTTGATGATGGAGTCAATCACATCGCGCGCGGAAAAAGTATTTGCCAGTGAACAGGTGTCGTTTGAAAACACGGTTGGTATTAATACTCCAGAAGCACTAAGTTATGGTTGTTTAGCAGCCAGTTTAGGTTTGGTCGCGCAAGCAAGGCGCTTATTTGGTGATAATATTCGTGTATTGTGTACAGGTGGTTATGGCAAGCTACTGTCAGATCATCTTGAAAATAGCGAATTCATTGAAGATTTGGTGTTGCGCGGGTTAGTTGCATATGCGAAATAGCGGGATAACCGCATAAAACTGCAGCGATTTGACTAAATCTTCAACGTTTGAACGATATCTTTAACTTTTTTTAAAATAAATGGTTGCATATCGTAAAACCTTGCCTTAGAATCTCGCCCCGTACTTAAGCAGTATACGTGCCGACTTAGCTCAGCTGGTAGAGCAACTGACTTGTAATCAGTAGGTCATCCGTTCGACTCGGATAGTCGGCACCATTTTACTTTCACTATATGAAAGTCTAGCTTTAAAAGAATTTGTGGAGGGGTTCCCGAGCGGCCAAAGGGATCAGACTGTAAATCTGACGGCATTGCCTTCGATGGTTCGAATCCGTCCCCCTCCACCACTTACTCTTGACGGTTAGAGGTAGTTAAGAACAGGTTCCGAAAGCGGGCATCGTATAATGGCTATTACCTCAGCCTTCCAAGCTGATGATGCGGGTTCGATTCCCGCTGCCCGCTCCAGTTTCTGGTGTGCTGATATAGCTCAGTCGGTAGAGCGCACCCTTGGTAAGGGTGAGGTCGGCAGTTCAAATCTGCCTATCAGCACCAGTATCGAGTTCAACCTTTCTTAAATATTTTCCACTTCCTTTAATTTGTCATAAACTTATTCAATTATTTGAATACGTCTGCGCTTGTTGTAGACACTTTTACATGTAATTTTAGTTATATAACTTTATAGGTTCCGTCATGGCAAAAGAAAAGTTTGAACGTTCGAAACCGCACGTAAACGTAGGTACAATCGGCCACGTTGACCACGGTAAAACAACTCTAACAGCAGCAATCACTAACGTACTTGCAAAAGTATACGGTGGTGAAGCGAAAGACTTCGCAGCAATCGATAACGCTCCAGAAGAGCGTGAGCGTGGTATCACAATCTCAACTTCACACGTTGAGTACGATACACCAACTCGTCACTACGCACACGTAGACTGTCCAGGACACGCGGATTATGTTAAAAACATGATCACAGGTGCTGCACAGATGGACGGCGCAATCCTAGTAGTAGCAGCGACTGATGGCCCAATGCCACAGACACGTGAGCACATCCTTCTTTCACGTCAGGTTGGTGTACCTTACATCATCGTATTCATGAACAAATGTGACATGGTTGACGACGAAGAACTACTAGAGCTAGTAGAGATGGAAGTTCGTGAACTTCTTTCAGAGTACGATTTCCCAGGTGACGACCTACCACTAATCCAAGGTTCAGCTCTTAAAGCACTAGAAGGCGAGAAAGAGTGGGAAGACAAGATTGTTGAGCTTGCAGAAGCACTAGACACTTACATCCCAGAGCCAGAGCGTGACATCGATAAGCCATTCATCATGCCTATCGAAGACGTATTCTCAATCCAGGGTCGTGGTACAGTAGTAACAGGCCGTGTTGAAGCTGGTATCATCAACGTGAACGACGAAGTAGAAATCGTAGGTATCAAAGAAACTACGACTACTACTTGTACGGGTGTTGAAATGTTCCGTAAGCTTCTAGACGAAGGTCGTGCTGGTGAGAACATTGGTGCACTTCTACGTGGCACTAAGCGTGACGAAGTTGAGCGTGGTCAGGTTCTATGTAAGCCTGGTTCAATCAAGCCGCACACTAAGTTCACTTCAGAAGTATACGTACTATCTAAAGATGAAGGTGGTCGTCACACGCCATTCTTCAAAGGCTACCGTCCACAGTTCTACTTCCGTACAACTGACGTAACAGGTGATATCCAATTACCAGATGGCGTAGAAATGGTAATGCCAGGCGACAACATCAAGATGACTGTTGAGCTAATCGTTCCAATCGCGATGGACGAAGGTCTACGTTTCGCGATCCGTGAAGGTGGCCGTACAGTAGGTGCTGGTGTTGTAGCAACTATCGAAGACTAATTCTTGATAGTTAATGCATAAGCATTGAAAAACCCGCGTAAATTGTTACGCGGGTTTTTTTCATTTTTAACATTCGCAGTGGTGTTGTGCTTTTTTTGAACGTTGATTGTTCAAGCTGTAAACAGCTAAATGTGAAATTCAAAGCTTAAATAAGCTAAAAAATGTACATTTTATTGCTGTAAATAAGCCACTATTAGATGATGTTGTCATCAACTAGTGTTATACTCCGCGCGAAAAATTTTAATTAATTAGAGTAAAGAAATGGCTGATTTATCTAAGTACAGAAATATCGGTATTTTTGCCCACGTAGATGCGGGTAAAACGACTACAACAGAACGTATCCTTAAGTTAACTGGTAAAATCCACAAAACTGGTGAGGTTCACGATGGTGAATCAACAACTGACTTCATGGAACAGGAAGCTGAGCGTGGTATTACAATCCAGTCAGCAGCTGTAACGTGTGAGTGGAAAGGTCACCGTTTAAACGTTATCGATACTCCTGGACACGTTGACTTCACAGTTGAAGTATATCGTTCACTTAAAGTTCTTGACGGTGGTATCGGTGTATTCTGTGGTTCTGGTGGTGTTGAGCCTCAGTCAGAAACTAACTGGCGTTACGCTAACGAATCAGAAGTTGCTCGTTGTATCTTCGTAAACAAACTAGACCGTATGGGTGCTGACTTCTACCGCGTTGTAGGTCAAGTTGAGAAAGTACTTGGTGCAAACCCACTAGTTATGACACTACCAATTGGTATCGAAGACGAATTCTGTGGTGTTGTAGACGTCCTAGAGAAAAAAGCATACGTTTGGGATGAGACTGGTCTTCCTGAAAACTATGAAGTACAAGACGTTCCAGCTGACATGGTAGACAAAGTTGAAGAATACCATGAGATGCTAATCGAGTCTGCTGTTGAGCAAGACGACGACCTAATGGAAGCGTACATGGAAGGTGAAATCCCTTCACTAGAGCAAATCAAAGCGTGTATCCGTAAAGGTACTCGTGATCTAGCATTCTTCCCAACTTACTGTGGTTCTGCGTTCAAGAACAAAGGTATGCAGTTAGTACTAGATGCTGTTGTAGATTACCTACCATCACCAACTGAAGTTGATCCTCAGCCGTTAACTGATAAAGAAACTGGTGAGCCAACTGGTGAAGTTGCAACTGTTTCTGCAGACGAGCCACTAAAAGCGTTAGCGTTCAAAATCATGGACGACCGTTTCGGTGCACTTACGTTCATCCGTATCTACTCAGGTCGCATGAAGAAAGGTGATACAGTTCTTAACTCAGCAACTGGTAAAACAGAGCGTATCGGCCGTATGGTTGAGATGCAGGCTGACGACCGTAACGAAATCACTGAAGCGCAAGCGGGTGACATCATTGCTGTTGTAGGTATGAAGAACGTTCAAACAGGTCACACTCTATGTGATCCTAAGCACGAATGTACTCTTGAAGCGATGATCTTCCCTGATCCGGTAATCTCAATCGCTGTTGCACCTAAAGATAAAGGTGGTAACGAGAAGATGGGTATCGCTATCGGTAAGATGGTTGCAGAAGATCCGTCATTCCAGGTTGAAACTGACGAAGATTCAGGTGAAACAATCCTTAAAGGTATGGGTGAATTACACCTAGACATCAAGGTTGATATCCTTAAGCGTACTTACGGTGTAGACCTAGTTGTTGGTCAGCCTCAGGTTGCTTACCGTGAAACTATCACGCAAGAAATCGAAGACAGCTACACACACAAGAAGCAATCAGGTGGTTCTGGTCAGTTCGGTAAGATCGATTACCGTATCAAGCCAGGCGAGCAAAATTCAGGCTTCACTTTCTCTTCATCAGTAGTTGGTGGTAACGTTCCTAAGGAATTCTGGCCAGCAGTTGAGAAAGGCTTCGCATCTATGATGGAAGAAGGTGTTCTTGCAGGCTTCCCAGTACTAGACGTTGAAGTTGAACTATTCGACGGTGCTTTCCACGCAGTTGACTCATCAGCAATCGCGTTCGAAATCGCTGCGAAAGGCGCATTCCGTCAGTCTATTCCAAAAGCAGGTCCTCAGCTTCTTGAGCCAATCATGAAAGTTGACGTGTTCACACCAGAAGACAACGTAGGTGACGTAATTGGTGACCTTAACCGTCGTCGTGGTATGATCAAAGACCAAGAAGCTGGCGCAATGGGCGTTCGCATCAAGGGTGAAGTACCGCTTTCAGAAATGTTCGGTTACATCGGTCACCTTCGTACAATTACTTCAGGTCGTGGTCAGTTCTCTATGGAGTTCTCACACTACGCTGCATGTCCAGCAAACGTAGCTGAGACAGTAATTGCTGAACAAAAAGAAAAGAATAAGTAATTAAACTTTTCTAAGTTCTGAAAAAACCCAGCATTTGCTGGGTTTTTTATTGCCACAAATAAAAAATTGCCGATCTTGAAAATCGCAAAGTTAAGATAATTGCTTAGTGGGCATCTTTTACCCTTGTTTTAAAAGAATTGGTCAGTATAATGGGCATCCACTTTGCAGGGGCGTAGTTCCAATTGGTAGAACAGCGGTCTCCAAAACCGACGGTTACGGGTTCGAGTCCTGTCGCCCCTGCCACTTTAATTCGAAGTCTAAACCTGATAGTTTATTTTCTTGTTACTAAGTAGATTATAAAGTTTGGATTTTAAGGATTAACCTCGTCTAAGCACCGGGGTTGTTGTGTCTGGTATTAAGGTAAATTAATTATGAGCGCAAATGTAGAAGCTCCATCAAGCTCAATGGATGCATTAAAATGGATTGTAGCAATTGCACTGCTAGCAGGCGCAGTTGTAGGCAATTACATGTTTGAAGATCAATCTGTATTATTACGTGCAGTTGGTGTAGTAGTAGCGATTGCCGCTGGTTTGGGCGTTGCCTCGTTAACGGGTAAAGGACGTGAGTTTATTGCGTTTGCCAAAGAAGCGAAGCTAGAAGTACGTAAAGTGGTGTGGCCAACACGCCAAGAGACGGTTCAAACAACGTTTATCGTAATGATTGCAACAGTAGTAATGGCGCTTATCCTTTGGGGTCTAGACGGTGCATTATTTAGAATTGTTGGCTTTTTAACTGGATTGGAGATCTGATCCCATGGCGGATGAGAACAAAGAAAAGAAACTACGTTGGTACGTAGTACAAGCATTTTCTGGTTTTGAGAAACGCGTAGCTCAAACAATTATTGAGCATATTAAAATCCAAGGCCTAGAAGACAGCTTCGGTGAGGTATTAGTACCGACTGAAGAAGTTGTAGAAATGAAATCAGGCCAAAAACGTCGTTCAGAGCGTAAGTTCTTCCCAGGCTATGTACTGGTAGAAATGGATATGAACGATGCGAGCTGGCACTTAGTAAATAGCACGCCACGTGTAATGGGTTTCATTGGCGGTACATCTGACCGTCCTGCGCCTATCAGCAAAAAAGAAGCTGATCGTATTCTTAACCGTCTGCAAGAAAATGCAGATGCACCTAAGCCGGCTACATTGTTTGAGCCAGGTGAAGTGGTACGTGTTATTGATGGTCCATTTGCTGACTTTAACGGTGTTGTTGAAGAAGTTGATTACGACCGCAGCCGCGTAAAAGTGTCTGTACTTATTTTTGGTCGTTCTACACCAGTAGAATTAGAATTTGGTCAGGTTGAAGCTGACAAATAATTCTTAAATGATCATATTGAAAAAGGCCGCTGGTTAATCTATAATCAGCGGCCTTTTGTTATCTGATGATAGCAAAAGCTAAGAATTTTTTAATTTTGGGAAGCCGCTTGAGTACGTGTCCTCGCACGCACAAGGCTAAGACCCATTAAATGAGGTTATTAAAATGGCAAAGAAAGTTGAAGCTCTAATCAAGCTACAAGTTGCTGCTGGTATGGCTAACCCTAGTCCTCCAGTAGGTCCTGCACTAGGTCAACATGGTGTTAACATCATGGAATTCTGTAAAGCGTTCAACGCACGTACAGAGTCTATCGAGAAAGGTGCACCGGTTCCTGTAATCATTTCTGTTTACAACGACCGTTCATTCACTTTTGATATGAAAACTCCACCTGCATCTTACCTTCTTAAGAAGGCTGCAGGTATCAAGTCTGGTTCTGGCCGTCCTAACACTGAGAAAGTTGGTACTGTAACACGTGCACAACTAGAAGAGATCGTTGAGACTAAACGTCCTGACCTTACTGCTGCTGATATGGACGCAGCTGTACGCACGATTGCAGGTTCTGCACGTGCAATGGGCTTGAATGTAGAAGGGTAATTGAGAATGGCTAAATTAACTAAGCGTATGCGCGTAATCCGCGAAAAAGTTGACGTAACTAAAGAGTACGAAATCAACGAAGCTGTTGCTCTTCTTAAAGAACTAGCTACTGCTAAATTCACTGAAAGTGTTGACGTTGCTGTAAACCTTGGCATCGACGCTCGTAAATCAGACCAAAATGTACGTGGTGCAACTGTACTACCACACGGTACTGGTCGTGAAGTACGCGTTGCTGTATTCACTCAAGGTGCAAACGCAGATGCTGCTAAAGAAGCTGGTGCTGATTTAGTAGGTATGGACGACCTTGCTGAGCAGGTTAAGAAAGGCGAAATGAACTTTGACGTTGTTGTTGCTTCTCCAGATGCAATGCGCGTTGTTGGTCAACTAGGTCAAATCCTAGGTCCACGTGGTCTTATGCCTAACCCTAAAACTGGTACTGTAACGCCTAACGTTGCAGAAGCAGTTAAAAACGCTAAAGCTGGTCAGGTTCGTTACCGCAACGACAAGAACGGTATTATCCACACTACTATCGGTAAAGTAGATTTTGATGCAAACCAACTTCAAGAAAACCTTGAAGCGTTAATCATCGCTCTTAAGAAGGCTAAGCCTTCTCAAGCGAAAGGTACTTTCCTTAAGAAAGTAAGCATCTCTACTACTATGGGTGCTGGTGTTGCTGTAGACCAAGCTACTCTAAATACTCAAGTAGTATAATTTAGAGAATAGCGTTTACATGGCGCAAAAATTAGACTATAATTTTGCGCCATTTTGTTGAGTTATGAAGTTTTCTTTAATTCAACAATAAAACCAAATTCGGGTTGGAGTCTATAATTTCGCGCTTGTTTCAAGCAAAAGCGATAAATTAGGCTTTCGTCCAAGACCGTAGGTGCAAACCATTAGGTGTGCTTAATCTCCTACGTAGACGGTGTGAATCCCCAGCAAGATTTTTCCTAATCTTCTGGCTCTCGCCGTAAAAAGCACTTTTAATCTTAATTTTGATTAAAAGATGAGTAAACAGGGGCTTGTCCCCATAGAACCAGGAGTAACACCCATGGCGTTAAATCTTCAAGACAAAAAAGCAATTGTTGCTGAAGTTAACGAAGCTGCCAAAGGTGCTCTTTCTGCAGTTGTTGCAGATTCTCGTGGTGTAACTGTAGATGCTATCACTGCCCTTCGTAAAGAAGCTCGTGAAGCAGGCGTTTGGATGAAGGTTGTTCGTAACACTTTAGCTAAACGTGCTGTTGAAGGTACTGATTATGAGTGTCTAAATGAGTCGCTAGTTGGTCCTAGCTTAATCGCTTTCTCTTCTGAGCACCCAGGTGCTGCAGCGCGTATCTTTAAAGATTTCGCGAAGAAGAATGAAAACTTTGAAGTTAAAACGGCCGCTTTTGAAGGTAACGTTGTAGACGCAGATATGCTTGCTACATTACCAACATACGACGAAGCAGTTGCACGCTTAATGAGCGCTATGAAAGAAGCGTCTGCTGGTAAATTGTGTAAAACAATTGAAGCAGTACGTGTACAGAAAGCTGAGCAAGCTGCTTAATTTTAAGCTGTTTTTTGTTCTTTTTCGGTGTAAAGTATTTTTTGAACCCTTAATGGTTCGTAATTATTAGGAAATTTGAAATGTCTGTATCTAAAGACCAAATCCTTGACGCTATTGCTGAAATGTCAGTAATGGAAGTTGTTGAACTAGTTGAAGCTATGGAAGAGAAGTTCGGCGTAACTGCAGCTGCTGCTGTTGTTGCTGCTGGTCCTGCTGAAGCTGCTGAAGAAAAGACTGAGTTCGACGTAATCTTAGCTGCTGCTGGCGGTAACAAAGTTGCTGCAATCAAAGCTGTACGTGGCGCAACTGGTCTTGGCCTTAAAGAAGCTAAGGCGCTTGTTGAGTCTGCTCCTGCACCAATCAAAGAAGGTGTATCTAAGGAAGAAGCTGAAGCACTTAAGAAAGATCTTGAAGAAGCTGGTGCTGAAGTTGAGATCAAGTAATCTAGCTTATGCTAGATTAGCTGCCTGACCAAAAATCAGGCAAGGGCTGGTGAATTTTTATTCACCGGCCTTTTTGCGCTGTAGAGCTCCGGCTTTGCAATCGCACAATAATTAGCTAAGTTGTTTAATTATTAGTTTTGCAACCAACTGATTTTTAATGTTTTTAGCTAATTAAAAAATTGGTGTTGCAGTATTGGCCACAGTGCCAAGTTAGTCTGTTCATTATTATGAGCAGTTGGGTCAAAAGTCAGCAAGCTGAGGAACCCCATGGCTTACTCTTATTCTGAAAAGAAACGTATCCGTAAGGATTTTGGTAAACGTCCACAAGTGTTGGATGTGCCGTTTCTACTGTCTACGCAGTTAGAATCCTTTAAAAAATTCTTAAGTCCGGACGCAGAAGGCAATCACGGCCTTGAAGCAGCATTCCGTTCTGTTTTCCCGATCAAAAGTTACTCGGGAAATTCTGAGCTACAATACGTAAGTTATCGTATTGGTGAGCCAGTATTTGATGTTAAAGAGTGTCAAATCCGCGGTGTGACTTATTCTGCACCATTACGCGTTAAGCTACGCTTAGTGCTAATGGACAAGGAAGCACCAGGCACAGTTAAAGACATTAAAGAGCAAGAAGTATACATGGGCGAAATTCCGCTCATGACCGATACAGGTACTTTTGTGATCAATGGTACTGAGCGTGTAATCGTTTCTCAGCTACATCGTTCACCAGGTGTATTCTTCGATAATGACCGTGGTAAAACGCACTCATCGGGTAAAGTTTTATATAATGCACGTGTTATTCCTTACCGTGGTTCTTGGTTAGATTTCGAATTCGATCCAAAAGATAACCTATTCGTACGTATCGACCGTCGTCGTAAACTGCCAGCGTCTATTATTTTACGCGCACTAGAATATTCAACTGAAGAAATTCTAGATATGTTCTTCGAAACTACAACGTTCGAAGTAGCAGACGGTAAAGTATTAATGGAACTTGTTCCATCACGTTTACGTGGTGAGACTGCGATCTTTGATATTAAAGATCCTTCTGGTGATGTGATTGTTGAATCAGGCCGTCGTATTACGGCGCGTCACATCAAACAACTAGAAAAGAACAACGTTACTCAGCTAGAAGTTCCGCACGAGTACATCATTGATCGTGTTGTAGCGAAAAACTACATCAACGAAGACACAGGTGAAATTGTAGCTGAAGCAAATGCTGAGCTGTCACTTGAGTTAATGGCTGAACTTGTTAAAGCTGGCTTTAACAAGATTGAAACACTGTATATCAACGAAGTTGATAGCGGTGCATACATGTCAGAAACTGTACGTGTTGACCCAACAAATGATCGTTTAGAAGCGCTTGTTGAAATCTACCGCATGATGCGTCCTGGTGAGCCACCAACGCGTGATGCAGCAGAAGCACTATTCGATAACTTATTCTTCTCTGAAGAGCGTTACGACCTATCACAAGTTGGTCGTATGAAATTCAACAGCCGTGTTGGCCACGAAGAAGGTTACGGTGCAGGTACACTAAGTAAAGAAGATATCGTTGCAGTTATGAAGGTTCTAATCGACATTCGTAACGGTAAAGGTGAGGTTGATGATATCGACCACTTAGGTAACCGTCGTATTCGTTCTGTGGGTGAAATGGCAGAAAACCAATTCCGTGTTGGTTTAGTACGTGTTGAGCGTGCAGTACGTGAGCGTTTAAGCTTAGGTGATCTTGATGCAGTAATGCCACAAGACCTAATCAATGCTAAGCCTATTTCTGCAGCGGTTAAAGAATTCTTCGGTTCATCGCAGTTATCTCAGTTTATGGACCAAAACAACCCGCTTTCAGAAGTAACGCACAAGCGTCGTATCTCTGCATTAGGTCCAGGTGGTCTAACGCGTGAGCGCGCAGGCTTCGAAGTACGTGACGTTCACGTAACTCACTACGGTCGTGTATGTCCAATCGAAACGCCTGAAGGTCCGAACATCGGTCTGATCAACTCGCTTTCAACATACGCACGTACTAACGACTATGGTTTCCTAGAAACGCCATACCGTAAAGTAATTGACGGCGTTGTAACTGACGAAGTTGATTACCTATCTGCAATCGAAGAAGGTCAGTTTGTAATTGCACAGGCAAACGCAAACTTAACAGAAGAAAACCGTTTTGTTGATGAGCAAATTCCATGTCGTCACAAAGGTGAATCAACCTTTATGCCTAGCGACAGCATCCAATATATGGATGTATCGCCACAACAGGTTATCTCAGTTGCAGCAGCACTTATCCCATTCCTAGAGCACGATGATGCGAACCGTGCACTAATGGGATCGAACATGCAACGTCAAGCAGTACCAACATTACGTGCAGATAAGCCGTTAGTAGGTACAGGTATCGAGCGTACACTTGCGAAAGATTCAGGTGTAACAATCGTTGCTAAGCGTGGTGGTGTAGTTGATTACGCTGATGCGAGCCGTATCGTTGTAAACGTAAATGAAGATGAGCGCGTTCCAGGTGAAGCGGGTATCGACATTTATAACCTAACTAAGTACACACGTTCTAACCAGAACACCTGTATCAACCAAAAACCAACGTGTATGGTTGGTGAGCCGGTTGTTCGTGGCGACGTACTTGCTGATGGTCCTTCGACAGACTTAGGTGACTTAGCACTAGGTCAAAACCTTCGCGTGGCATTCATGCCATGGAATGGTTATAACTTCGAGGATTCAATCTTACTATCAGAGCGCGTAGTTCAAGAAGATCGTCTAACCACGATTCATATTCAAGAACTTCAGTGTATCGCGCGTGATACCAAGTTAGGTCCAGAAGAAATTACAGCTGATATTCCTAACGTAGGTGAATCTGCACTTGGCAAACTTGATGAATCGGGTGTTGTATACATCGGTGCTGAAGTTAAAGGCGGTGACATCTTAGTTGGTAAAGTTACACCTAAAGGTGAAACGCAGCTAACTCCTGAAGAAAAGCTACTACGTGCTATCTTCGGTGAAAAAGCGTCTGACGTTAAAGACAGCTCATTACGTGTACCAAACTCAGTATCTGGTACAGTAATCGACGTTCAAGTATTTACTCGCGATGGTGTTGAAAAAGACAAGCGCGCACTTGAAATCGAAGAGATGCAAGTTCGTGAAGCGAAGAAAGACTTCAACGAAGAATTTAAGATCCTTGAAGAAGGTGTCTTAAGCCGTGCTCGCAAGCTACTTATTGCTGCTGGTATGGATGAAGCATCACTTGCAGGTCTTGCTGCAGACAAGCTACTAACGCAAAGCCTAGCTGATGAAGCACAACAAGGCGAGTTAGAGCAACTAGCTGAACAGTATGATGAATTAAAAGCTGATTACGACAAGCGCTTCGAAACTAAGCGTCGTAAGATCACACAAGGTGACGATTTAGCACCAGGTGTTCTTAAGATTGTTAAAGTTTACCTAGCTGTTAAACGTCGTATTCAACCGGGTGATAAGATGGCTGGTCGTCACGGTAACAAAGGTGTTATCTCGACAATCGTACCAGTAGAAGATATGCCTTACGATGACCGTGGTCGTACCGTAGACATCGTTCTTAACCCGCTAGGTGTACCATCACGTATGAACATCGGTCAGATCTTAGAAACACACATGGGTCTGGCTGCTCGTGGTATTGGTGAGCGCCTAGAAGACATGATGAAAGAACAGCGTGAACTTCACGAATTACGTGAATTCATTGCTAAAGCTTACGCATTAGGTGACTGTCGTCAGAAAGTTGATATTGCAAGCTTCTCTGATGATGAAATCCGTCGCTTAGCTGAAAACCTAAAAGGCGGTTTACCAATCGCAACTCCAGCGTTTGACGGTGCAAAAGAAAGTGAAATCAAAGAACTACTTGAGCTAGGTGGATACCCTTCAAGTGGTCAGGTAACACTTTATGACGGTCGTACTGGTGATGAGTTTGAGCGTAAAGTAACTGTAGGTTACATGTACATGCTGAAACTAAACCACTTAGTAGATGACAAGATGCACGCTCGTTCGACTGGTTCTTACAGCCTAGTAACTCAGCAGCCACTTGGTGGTAAAGCTCAGTTCGGTGGTCAGCGTTTCGGTGAGATGGAGGTATGGGCACTAGAAGCATACGGTGCTGCTTACACGCTACAAGAAATGCTTACTGTTAAGTCGGATGACGTTAACGGTCGTACTAAGATGTATAAGAACATCGTAGACGGAAACCACAAGATGGAACCTGGTATGCCAGAATCGTTCAACGTATTGTTGAAAGAGATCCGCTCACTAGGTATCAACATCGAGCTGGAAGAAGAATAAGCCGATTCGGCGCTTCTCTATAATAAATAGATAAGCGCCTTTCGCGAACGAATAGCTGGGGTGGCTAAAATGAACCGCCCCCAAGATTAACCTCCTTTAGGAGAGCTAAGGTGAAAGACTTACTTAAGTTTCTGAAGCAACAAAACAAGACCGAAGAGTTTGATGCGATCCGCATCGGTCTAGCTTCGCCAGATATGGTACGTTCATGGTCATTCGGTGAAGTAAAGAAACCTGAGACAATCAACTACCGTACTTTCAAGCCTGAGCGCGACGGCTTATTCTGTGCTCGTATTTTCGGCCCAGTAAAAGACTATGAGTGTTTATGTGGTAAATATAAGCGCTTAAAGCACCGTGGTGTTATTTGTGAAAAGTGTGGCGTAGAAGTTACATTAACTAAGGTTCGTCGTGACCGTATGGGTCACATCGAGCTAGCTAGCCCTGTAGCGCACATTTGGTTCCTTAAATCATTACCGTCTCGTATCGGCCTAATGTTAGACATGACATTACGTGATATCGAACGTGTACTTTACTTCGAATCATTCGTAGTAACTGAACCGGGTATGACAACGCTTGAGCGTGGTCAGCTATTAGGTGAAGAAGAATACCTAGATGCATTAGAAGAACACGGTGACGAGTTCGAAGCTAAGATGGGTGCAGAAGCTGTACTTGATCTACTTCGTGACCTAGACCTTGGTCAGCTAATTGCAGAAATGCGCGAAGAGTTACCAACAATTAACTCTGAAACTAAGCGTAAGAAGATCACTAAGCGTCTTAAGCTGATGGAATCATTCCACCAATCAGGTAACAACCCTGAGTGGATGATCATGACTGTATTACCAGTTCTTCCACCAGATCTTCGTCCACTAGTACCACTAGATGGCGGTCGTTTTGCTACATCTGATCTGAACGATTTATACCGTCGTGTAATCAACCGTAACAACCGTCTGAAGCGTCTTTTAGACTTAGCTGCACCAGACATTATCGTACGCAACGAAAAGCGTATGTTACAAGAAGCGGTAGATGCACTGCTTGATAACGGTCGTCGCGGTCGTGCGATCACAGGTTCTAACAAGCGTCCACTTAAGTCGCTTGCAGACATGATCAAAGGTAAGCAAGGTCGTTTCCGTCAAAACCTTCTTGGTAAGCGTGTTGACTACTCAGGTCGTTCTGTAATCACTGTAGGTCCTACACTGAAACTACACCAGTGTGGTCTTCCTAAGAAAATGGCACTCGAGCTATTCAAGCCATTTATCTACGGTAAATTAGAGCGCCGCGGTATGGCGACTACTATCAAAGCTGCGAAGAAGATGGTAGAGCGAGAAGTACCGGAAGTTTGGGATATCCTAGATGAAGTAATTCGTGAGCACCCGGTTCTACTTAACCGTGCACCAACACTTCACCGTCTTGGTATCCAGGCGTTTGAACCAGTATTAATCGAAGGTAAAGCGATTCACCTACACCCATTAGTGTGTGCGGCATATAACGCTGACTTCGATGGTGACCAAATGGCGGTACACGTACCGTTAACATTAGAAGCACAGCTAGAAGCACGTGCGCTAATGATGTCAACCAACAACATTCTTTCACCAGCGAACGGTGAGCCAATCATCGTACCTTCACAGGACGTTGTATTAGGTCTTTACTACATGACACGCGATCGCATTAATGCGAACGGTGAAGGTTTAGTATTCAAAGACGCGAAAGAAGCTGAGAAAGCATACCGCACAGGTGTTGCTGACTTACACGCACGCGTTAAAGTTCGTTTAACTGAAACGGTTATCAGTGAAGAAGGCGACAAGAGCGAAATTACACACCTAGTTGAAACAACAGTAGGTCGTGCAATTTTCTCACTAATTATGCCTGAAGGCTTACCATTTGAACTTGTTAACAAGGCAATGGGTAAGAAGCAGATTTCAGGTCTTCTTAACGAGTGTTACCGTCGTCTAGGTCTAAAAGACACAGTAGTGTTTGCTGACCAAGTAATGTACACAGGTTTCCACTACGCGATGAAGTCGGGTGTTTCTATCGGTATTAACGATATGGAAATCCCACCAGTTAAAGCTGAAATCATCGACGCAGCTGAAGCAGAAGTTAACGAAATCAACCAACAGTTCCAGTCTGGTCTTGTAACTGCGGGTGAAAAGTACAACAAAGTTATCGATATCTGGTCACGTGTAAATGAAAACTTATCACGTGAAATGATGGCAAACTTATCAAAAGATACTGTAATCAACGCTGAAGGTGTTGAGGAAGAGCAAGACTCATTCAACTCAGTATTTATGATGGCCGACTCAGGTGCACGTGGTAGCGCCGCTCAGATCCGTCAGTTAGCGGGTATGCGTGGTCTAATGGCACGTCCAGATGGTTCAATCATCGAAACACCAATCACGGCGAACTTCCGTGAAGGTCTAAACGTACTACAGTACTTCATCTCGACGCACGGTGCGCGTAAAGGTCTTGCCGATACAGCACTTAAGACAGCGAACTCGGGTTACCTAACGCGTCGTCTAGTAGACGTTGCACAAGACTTAGTAATCAACGAGCAAGACTGTGGTACTGAAGATGGTCTAACAATGAAGCCACTAATTGAAGGTGGTGACGTTGTTGAGCCGCTACGCGAGCGTGTATTAGGTCGTGTAGTTGCTGAAGACGTATTAAAGCCAGGTACTGAAGAAGTACTTGTTGAGCGTAACGTAATGCTTGACGAAAAACTGTGTGACCTTCTAGAAGAGAACTCAGTGGACGAAGTACGCGTACGTTCAGTTATCACATGTGATAACGACTTCGGTGTATGTGCTAATTGTTACGGTCGTGACCTTGCACGTGGTCACCTAATTAACCCAGGTGAATCAGTAGGTGTTATCGCAGCTCAATCAATCGGTGAGCCAGGTACACAGCTTACGATGCGTACCTTCCACATCGGTGGTGCGGCATCTCGAGCGTCTGCAGAGAACAGTGTACAAGTTAAGAACAACGGTAGCTTAAAGCTGCACAACGCTAAATACGTTCTTAACTCAGATGGTAAGATTGTAATCACATCTCGTTCAACTGAAATCACAGTTATCGATGAGCACGGTCGTGAGAAAGAGCGTTATAAAGTACCTTACGGTGCGGTTCTTTCAGTACAAGATGGTGCTGAAGTAGCTGGTAACGATATCGTTGCGACATGGGATCCGCATAGTCACCCAATCATTGTTGAACACGAATCAAAAGTTCAGTTCAGCGACATTGATGACTCAAACGTAGAATCGCAAACAGACGAACTAACTGGTCTTACGCGTATGGTTGTTAAAGACCTTGCGAAAGTTAACGCGAAAGAACCTAAGTTAATCATTGAAAATGATGAGCGCGGTCTTCAAGAAATCCGTATTCCTTCATTCACTACTATTGAAGTGACTGATGGTTCAACGGCTGCGGCTGGTGCAGTATTAGCACGTATTCCGCAAGAAGGTTCGAAGACTCGTGATATCACCGGTGGTCTACCTCGAGTTGCTGACTTATTTGAAGCGCGTAAGCCGAAAGATCCAGCAATTCTTGCAGAAATCACAGGTACTGTTAGTTTCGGTAAAGAAACTAAAGGTAAGAAACGCTTAGTTATTACACCAGAGCAAGGTGATGCATACGAAGAGATGATTCCGAAATGGCGTCAGCTTAACGTATTCGAAGGTGAATCAGTATCGAAAGGTGAAGTTATCGCCGACGGCCCAGAGTCACCACACGATATCCTTCGCCTACGTGGTGTAACTGATGTTGCTAACTACATCGTAAACGAAGTACAAGAAGTATACCGTTTACAAGGTGTAAAAATTAACGATAAGCACATCGAAACTATCATTCGTCAGATGATCCGTAAGTGCATCATCCTAGACGGTGGTGATACAGAATTCCTAGCAGGTGAACAAGTTGAAGTGGCGCGCGTAAATATCGCAAACCGTGAACTTGAAGAGCAAGGTAAGATCCCAGCTAAATATGAAATTCAGCTAATGGGTATTACTAAAGCATCACTTGCGACAGAATCATTCATTTCTGCAGCATCATTCCAGGAGACAACTCGTGTTCTTACTGATGCAGCGGTAAATGGTAAGAGCGATGAATTACGTGGTCTTAAAGAAAACGTAATTGTAGGTCGCTTGATTCCGGCGGGTACTGGTTTTGCCTACCACCAAGACCGTATCAATCGTCGCAAACAAGGTGAAAGTGTTGAAGAGCAAACAGTTAGTGTAGATGAAGCATCACAAGCACTAACTGATGCACTTAATGCTGGCATCGAAGGCGAGCAAGAATAACCTTAATCGCAACTCGCACATATAGCCTAAATTTCGGGCTATATGTGCAGTTTATGTTGACAGGTTAAACTTTGCTCATTAAAATTCCGCCACCCTTTTGCTCAGTGAAGTAAAAGGTCGGATTTTTTTCAGTAGTTTAGTTTAATTTATTAGGAGCTATTTAATGGCAACTATCAACCAGCTAGTGCGTAAGCCACGTCGCAGCAAGGTTAAATCAAATAACTCAGCTGCGCTTAAGGCTTGTCCTCAAAAGCGTGGCGTATGTACTCGTGTATATACAACAACACCTAAGAAACCAAACTCGGCTCTACGTAAAGTAGCGCGTGTTCGTTTAACGAACGGTTTCGAAGTAACTTCATACATCGGTGGTGAAGGTCACAACCTTCAAGAGCACAGTGTAATTCTTATCCGTGGTGGTCGTGTTAAAGACTTACCAGGTGTACGTTTCCACACTGTTCGCGGTGCACTTGACTGTGCAGGCGTTAACGACCGTCGTCAAGGTCGTTCTAAGTACGGTGCTAAGCGCCCTAAGGGCTAATGGTTCTCCGTTAGTAAGGCCAAGCACTTAAATTTGTAATTAATATTGTTTTGGGGATTCGCTGAAGTAAAGCGAACCTGAAGAAATCGGAGAGATTAAAATGCCTAGAAGACGCGTAATAGGTCAACGTAAAATTCTTCCAGATCCGAAGTTCGGATCAGAGCTTCTTGCTAAATTCGTTAACGTAGTAATGTTAGACGGTAAGAAGTCAACTGCTGAAAAAATCGTATATGGTGCGCTAGACGTGGCTGCTGAGAAATCAGGCAAGTCGCACCTAGAAATCTTCGAATCGGCACTTGAAAATGTTCGCCCACAGGTAGAGGTTAAATCTCGCCGTGTTGGTGGTTCAACATACCAAGTACCAGTAGAAGTACGCCCAGTTCGTCGCAACGCATTAGGTATGCGTTGGTTAGTTGAAGCAGCTCGTAAGCGTGGTGAAAAATCAATGGGCTTACGTCTTGCACAAGAAATGATTGATGCTGCTGAAAACAAAGGCACTGCGGTTAAGAAACGTGAAGACGTTCACCGTATGGCTGAAGCGAACAAGGCATTCGCTCACTACCGTTGGTAGTAAGCTCTTAAGTTTTAAGAGGATATTATGGCACGTACAACTCCAATTGAGCGTTATCGCAATATCGGTATTTGTGCCCACGTAGATGCGGGTAAAACCACCACTACAGAACGTGTTCTTTTCTACACCGGTCTTAGTCATAAGATCGGTGAAGTTCACGACGGTGCCGCAACTATGGACTGGATGGAGCAGGAGCAAGAGCGTGGTATCACGATCACTTCTGCTGCAACTACATGTTTCTGGAAAGGTATGGACGCTCAGTTCGAAGACCACCGTATCAATATTATTGATACGCCAGGACACGTAGACTTCACTATCGAAGTAGAGCGTTCTTTACGCGTACTCGATGGTGCGGTTGTAGTACTTTGTGCTTCATCTGGTGTCCAGCCACAAACGGAAACGGTGTGGCGACAAGCAAATAAATATGAAGTACCACGCATGATCTTTGTTAATAAGATGGACCGCGTAGGTGCTGACTTCTTGATGGTAGTTGAGCAGGTTAAGAGCCGTTTAGGCGCTGTACCTGTACCAATCCAACTTGCTATCGGTGCTGAAGACGACTTCAAAGGAGTCGTTGATCTTATCAAGATGAAAGCGATTAACTGGTCTGAAGAAGACCAGGGCATGAGCTTCACTTACGAAGATATTCCTGCTGACCTTCAAGACCTTGCTGAAGAATGGCGTGCTCATTTAGTTGAGTCTGCTGCTGAAGCAAACGAAGAGTTAATGGAAAAGTACCTAGAAGATGGTGAATTAACGGAAGAAGAAATCAAAGCAGCAATTCGTCAACGTACGCTTGCGAACGAAATCGTTCCAATGGCCTGTGGTTCTGCATTTAAGAACAAAGGTGTACAAGCGGTACTTGATGCTGTGATTGAATTCATGCCGTCACCAACTGAAGTTAAGCAAATCCAAGGTGTTTTAGACGACGGCGAGACAGAAGAAGAACGTCCTGCTGATGACAATGCACCATTTGCGGCGCTTGCATTTAAAATTGCAACCGACCCATTTGTTGGAACGCTAACTTTCTTCCGCGTTTACTCAGGTGTTGTAGCCACTGGTGATACAGTTTACAACCCAGTTAAAGCTAAACGTGAGCGTTTTGGTCGTATTGTGCAAATGCACTCAAATGACCGTCAAGAGATTAAAGAAGTTCGCGCTGGCGACATCGCGGCAGCAATTGGTCTGAAAGATGTAACAACAGGTGACACTCTGTGTTCACTTGATTCGCACATTACACTTGAGCGTATGGAATTCCCTGAGCCAGTAATTTCAGTTGCGGTTGAACCGCGTACCAAAGCTGACCAAGAAAAAATGGGTATCGCGTTAGGTAAACTAGCGGCTGAAGATCCATCTTTCCGTGTCGAAACAGATGAAGAATCAGGCCAGACCATCATTTCAGGAATGGGCGAACTTCACTTAGATATTATCGTTGATCGTATGAAACGTGAATTCAGCGTTGAATGTAACGTTGGTAAACCTCAGGTTGCGTATCGTGAAGCTATCCGCTCAACTGTTGAAGTTGAAGGTAAGTTTGTACGTCAGTCTGGTGGTCGCGGACAATATGGTCACGTTTGGCTGAAACTTGAGCCAATGGACTTTACGGAAGAAGATGCTGAAAACTTCGAATTCGTTAACGAAATCGTTGGTGGCGCTGTTCCAAAAGAGTACATTCCTGCGGTAGAAAAAGGTGTTGCTGAGCAAATGCAAAATGGTGTATTAGCTGGCTTCCCTGTATTAGGCGTTAAAGCGACGCTATATGATGGTTCATTCCATGATGTAGACTCGAATGAAATGGCGTTTAAGATCGCAGGTTCTATGGCATTCAAGAAAGGTGCGCTTGAAGCGAACCCAGCCTTATTAGAACCGGTTATGAAGGTTGAAGTTATCACCCCTGAAGAAAACATGGGTGATGTAGTAGGCGACCTAAACCGTCGTCGCGGTATGATCGAAGGCATGGACGAAGCGCCAGGTGGTCTTAAGCAAGTAAACGCACAAGTGCCGCTTGCTGAGATGTTCGGTTATGCAACAGACCTTCGTTCTGCAACACAAGGGCGTGCTTCGTACTCGATGGAATTCCTCAAGTACGCAGAAGCATCTTCAAATGTTGCAGACGCAATTATTGCAGCTCGCGCTGTTAAGTAATTTTAGTTCGGTCCGATTCATGTGGGATCGGACTTTAATTTCTTTATAGGAATTTAAGAAAATGGCAAAAGAAAAGTTTGAACGTTCGAAACCGCACGTAAACGTAGGTACAATCGGCCACGTTGACCACGGTAAAACAACTCTAACAGCAGCAATCACTAACGTACTTGCAAAAGTATACGGTGGTGAAGCGAAAGACTTCGCAGCAATCGATAACGCTCCAGAAGAGCGTGAGCGTGGTATCACAATCTCAACTTCACACGTTGAGTACGATACACCAACTCGTCACTACGCACACGTAGACTGTCCAGGACACGCGGATTATGTTAAAAACATGATCACAGGTGCTGCACAGATGGACGGCGCAATCCTAGTAGTAGCAGCGACTGATGGCCCAATGCCACAGACACGTGAGCACATCCTTCTTTCACGTCAGGTTGGTGTACCTTACATCATCGTATTCATGAACAAATGTGACATGGTTGACGACGAAGAACTACTAGAGCTAGTAGAGATGGAAGTTCGTGAACTTCTTTCAGAGTACGATTTCCCAGGTGACGACCTACCACTAATCCAAGGTTCAGCTCTTAAAGCACTAGAAGGCGAGAAAGAGTGGGAAGACAAGATTGTTGAGCTTGCAGAAGCACTAGACACTTACATCCCAGAGCCAGAGCGTGACATCGATAAGCCATTCATCATGCCTATCGAAGACGTATTCTCAATCCAGGGTCGTGGTACAGTAGTAACAGGCCGTGTTGAAGCTGGTATCATCAACGTGAACGACGAAGTAGAAATCGTAGGTATTAAAGAAACTACGACTACTACTTGTACGGGTGTTGAAATGTTCCGTAAGCTTCTAGACGAAGGCCGTGCTGGTGAGAACATTGGTGCACTTCTACGTGGTACTAAGCGTGATGAAGTTGAGCGTGGTCAGGTTCTATGTAAGCCTGGTTCAATCAAGCCACACACTAAGTTCACTTCAGAAGTATACGTACTATCTAAAGATGAAGGTGGTCGTCACACGCCATTCTTCAAAGGCTACCGTCCACAGTTCTACTTCCGTACAACTGACGTAACAGGTGATATCCAATTACCAGATGGCGTAGAAATGGTAATGCCAGGCGACAACATCAAGATGACTGTTGAGCTAATCGTTCCAATCGCGATGGACGAAGGTCTACGTTTCGCGATCCGTGAAGGTGGCCGTACAGTAGGTGCTGGTGTTGTAGCAACTATCGAAGACTAATTCTTGATAGTTAATGCATAAGCATTGAAAAACCCGAGTTTAGGCTCGGGTTTTTTTATGTCAAAAATACCGATACTTTGTTTAATTTAACGTTCTCGTTTCACATCATTTTATATTACCGATCGTTTGGCGATAACTTGCCTTGAACAGCCGTTCAGAAACAGTGTACTTAGCTTTTAAGCATATTACTTTGTAGAGCAGTTGAATGAATGGAACTTCCTCATTCGCTATTCATTAATATTCAGCGTTACTTATTACCCCATATCGCACTTGTTGCACAATTAACGCTTCGCTATCCCAAGAGTTAAGTATTGCTCTAGTGCTTCAAAAGCCTAATGCGATCTGTTACCCGCTATAATTTTATATAGTTGCTGTAGTCAGCACGTGAAACATTTAAGCATTTGATTAATCGTATTATGAACTAACTTTTGTGCTATGTTTAAACAGTTCATTATACAAAATAAGGCTTACTGAATGCCGCTTACTCTTACAAGATTACTTCGCAACGATGTAGTTATTTTTGTACTCATCGTGCTTGGTTATTATTCTTTTGGTGTATTCGGTACTTTCTTTCGTATAGAGCCTGGTTTTGCGAGTGCAGTATGGCCAGCTGCTGGGTACGCCGCAATTGTCGCACTGCGCTATGGTAGTAAGGCATATATACCAATCTTTGTCGGCGCTTTACTGGCAAATATTTATAGTTCAGGAAACGATATTTTTTCCATTTCTGCTTCCGATTTAATGTGGAACAGTGTTCGTGCGGCGGGCGCTTTGTTGCAGGCTGTCATTAGCTGTTTGCTCCTAAAAAAATTGTGTGATTTTCCACTTAGCTTAAATGCAGCAAAACCTTTGTTAAAAGCGCTAGTTTTAGTCAGTCCGTTTGCTTGTATGGTGTCTGCAACAGTTGGTACCAGCTCTTTATACTTACAGGGCATTATTCCATTTAGTATCGTCGATTTTGTTTGGTTCACTTGGTGGGTTGGTGACAGTGTTGGCGTGCTGTTTTTCTTCCCATTATTTGGCATGTTACTTCCATCTAAGCTTTTTAGCCCAGTGAGTAACGTTAAAGTTGTATTGGTTACTGGTACCTTATTGCTGATATCCGTGTGCTTTACATTTTCTTATTCAAAAGAAGTGTATCGTAAAAATTTAAACCTAACTTTCGCAGATATTACTGAAAAGAAAGTTTACGAATTACAAATACTCAAACGACAAATCGAAACTAACCTGTTTGCTTTGGCAACTTTGTTTCGTAATGGTATTGATCCCAATATTGATGAATTTCAGTTAATTGCATCATCTCTTAATAATGGCGGTATTCCTTACCGTGCAATTGCTTGGTTAGATTGTTTAGAGCGTGAAGAGTTAGAAGTTTGGTATGAAAAACAGTCTGAACGAGGGCTAGAAGGATCAAAACTTAGAATCATCGATGAAAGCAGGCAGTTTTCACAAATTTTTCCAATCAGTCTAACAGCGCCATACGCTACTAATAGTTTGGCTATTGGTCTCGATTTAGCGAGTCACCCAATTGCAGGTGATACCGTATTTGAAGCGATAAATGCACGGGCAATTAAAGCAACACCGCCGGTTCGCTTACAGCAACAATCAGATAAATTAACAGGCAATGTAATTTACTTTCCGGTATTTAGAAATAGTGACGACAAGCTATTAGGTATCGCCGAAGTGGTGATTGAAGTTGATAAGTCGCTTGAAAAGCTAATGCTTGAGGATGCCTCTTCAGATTATTATCATTTTTCAATTTCAGACAAGCAATCGCCTAGTTCGCCGTACGTTGCAGGTTTAGAACAGCAACATAATACGAGCCATAGTCTACACTTCGCTAAATCTTATCAGTTAGCATGGTTTGGCCGTGATTGGCTGGTTCATTTTGAGAGTACCGATAGTTTTGAAAATACCAAAAAGGATTGGTTAAGTTGGCTTACACTTATTGTGGGTTTTATTATTGCAGCAATTGGTGTGATGTTTACTTTAATTATTGCGGGTTTTAACGATCAGCTAAAGCGTAAGGTAAAAGACAAAACAGCACAATTAGCCACAGTAATTGAACAACTCAAAAAAGCAGATCAAGTAAAGAACGAATTTATTGCAAACATGAGCCATGAAATTCGTACCCCGTTAAATGTTGTTTTATCCACATTGCAATTGCTAAGAAAATCCAAACAAGCGGCAAAAGAGCAAGAGCTCACTGACAGTGCGCTTTCTTCAGGTAAAACACTGCTAACTATAATTAATGATATTCTCGATATATCTAAGTTAGAAGCCGGAAAACTCGAAATTGAATCTACCGAATTTGATTTAGAAAAATTGGTTAAAGACACGGTAACTGAGCAAAAGAGTATTGCAGATGTAAAACGATTAGTAGTGAAACTACATTCAACCTCTTCAGTAACAGGTGTGTGGAAAGGTGACCCGACACGTATTAAGCAGATCTTACTCAACTTAATTAGTAACTCGATTAAGTTTACAGACTCAGGTCAAATTGACGTCAAGGTTGTAAAGTATAAGCGAGGTATTAAAGTCGAAGTAGCAGATTCAGGTATTGGTATGAGCGATACCCAAGTAACACGTTTGTTCGAACGCTTTGAACAAGCAGATACGTCGACAACACGGCGATTCGGAGGCACAGGTTTAGGGCTTGCAATCGTTGCACAACTCGTTCACTTAATGAAAGGTAAAATTGAAGTGACGAGTGAACTAAATAAAGGTTCTCAATTTAAGCTCACAATTCCATTGATACACGAAAGTCGTGAAGTATTAAAACCACGAGATGATGCACAGTTAACGATGCCGTCACTCAATGGCACAACCATTTTGTTGGCTGAAGATAATAAAGTAAATCAAACTGTGTTTAAGGCAATTATGGCGCCAGCGAAAGCAACACTATTAATCGCTGAAAATGGAAAACAAGCAATCGACTTGTTTCAACAAGAAAACCCAGCCATCATTTTTATGGATATTCAAATGCCAGAGATGGATGGTGAACAAGCTTGCAAATATATTCGGCAACTAAATAACACCATCCCAATAGTAGCGCTAACAGCAAACGTACTTGAAAGTGATGTAACAAGGTATTTAAGTGAAGGGTTTAACGTTCATCTTGCAAAACCCATCGATATTAATAAATTAATTGAGACCTTAGTCCAGTTAACTGTAACTAGCGAATAACATATTAGAACGCCAAGTGTACGCTAGTCGCTATTTCGCTCAGAAGGCAGATCACTTAAATACTCAACAAACTCCACTTCAAATCCGTCAGGGTCAATAAAATAGGCATTTTTACGAAAAGGATGCTCACTGCCCTTATCGACAAAAAAGCCTGCGTCACACATACGCATTATGAGTGCATCTAAATTACTCACAACATAGGCAAAGTGCGCGAGTCCTGTTTGATGACCAGAGAGTTTTCTTATCTCTCCCTCACCATGGTCACTGAATGCAATATAATTTAAATCGTCGCCAAAGTGCAGCCATTGCTGTGCCTTGCCGTACCACTCTCCACTTCCTTTTGAGCGAATTCTCCAGTGTGGAAAAGCTGCTTGATAAAAAGTCAGTGACTTATTTAGATCAGTAACAACTAAATTAACGTGTTCCAAAAACATTGTGGTTCCTTATTTTAATGGTGAAGTAGATACCAAGATTGAATATTTGTTTAAAGTACAAAGGTAGCGTGTAAATGAGTTCATAAAATCACTCCTTAAATTGAGAAAGCAGGATGACTATAAAAGCTCAAGTTAGATTGAGGTAAAGCACTATTTATATTTTTTTAACAGCGGTTTTGTGTGATGATTGAAAAATTATTGGTCAAATGAGTGATAGCAGTGGAAGTAGTTGTAGTAGAACAAACCAACATGCGTGTGTATTTAAACTTGTTGCAAGGGTATGAAGCCGAGTTTTCAAAAATCACAGGTAAATTACCTAACCACATGGGACTGTTCGATCTCGACACAGAGCTGGTTGCTAATGTTTTTGGTTTGCTCTGTTATTTAGAAGGTAAGCCAATTGGATTTGCAGCAATAAAACGAGTTGATAGTAAACAATTTGAGGTGTGTGAGTTTTACATAGTTCCAAGTTTAAGAGAGCAAGGGTTAGGAAGTAGATTCGCGAGTTGGATTTGGCAGCATTATGGTGGTGCATGGCAGATTAAACAGATTGCGGGTGCAAGCAAGGCAACGCAATTTTGGCGAAACGCAATCACAAGCTTCAATGCAAACTACTCTGAAACAAAGATTAATGATGAATATTGGGGTGAGGTAACGCAGCAATCATTTAATACTGAGGCCCAAAATTCACAAGTAAACTCGCTTTAAAGGGCATTTTTTATAAGAAAACGTACAAAAATGAGCTGTTTTGTACGTATTTCACCCAAACGATCCAAAAAACTAAAAAAAGTTTGAAATAGGGGTTGATCCAAATTCGGATCTCTCTATAATGCGCCTCCACAAACACGGGGAACGACGCAGCATAGCAGCGAATCACGAGTTGGTTGAGTCAAGTAAAACTGAGTTTTGAACGTTTTCAAAATAAAAAGAAAATAATCAAAATTAAGTGTTGACAAAAAAATAGGAAAGCGTAACATACGCAGCCCTAACAGCGACGAAGCGTCGCGGCAAGTAAGGCACTTGCAGCGTTCTTTAAACAGCCTTAAGCTGAGAACGTAGTTCTTTAACAAATAGAAGCAATCATCTGTGTGGGCACTCGTACAGATTAAGTTCTAACATACGCTTTTAAAGCGTAACAAAATTTAGACTTAATTGAACTGAGTGACCAACGGAATAAAGAAATTTATTTCAGCACAGTCAATTCGATATCTTTATGATATCAAAATCAGAATTCATTGAGTCGGACGTAAGTCCAAAAACACTTTTAATTGAAGAGTTTGATCATGGCTCAGATTGAACGCTGGCGGCAGGCCTAACACATGCAAGTCGAGCGGTAACATTTCTAGCTTGCTAGAAGATGACGAGCGGCGGACGGGTGAGTAATGCTTGGGAACATGCCTTTGGGTGGGGGACAACCATTGGAAACGATGGCTAATACCGCATAATGTCTACGGACCAAAGGGGGCTTCGGCTCTCGCCTTTAGATTGGCCCAAGTGGGATTAGCTAGTTGGTGAGGTAATGGCTCACCAAGGCGACGATCCCTAGCTGGTTTGAGAGGATGATCAGCCACACTGGAACTGAGACACGGTCCAGACTCCTACGGGAGGCAGCAGTGGGGAATATTGCACAATGGGCGCAAGCCTGATGCAGCCATGCCGCGTGTGTGAAGAAGGCCTTCGGGTTGTAAAGCACTTTCAGTTGTGAGGAAAGGTTAGTAGTTAATACCTGCTAGCTGTGACGTTAGCAACAGAAGAAGCACCGGCTAACTCCGTGCCAGCAGCCGCGGTAATACGGAGGGTGCGAGCGTTAATCGGAATTACTGGGCGTAAAGCGTACGCAGGCGGTTTGTTAAGCGAGATGTGAAAGCCCCGGGCTCAACCTGGGAACTGCATTTCGAACTGGCAAACTAGAGTGTGATAGAGGGTGGTAGAATTTCAGGTGTAGCGGTGAAATGCGTAGAGATCTGAAGGAATACCGATGGCGAAGGCAGCCACCTGGGTCAACACTGACGCTCATGTACGAAAGCGTGGGGAGCAAACGGGATTAGATACCCCGGTAGTCCACGCCGTAAACGATGTCTACTAGGAGTTCGGTTTTTCGGAACTGTCTTCCAAAGCTAACGCATTAAGTAGACCGCCTGGGGAGTACGGCCGCAAGGTTAAAACTCAAATGAATTGACGGGGGCCCGCACAAGCGGTGGAGCATGTGGTTTAATTCGATGCAACGCGAAGAACCTTACCTACACTTGACATCCAGAGAACTTACTAGAGATAGTTTGGTGCCTTCGGGAACTCTGAGACAGGTGCTGCATGGCTGTCGTCAGCTCGTGTTGTGAGATGTTGGGTTAAGTCCCGCAACGAGCGCAACCCCTATCCTTAGTTGCCAGCGATTCGGTCGGGAACTCTAAGGAGACTGCCGGTGATAAACCGGAGGAAGGTGGGGACGACGTCAAGTCATCATGGCCCTTACGTGTAGGGCTACACACGTGCTACAATGGCGCATACAGAGTGCTGCGAACTCGCGAGAGTAAGCGAATCACTTAAAGTGCGTCGTAGTCCGGATTGGAGTCTGCAACTCGACTCCATGAAGTCGGAATCGCTAGTAATCGCGAATCAGAATGTCGCGGTGAATACGTTCCCGGGCCTTGTACACACCGCCCGTCACACCATGGGAGTGGGTTGCTCCAGAAGTAGGTAGCTTAACCTTAGGGAGGGCGCTTACCACGGAGTGATTCATGACTGGGGTGAAGTCGTAACAAGGTAGCCCTAGGGGAACCTGGGGCTGGATCACCTCCTTATACGATTTAGAACTTTTTGTTCGAAGTGTCCACACAGATGATTGTTAGCTAAGCAATAGCTTAGTTAATTTGCTCTTTAAAAATTTGGAAAGCTGACAAACTTTAAATTAAGTACTTACTTGTAAGTGCATTATTTAATTTAGAGTTCTCAAAATAAAGTAAAGAAAATTATGCCGCATAACGAAAGTTATGTTGGTATCTACTTTAGTATTCAATATTTAACTTCTGGCGGAGTTAAAAACTGTCTTTGACGATACAAACCATTTTGGGTTGTATGGTTAAGTGACTAAGCGTATACGGTGGATGCCTTGGCAGTTGGAGGCGATGAAGGACGTATTAACTTGCGATAAGCCTAGTCAAGCTAGTAAAAAGCGCTTGAGACTAGGATTTCCGAATGGGGAAACCCACCACTTAGTGGTATCACTTACTGAATACATAGGTAAGTGAGGCGAACCGGGAGAACTGAAACATCTAAGTACCCCGAGGAAAAGAAATCAACCGAGATTCCGAAAGTAGCGGCGAGCGAAATCGGATTAGCCCTTAAGCTGTAATGTAGTTAGTGGAACATTCTGGAAAGTTTGACGATACAGGGTGATAGTCCCGTACACGAAAACTTATTTACAGTGAAATCGAGTAGGTCGGAGCACGTGAAACTTTGACTGAATATGGGGGGACCATCCTCCAAGGCTAAATACTCCCAACTGACCGATAGTGAACCAGTACCGTGAGGGAAAGGCGAAAAGAACCCCTGTGAGGGGAGTGAAATAGAACCTGAAACCGTATACGTACAAGCAGTAGGAGCAGATTCGTTCTGTGACTGCGTACCTTTTGTATAATGGGTCAGCGACTTATATTCAGTAGCGAGGTTAACCATTTAGGGGAGCCGTAGTGAAAGCGAGCGTTAACTGCGCGTTTAGTTGCTGGGTATAGACCCGAAACCCGGTGATCTAGCCATGGGCAGGTTGAAGGTCAGGTAACACTGACTGGAGGACCGAACCGACTATCGTTGAAAAGCTAGCGGATGACCTGTGGCTAGGAGTGAAAGGCTAATCAAACCGGGAGATAGCTGGTTCTCCCCGAAATCTATTTAGGTAGAGCCTCGGACGAATACTATTGGGGGTAGAGCACTGTTAAGGCTAGGGGGTCATCCCGACTTACCAACCCTTTGCAAACTCCGAATACCAATAAGTAATATCCGGGAGACACACGGCGGGTGCTAACGTCCGTCGTGGAGAGGGAAACAACCCAGACCGCCAGCTAAGGTCCCAAAGTGTATGTTAAGTGGGAAACGATGTGGAAAGGCCCAGACAGCCAGGAGGTTGGCTTAGAAGCAGCCATCCTTTAAAGAAAGCGTAATAGCTCACTGGTCGAGTCGGTCTGCGCGGAAGATGTAACGGGGCTAAACATACCACCGAAGCTGCGGCTGCGAATTTATTCGCGGGGTAGGGGAGCGTTCTGTAAGCTGTTGAAGGTGTACCGGGAGGTATGCTGGAGGTATCAGAAGTGCGAATGCTGACATGAGTAACGATAAAGCGGGTGAAAAACCCGCTCGCCGGAAGACCAAGGGTTCCTATCCCATGCTAATCAGGGTAGGGTGAGTCGACCCCTAAGGCGAGGCCGAAAGGCGTAGTCGATGGGAAACGGGTTAATATTCCCGTACTTGGAATAATTGCGATGGGGGGACGGAGCAGGCTAAACAAGCATGGCGTTGGTTGTCCATGTGAAAGTATGTAGGCTGGAAACTTAGGCAAATCCGGGTTTCTAAGGCTGAGATACGAGACGACACACTACGGTGTGGAAGTTGTTGATGCCATACTTCCAGGAAAAGCCTCTAAGCTTCAGATTATTTCGAATCGTACCCCAAACCGACACAGGTGGTCAGGTAGAGAATACTAAGGCGCTTGAGAGAACTCGGGTGAAGGAACTAGGCAAAATTGTACCGTAACTTCGGGAGAAGGTACGCTCCTATCTGTGATGAGACTTGCTCTCTAAGCGGACGGGAGTCGCAGTGACTAGGTGGCTGGGACTGTTTATTAAAAACACAGCACTCTGCAAATTCGAAAGAAGACGTATAGGGTGTGACACCTGCCCGGTGCCGGAAGGTTAATTGATGGGGTTAGCTTCGGCGAAGCTCTTGATCGAAGCCCCGGTAAACGGCGGCCGTAACTATAACGGTCCTAAGGTAGCGAAATTCCTTGTCGGGTAAGTTCCGACCTGCACGAATGGTGTAACCATGGCCACGCTGTCTCCACCCGAGACTCAGTGAAATTGAAATCGCAGTGAAGATGCTGTGTACCCGCGGCTAGACGGAAAGACCCCGTGAACCTTTACTACAGCTTGGCACTGAACATTGACCCTACATGTGTAGGATAGGTGGGAGGCTTTGAAGCACAGTCGCTAGATTGTGTGGAGCCGTCCTTGAAATACCACCCTTGTAGTGTTGATGTTCTAACATAGGCCCCTGAATCGGGGTTGTGGACAGTGCCTGGTGGGTAGTTTGACTGGGGCGGTCTCCTCCCAAAGAGTAACGGAGGAGCACGAAGGTTTGCTAAGTACGGTCGGACATCGTACGGTTAGTGTAATGGTAGAAGCAAGCTTAACTGCGAGACAGACACGTCGAGCAGGTACGAAAGTAGGTCATAGTGATCCGGTGGTTCTGAATGGAAGGGCCATCGCTCAACGGATAAAAGGTACTCCGGGGATAACAGGCTGATACCGCCCAAGAGTTCATATCGACGGCGGTGTTTGGCACCTCGATGTCGGCTCATCACATCCTGGGGCTGAAGTCGGTCCCAAGGGTATGGCTGTTCGCCATTTAAAGTGGTACGCGAGCTGGGTTTAGAACGTCGTGAGACAGTTCGGTCCCTATCTGCCGTGGGCGTTTGAGAATTGAGAGGGGCTGCTCCTAGTACGAGAGGACCGGAGTGGACGAACCGCTGGTGTTCGGGTTGTGATGCCAATTGCATTGCCCGGTAGCTACGTTCGGAATCGATAACCGCTGAAAGCATCTAAGCGGGAAGCGAGCCTCGAGATGAGTTCTCACTTTAACTTGAGTTAACTGAAGGGCCGTTGAAGACTACAACGTTGATAGGCAGGATGTGGAAGTGGTGTGAGCCATTAAGCTAACCTGTACTAATTACCCGTGAGGCTTAACCATACAACGCCAAAGTGGTTTAGACCCGCAGAAGTTGAATAGCTCGAAAGAGCAAAGAACTAAAGTAGATAACTTTACGAATTGAGATAAAAAGACAGTTTTCCAGATTTAGATTTAAGACAAGCTCTTAAGTCAACCAGATTTGCTTGGTGACTATAGCGTTTTGGAACCACCTGACCCCATGCCGAACTCAGAAGTGAAACGAAACAGCGTCGATGATAGTGTGGGTTCGCCCATGTGAAAGTAGAACATCGCCAAGCTCCTAATTAAGTAAAAAGCCCGCTCAATGAGCGGGCTTTTGCGTTTGGGCGTTTAATGAACTTGGAACAATGCCCATAAAGCTGGGTGCCATCGCGCATCCTTGCGCTCACTTCGTCAGGCTGCGAAACTCTGTTTCGGTCCATCGTCACCCATGTGCCTCTTCACCGCTGTGGGCATTTGAAGATAGATTATATTTCAATGAATCGTTATAAATACTTCCCTGTAGCTTGGTTAAATTGGCCTTCCATCACCTCATTACACTGCGAAACTTAGTTAACTACAGGCGTCTTGCCTTCCGTCCTTCGGACCAGCAGAGCTGTTCAAATATATTCCGGATATTTTTGTCGGTCCATTTTCACCCATTTGTTTCTGAGCGTTATGGCGTGTGAATCTCACTAAGCTTCATAACTAGGCTAATTTCATTCACATGTAACTGATTAAAACGCTTTCTACAAAAAGTAAGACTGATTTTCTTATGTCTTCTAAACGTAATATAGTAATATTGAATCATTGATCGAATTGTTGCCTCAGGCTTTCTCCTGATTAATGTCAGTCAACTTTGTTGTAAAATTGTCTTCTCTATGTCGATATAGAAGTGATCCTTTTTACATTTATTGTGCACAGTAAAATATTGCTAAAAATAATATAATAAAAATATGAAGCGCTTTATTCAGTATCAAACAGATCGGTTATCCGCTATCCCAAATATGGCTAGCGCTATCTCGAAGAAAATATCAGAATTCCAATATGATTATCGTAAGATGTTGGAAGAGGCGTCTCTGTTTTTTGAAAAACACTACGAATACGAAGCGGAACTTGCGCAATTAAATAAAAAGATCGTCGCTTACCAAGAACATATCGATATTGTCGAAAACTACCGCAAAGAAAAAGGTAAGTATCCGCTTATTAAAGGGCAACGATCTGCTCAGCGTTATTTAGAAAAACTACATCAAAAGATTGACGAAGCAGAGCTGCGCATCAAACAAATTGCAGCCGAGCGTTTGAAGGCTCGTGGCGAGCGTTACATCTCACTGGAAAAGCTAATCGATAATATTCTCGATTTGCTCGATGGGCCTAAAATATTCAGTCAGTTTTTGGGGACCATGGTACTTTCAACGCCGCTACCCAATGAAACGGTTCGTTGTACGCGAAACGAAAAAAACAAACCAATTTATATTACGGCACTAACCGTTGCGCTTTTTGAAGAAGCTCGCCTATTTAACCAATTTACTTCAACTTATTTAAAGCAAGCGCTGAGCGATATCATCGGATACGATAAAGTTAGCTTAATGCAGCGTCATGATTACAAGCCGTTCACCAAAGAGCAGAAAATGGCTTATCGTGAAGAAGTGCTTAAACCCATCGTTAAGGCTACTTTGCTTCGCCATATTGGCTCTTATGCACCTCATGCTGAAGCAATTTATCAAGGTAATCGGTTCAGGCTGTTAGATGCAGAGCAGCGTAATAAGTTATTAGCTGGAATTAAACGAAACTCCTATCTCTACTTACGTCAGGGTGTAGGTTTACCGCAAAGACGTTTTGATAAAAAAGAAGAACGTGATGAGTTCTTTGAAATTGAAAATGCCAAGTTAGATTTTATGACCCAGTTGCTTGATTTTGATAATCAAGAACCTGAGCTGCGTGACTTGATGCGTATTCCTATGGTGTATGCTTCGTTTATGCTGTCTACCAAAGAGGAATATGATTATCGCAATATGTATCGCGCATATGACATTCTAAAAGATGGCATGAAGCAAGGTGAGTATAACGCAAATTTTTGTGCGTTATTCTTACGTATGGTTGGACGATTCCCGCTTGGCAGTGGCATTTATTTTATCTCGCATGAAACAGAGCAAATTGAAAAAGGCATCGTTTCATCTCTATTTCCTAAAAATCCAGAGGAGCCTTACGTAAAACAAATTACACGTAATCACATACAATCACTTAGCCAAACTGAAGTTTTGGTGGTACGCAGCACTAATATTTATTTTGAATCTACCCGGGAGAACTCGGGGCTAGAAGAGGTGGTGTTTACACAACGCTACCAACCACCGTATGTGTGGAATGCTAATGAAATGTGGGAAGTTCAGGTGCCAGCGTTAGTCTTTTGGAAAAAGGATGGCACTACTAAAAACAGTAATCTCGCTATGCTATAGCATTAGCAGTTATTAGCGAGTTGCACACTGCCGCGGCGTTTTTGCCATTTTACCGCAGGTATTAACACCGTAGCTAATAACAGTGCATAAGCCATGTGCGCACCAATGCCAAATGCAAGAGCCATGCAGGCAATAAACCCTAACGAAATCGTAATACGGTGTTTTGCTGCGAGCAATACCCATGCAGAGCACATGGTTGCAACATAGATAATAACAAACACACCATTTACCCAGTTTATTAAACCTTCCAGATCTTGGCCGCTGAAATAAGTTATAACGAGTACTGTTGCCATGATACTCAGCACACAAATCAATGCTCTTTGCGGTATATTATATTGGTTTGTGTATGCTAATTGTTTGGGCAATACTTTTTGTTCAGCGAAGCTTGCGACAAGTTTGGCCAGACTTGTTGTGTAAACGTTGATGGTAGCAAGGCCACCTGCTGTACCAAGTATACCAATGATATAGTTACCGCCACTGAAATAGTGGTTAAATACGCCGATAATCGCCAGCTTTTGATCATTAGGGTGGGCCAAAACTAATACCGTAGATAATAAATAAATCACGCCAACAATGACACTGCCTATAATCATCGCTGGAATAACATCTTGCTTCGGCTTTTTAAACTCATTGGCAAGGTGTGACATAGCTTCAACACCAAGAAAACTCCAAAAAGCGAGACCCGCGGCACTTAGTATTTTATCGCTATCCAAACTCAGCGTTGTGTTCGATTGCATAACGACTTGTTCATTGCTGAAAGTACATAACAGCATGACAATAAAGGTGATTAACAGGGTAAGCAGAAACTGTAGTTTTGCTGAAACATGAATGCCTTTTCGATTTATGTAAAACAGGCATAAAAGCGCAGCGAGTTCCGCGAGTAACAATTGTACACCGCTAATATTTATCATTCCTTGCACAAACTGAAAGGTCATAATAATGGCCGCGGGTGCACCAATTGGCACGACTAACAAAAACATTAAGCCAATGACTCTGCCTGCAGTTTTGCCAAAAGCTTTTTCAACAAAGTGAGCTGGGCCACCTGAATGTGGAAAAAGTGACGATAGCTTTCCAAACACATAAGTAATAGGGATTAATCCGACTGTTAGTAGAAGCCAAGCGTAGAGTGCATTACTTCCCGACATTTCGACGGTTAGCTGCGGTAGTATAAATACTCCGGTACCGAGTAAGGTTGTTGCCATCATGCCGGCGCCTTGCCAGCGTCCAATGCCTGTATTAACTGATTTCATGTTACTTTGTTTATGGTTTTTAATAGCGCTAGTATAGAAATATTTACTATCTCAAACTGTTTGAGTTGCTAGGCAGAGTGTGTGATATGCAGGTAAAATGACGGTATTACTGCAAAATTAAAACACTTTGAAGGTTTAGGTGATTAAGTATGCAAATGGATAAATTTGATCAGGCGATTATTGGTCAGTTAAAAATAAACGCGAGGCAAAGCGTATCGGCGATAGCTGATGCGGTAAATCTCTCGCGTTCAGCTGTTACAGAGCGGATTAAAAAACTAGAGCGTCAGGGGCAAATTCGCGGCTATCAAGTCTTGCTAAGTGAATCGCAAAAAGTAGGTGTATCTGCTTACTTTGAAATTCAGCATCAGTGCACGCGTTGTTCAAACATTGTTAAGGTGTTTCAGGTGATCCCGGAAGTTTTAACGTGCCATGGCATTACTGGCGACATGGATTTATTGGTTTACGTGCAAACAGATTCGATGCAACGACTTCATGAAATTAGAGAATACTTAGACGCAGAGCCTGATATCGTAAAAATTAAAACACATGTCGTAATGAGTGAATGGATTAATAATTTAGGCTAAATACACGTAAATTATCGTTATATACCGTTGTTACAATTCGTTACGCAAAACTATAGTCGTAATTAATTTACTGGGTTAGCATGGGAAGGTTAAATACAAAGGGAATATTTATGAAAGCATTAAAACCAATCGCACTAAGTGCACTCTCACTATTAGTGCTTAGCGCTTGCAATAACACTCAAAACAACAACAAAACTGATATTGCCGCGCCTATCGCCAAAAAGGTGCCATTTGAAATGACGCACCACGGTAACACACGCGTTGATAATTATTATTGGATGCGTGACGATGAGCGCAAAGATCCAGAAATTCTAGCGCATTTAGAGGCTGAAAATAGTTATACAGAACAAAAATTAAAACATACTGAAGCACTACAAGCGCAATTATTTGACGAGATCAAAGGTCGCATTGTTAAAGATGATCAATCTGTACCAGTCAAACAGGGCGATTACTTTTACGGTAGTGAAGTAAGCGGTGATAATGAATATAGCGTATATACGCGCGCAAAAGATTTAGCAGGTACTGATAAGCAAGTACTGTTAGATGTTAACGAATTGGCAAAAGCACATGATTATTTTAGTGTTAGCACGCTAACTGTAAGTGAAAACGATAATTTACTCGCGTATGGCGAAGATACATTAAGCCGTCGTATTTACACTATTCGCATTAAAGACCTAACTACAGGCGAATACTTAAAAGATAAAATTGAAGGTACGTCAGGCAATATTGTTTGGGGTAACGACAATACCTTCTTGTACTACATCAAAAAAGACCCGCAAACCTTGCTTGGTTATCAGGTTTACCGCCATGTGCTGGGAACGGACCAAAGCAGTGATGAGCTAGTGTACGAAGAGAAAAACAAAGCTTACTACACTTACATTAGTAAGAGTAAAGACAGTAGTTTAGTTTACATTCACCATTCAAGTACTGAAGCGCGCGGTGTATCAATTATTGATGCGAACGACGCCAAGGCGAAACCAACGCGTTTTATTCCGCGTGAAGATAAGCACGAATACAGTATTGCTAAGTTAAATAACGATTTTTACATTACTACTAACCTAGATGCGGTTAACTTCCGTTTAATGAAAGTTGATGCAAGTAAAGTAGGTGATAAGGCGCATTGGCAAGAAGTTATCCCTGCGCGTGATAACGTAAAACTTGAAGACATTACGTTATTTGATAATCACTTAGTTTATCAAGAGCGTGAGAATGGTTTAACGAATGTCACTGTGCGTAAGCTAGATTCAGGCAAAGAGTTTAACCTGGACTTTAAAGATACTGCGTTTGCTGCAGGTATGTACGGTAATAATGAACTTGATAATGCATCTGTTCGTTTGTACTACACCAGTATGACAACGCCTTCTAGTGTAATTGAATATACGTTAGAAGACGGTAAGAAAACTGTACTAAAAGAACAAAAAGTATTAGGTGACTTTAACTCTGATAACTATGTATCTGAGCGCATTAAGGTAACGGCACGCGATGGTAAAAAAGTACCTGTATCGCTTGTTTATCATAAAGATAAGTTTAAAAAAGATGGTACTAACCCGCTTTATCAATATGGTTATGGCTCATATGGTGCAACCTTCGACCCGACTTTCTCAACGTCACGTTTAAGCCTGCTTGACCGTGGTTTTGTTTACGCCATTGCCCATATTCGAGGCTCTCAAATGCTAGGTCGCCCTTGGTATGAAGATGGTAAAAAACTCACTAAGAAAAATACCTTTAACGACTTTGTTGACGTAACTAAAGCGCTTGTAGAGCAAGGGTATGGTGCAAAAGATAAAGTATTTGCGGTTGGCGGCAGTGCCGGTGGTTTATTAATGGGTGCTGTGATTAACCAAGCGCCAGAGTTATATCGTGGTGTTGCTTCTCACGTCCCATTTGTCGATGTAGTTACCACTATGCTTGATGAATCAATTCCACTGACTACAAACGAGTATGATGAGTGGGGGAACCCGAATGAAAAAGCGTACTATGACTACATGTTAAGTTACTCACCTTACGATCAGGTTAAGCGTCAAGCGTATCCAAACCTGTTAGTAACTACAGGCTTACATGACTCGCAAGTACAGTACTTTGAACCTATGAAGTGGGTTGCTAAGTTGCGTGAATATAAGACGAACGATAACCTACTGCTATTCAAAACGGATATGGAAGCAGGTCACGGTGGTGCATCAGGTCGCTTTAAACGCATAAACGATACTGCATTAGAGTATGCGTTCTTCATTGATTTACTAGAGCAGTAATACACATATTAAAGGGGCGAAAGCCCCTTTCTTTTCTTTATTAAGCTAAGTTAGACTTCTTCGCCCGCTTCATCCATTTGAACAATCTCAGTTTCCTGCAAAGCCAGATCTATCCACTCGGCAAGTACAGAACAGCTCAATACTTTGTGCATATAAGCCGTTGCAGGAGCATTTAATGAAATGCCATAGGTTTTAAAACGCAGCGCGATAGGTGCAAACATGGCATCAACAATTCCCCAATCACCAAATAGCCAACCGCCTTGATGTTGAAACAGTGTGTGTTGTTCACTAAAAATCTGCTCAATGCGCGCAATGTCATTTTGGCTTTGTGCTGTCAGTTCCACTTTGCGCTTAGCGCGTATATTCATAGGTAACTGATTGCGTAATGAGTTAAAACCAGCATGCATTTCTGCCGCTAATGCCCGAGCTTTTGCACGTTGCTGCGGATCACTTGGCCAACCTTTATTACATAAATAAGCTTCATTGATGTATTCGCAGATTGCAAGCGAATCCCATATGGTTGTACTACCATCAACTAACACAGGCACTTTAGCGATGGGAGCGATGGTGGCAAGGGTATCGCTAAAACTTGGTGTCTCTAATTTTAAGTTGTGTTCAGTGAAGCTTATATTGAATTTTTTCATTACTAGCCAGGCTCTTAGTGACCAGCTCGAATAGTTTTTATTAGCGATATATAAATCCATCTAGTGTTACTCTCAATTAGGTAGTTAGTTTAATTGCCAATAATTTATCGTGTTATTTATGCATCGAATAGCGCATAATCCTTATACTATCTATCAGTTAAATTGATGTGTTATGGAAATTGATGCGCTTAAAAGTTTACTTGCATTTGTCGACACTGGAAGCATAACGCGCGCTGCTAAACAGGTTAATCGCACTCAGTCGGCTGTTAGTATGCAGATGAAAAAACTCGAGCAGGACATAGGTAAGGTGCTGTTTGAAAAAAATGGTCGCAATCTCATTTTGTCAAAAGATGGACATCAACTTGTTGGTTATGCAAAACAACTTATTGCACATTATGACAGCACATTAAATGCCGTTAAAACGGACCGCAATAAGTTACGCATTCGGTTAGGTTGCCCTGATGATTACGCCGATGCTATTTTGCCAAGCGTAGTAAAAAAAATGCATCAGTTGTGGCCAAGTTTAGATCTACAAATACGTTGTTTACCAAGCAATATTATTCGACAGCAGCTCGACAATGGTGAACTCGATTTAGGCATAGTAACACGCTCATTTGATAGTGAAGAGGGTATTATTATTGCTAAAGATAGCGGTGTATGGGTAAGTAATGGTGATTGTAAAATACTAGAGCAAATGCCTTTGCCACTGGTAACATTTCAGCAAGATTGTCGTTTTCATCACGCAGCAATTGAAGGTCTGCACAAGCAGGGAATGCAATTTAAGTTGATTGCCATGAGTGGTAGTGTTGCTGCGATGCAAGGGTTGATAAAACAAGGCATGGCAATTGGTGCTATGGCGCGCTTAAGTATCGGCGAGTTAACAGAGCTGAAAAATACGCACTTACCCGCCTTACCTGATATTAGTATTGTGCTAATTAGTAACGTGCATACCAATAGCAAAATTTCTCAAACTGAGCTGTTACAACTAGGTAACAGTGTTTAGCTGTAATGTCATAAAAGTGCTGTGTGGATCTTCTTGATAATCAGCGAAAGGACCACAGATATTAAATCCAAACTTTAGATACAAATTGCGTGCAGCAAAAAAGTATTCTTGCGTACCGGTTTCTAGGCTTAGTGACAAATAGGCTTTATCAATAGCTAGCTCAATTGTGTGTTGCAGTAAGCGTGACGCCACGCCGCTTCCACGGGCGTGCTTTGCGGTGCGCATTGACTTTATTTCAGCGTGGTTTGGGCAAAGCTGTTTTATTGCAATACAGCCAAGCAAGGTATCATCACGCCATGCGCTGAAAAAAGTGATATTACTTTTTTTAAGTTCGTTAAGGTCAAGTGCATGAACACTCTCAGCGGGTGATGTTGCGTACATATCATCTAAATGTTCTTGTAACAGAGCAATCACAGCGGGGCTGGATAAATCATCAATTTTAATGTGCATGTAAGGTCTTCTGTAAAATAATTCAATCACGCTATTCATCTAATATGCCAATCTTATTTTATTTGTAATAAATTGAATTTATTGGTGAATTATTTTTTGATTGAAGCTGAGAAACGAAAAGCGATAGGAAATGCCACTTTTTGGTGCAAGCTGTGCTCTTTTCTTTAGCACTGGTCTTGCATCTAAATTTGCACTGGGGTTAAGCTAGTTCAAATTTTCTAAAGCCAGTAATTTATGGAAAAGTTTAACGATATCTATCTTCGCGCAGTCGAGCGAAAGGGCGGTGAGCGTCAATTAAAGGCATTGCTGTCAAAACCACTGAGTAATAAGCGCATAGCAGAGTTGCCTGATTCAGCTTGGTTATCTGAATTTACCAAAAAGATTTTTCAAAGTGGATTTTATTGGTCGGTTATTGAGAAAAAGTGGCCTGGCTTTGAAGAGGTATTTTGGCGCTTTGATGTTGAGGCATTACTAATGATGTCGCCGGAACAACAGGAAAAAGCCGCTAGCGATGAACGCATTGTGCGTAACTATAAAAAAGTACAAACGGTGCAGGCCAATGCCTATATGATCCATGATGTTGCAAGTCAGCATGGTAGTTTTAGTCAGTTTATCGCAGATTGGCCAAGTGACGACATTATTGGGCTTTGGCAGTATCTTAAAAAGCATGGCGCACGCTTAGGTGGTAACACTGGGCCTTATGCGCTTCGTGTATTAGGCAAAGATACCTTTTTGTTATCGCGAGATTGTGAGAGCTATTTGCGCAGCCATAAGATTATTGATGGCGGTTTACAAACTAAAAAGTCGTTGGTTGCAATTCAAGCTTTCTTTAATGAATTGCAACAGCAAAGTGGCTTAAGTTATCAAGAGCTTAGCCAAATAATTTCATATAGCTGCGGCGATAATGTAGTCGGTATTAGTTAACTGCGCGGTACAAATTCTAATACGGTTGCATTGATGCAGTAACGCAGCTGACCATTTGGGCCATCATCAAATACATGGCCTAAATGAATGTCAGACTCAACCGCACGAATTTCAGTACGTACCATGCCAAAGCTATGGTCTGGTTTTTCATACACGGCACCTTTTACCGGTTTGGTGAATGAAAGCCAGCCACTGTTAGAGTTAAAGCGGTCACGCGTATCAAATAACTTAGCGCCACTTAGCTTATCGATAAATACGCCATCCGGCGTGTTTTTAAAAATCTCATATTGTTTGCAATAGCGGTTATCGGTGCCTTTATTAAATGCGACATTAAACGCTTCACCTTTACCCAGTTTAAATGCTCCCACTATCTTGTAAAACTCATCACGAGACACATAACCTTGGCGTGCAAAAACTTCTTTGCCTTGCTCTAACAGAATAATGGTGGGGGTTGCCCAGGTTGGCGTTTTAATTGTGAGATCGTGAAGTTGATCGGCCGTTCTAAACGTAAGCGGAATTGAGCCAGCATACCCTTTTGCTGTCTCAGCTTTAAATTTTTCACAGTAAGGGCAGAATGGGGCATCAATGACCAAAATTTGTTTACCTTCTAACAGCGCACTGTTATTAAGTTTAGCGATAGTTTGTTGGTTAAATGTCACACCAGTTCGCAAATCAGGGCAGTAGCCATTAGGGTTTTTGGCAAGATAATCTTGATGATATTCTTCCGCCGCATAAAAGGTATTAAGTGGCTTAATGCTGGTGGCTATTTTGCCGAAACCAGCCTGACTAAGTAGAGATTGGAATTGTTTAGTAACCGCCATTGCGAGCGTTTTTTGTTGCTCTGAATTATATAAAATAGTTGAGCGATATTGTGTGCCTACATCGTTACCTTGGCGGTTCACCTGTGTCGGATCATGGTGCTCATAAAAATGCTGTAAAATTTGCTCTAGACTAATTTCATTACGATTAAAAGTGACTTTAACGACTTCGGCATAGTTATTAGGGTTGTACTTGTTACTTTTTTTAATGATATTACGGTAGGTTGCTTTAAAGCCGCTGCCATCCGCATAGCCACTCACGGCATCAATTACGCCATTAAGTGCTTCATAGCGTTTCTCTGCGCCCCAAAAGCAGCCCGAACCAAGCACGATTGAATCTAAGTGATTGGTTTGTGGTTTACGCTCTTGTGCAGAATTGGTAAAGCTTAGTAAGAATAAGCTAAAGCAAATTAGGTAGTTCATATCGGCGCCTTGTTAAACTTTATACTACGTAAATACATAGACCTGAGATCGCCTTGTTTATATTCACAACCGCTCAACATTTAGATTAGCCGTTTATCAATTAGTGAAAGTGACAGTGACAAATTGTTTTATGCTTTATCGCAACAACAAGGGGGAAATATGAAGAAATTAATCTCAATAGCACTTGGTTTATCTGCACTAGCCTTAGCAGGCTGTAATGCGACGATGGATGTTACTTACACTCCGATTACCGAATTAGAAACGCATACCGATTGGGAAATCGACACCGCAACGGGCTCTTGGAAAGTAGTTGAAAGCACTGTTTATATTAGCGCCGAGGAAAAGCAGCACGAGTTACCTAAGCAATATGATCGCTTCTCTAACAATTAGTTTTACTAAATTAACTCTTTTAGAGTGCGCGTTGATAAAGTTAAGCGCACTCTAAATTAAAAGCGTGAAGTCATCAGCAAGGTCACCGAATCTAAGCCTGAACTATCATCTCCAAACCCCGCACCTAAACCAAAGTTAAATGAAAAGTGTTCATTAAACCAATACTGAGTTTGCACTTCAAAATTGTTATTATCGAGTTCATTGGTTTGCGCCAGCGCTTGAATACCAATAAACCAATTCTCATTGATATAATAATCTGCCCGTCCTTGATAATAATCTTCTTTCCCCGATATTTGTTTAAATACAAAATCCCAGCCTTGCCCTTGTTCAATTTTGGTGTAGCGCACATATGGGGTTAATCGCCAGTTATTACTTGAATCTTGCACACCAAAAACATCGGATTCGTTACGATATAAGTAAGTTACGCCAACACCTAGCTGCAAATTAGTGGTGATATTGTTACCGAGTTCGCCGTTAAGCATTAAATATTCGTTATTAAAATCGTTATCTTTTGCATACTCTACGTTAGAGCGAACAACCAACGCATTGTCGAAATAATGTGTGTATTCGACGTCAATATCATAAAAATCATCCAGTACGAGTGCTCGCGTCGAGAGGGTATTGATTCTATTTAGATAGGTTTTAATATTGTGAGGACCACTTGCCGATGCCAGATCTTCAAAGGCGTAGGTATAAGCAATCCCAACAAAATTATCATCAAAGTCATAAAGGTCAGACACACCAAAATCGATTTGATGTTGAATCGTGTCGCTTGCTAAGCCACTATTGCAGGCAAATAAAAGGGCTAAAGGCAGTAGTTTTTTCATGTTAATTCCTTTTTGACAGTAGGATAAAGAAATAACTACCTATTGATAAGTTCAGACCTGTTTGAAATTGTTAGAGATTGTAAAAGTACCTAGCTTTGTATACGAGGGAACAATAAATGATTTGGTATAAAGAAATAGATAAAGCGTTATGCGATAAGCTAGATGAAGGTTTGCATGGTAAAGGCAGCTTAATGAAAACGTTAGGGATTGAAATATGTGAAGTTGGCGACGATTATCTTGTTGCTAGCATGCCAGTTACACCTGATCACCACAACCCTATTGGTATGCTGCACGGAGGCGCGAATGTTGTGCTAGCTGAAACAGTAGCAAGCTACGCGGCAAACTTTGTTGTAGATACCGATAAGTATTACTGCGTAGGCCAAGAAATCAATGCGAATCATATTAAAGCGGCGCGCAAAGGTATGGTGTATGCCACAGCAAAAGCTGTTCACTTAGGTAAACGTACCTCTGTGTGGGAAGTTAAAATTACCAACCAAGCCGGTGAGCTTACTTGCATTTCAAGAATGACCGCAGCGGTGGTTGAGCGACGATAGTTGATCTACATCTAGTAACCGCGTTTTAGCGCTGGTATTTTATCTAGCGCTGGCATATACCTTAGCCAGAGGTATATGCAAATGAGTGAAAAATCGTTAATTACGCTGCTTAAAGTAGTTATTGTGCTTGGATTATGCTTAATAGGACTTGGATATTATTTGATAAATGTCGCACATATTGAGCAAAGTATGGGTATCTCCGGCATGATGATTGGCGGAGGGTGTTATGCGCTTGGATTAATCTTATCTTTGCCAACCAAAATGTACCTTACGTTTATTTGGGTTACCGCGGAACAAAGAAAAAAGAGCGGTTAACAGGTTAGCTCAGCAGATTATTAAATAATCAGCCATACTATGATTTATCACTCATTATTAGTGGCACTTGTGATTAGGTTTTTTTGTTTATTATTGTTGTGCTTTAACGCTCATGTGTATGCCCGCGATCTTAAAGTCGCTGCTGGTAATTTTACTCCGTACTTCAAGGCAAGTTCCTATCAACGCCATGTTGGCTTATACGAGCAGCTTTTGTCAGCAGGGCTTAATAGAGCAGGGTTCAGCCCGACTTACATCAATGTTTCAAACGATGCCATAAAACGCTACTACGAAAAGCAAAGGGTTGATATTGCGGTGAATTGGACTGGTGCATTTACTGGGGACGGTTACCCGTCTCAGTATCGCTTGTTCTTTTACAATCGTGCAATTTTAAGTAAAGACAATCGATGGGCTAAGGCTGAACATGTGCTTGATTTAAAAGGTGCGAGGTTAGCAAGTTTTTCAGGTGCAAGTTTAAACTTTGGTCATGACTTCCAAATTCTAATCAATGACATAAATACACGTTATTTTGAAAGTGGCGACCAGCTCGCTGTAAATAAAATGCTGGTGGCAAATAAGATTGATGTATTAGTGGCTGATTGGCTGAAGTTCTATCATTTTATTAAACCGCTGGGGCTAACAAATAAGTTTACACCGTTAGATGTTATCACAAATGCTGGTTCGCAGATTATTTTTAGAGATGAGAAAGTACGCGATGCATTTGATACTGCAATTACGCAAATGTATGTTAGTGGTGAGCTAGATAAGCTCACCCTAACATGGTTGGCAAAAAATAATTTACCTAAGGTATCACATCGTTTTTTAGCAAAACGACCTTAAATACCGCCGCCGTCTGTGTGAAGGCCACATTCACGATTTAAACCAAAGAAACGCGTTTCTTCTTCGGTCATACCTGGCTCAAGCTTACGTGTGGTATGCACATCACCCATCGACACATAGCCTTGCTCCCATAACGGGTGGTAAGGTAAATCGTGCTTGGTTAAGTATTGATACACATCACGGCTATGCCAATCAATAATTGGATAAACCTTAACAGTACCGCGGCTGATCTCAAGCACTTGCTTATCTGCTCGAGTTGATGATTGTTGACGACGCAAACCGCTAAACCAAGTGCCTGCATCGAGTTCTTTCAATGCACGTGTCATTGGTTCAACTTTATTTAAGGTATTGTATTGTTTAATACCTTGTTCGCCTTGTTCCCATAATTTACCAAACTTAGCTTCTTGCCACGCAGGGCTTAGTTCTGATTTATACACTTTCAGATTGAGTTTCAATCGCTCAGTAAGCTCATCAATAAACTGATAAGTTTCTGGAAAAAGATAACCAGTATCTGTTAAAACCACTGGAATATCTGCTTTATGCGATGTTACTAGGTGTAACATCACAGCCGCTTGAATGCCAAAGCTAGACGATAAAAAGTGTGTGCTTGGTAAATTTTCTAACGCCCATAAAACACGTTCTTCAGCCGAAAGCTCTGCTAGCATGCCATTTGCATCGGCAAGCATGGCATTCTGAACGTCTTTATCTAGCGTTAATATTTGCTTAAATTCACTCATGCATAAATTCCAAATGAGGGCGGCTAACCGCCCTTAAAATATTAAGCGTGGAAGTCTGTTTTAGAGACTTTCACTTCGGCAACGATTTCCTTACGGATAGCGAAGTCACCAAAACACTCGCCTTCGTTACGCTCTTTAGCCCATTGGCCAATTAATTCATCTAATGCTGGTAGGTAAACGTCTTCACCCACATTTTCTAGGTAAAGCTTAGGTACGCGCGTACCTTCACGGTTACCACCTAGGTAAACGTTGTATTTACCTGGGCCTTTACCTACGAAACCAATCTCAGCTAACATGGCACGACCACAACCATTCGGGCAACCTACGACACGCATAATGATGTCGTCATTCGGGATTTCGTGCTTCGCTAAAATCGCTTCTGTTTTCTCGATAAGCTCTGGTAGATAACGTTCAGCTTCAGCCATCGCAAGTGGACAAGTCGGTAATGCCACACATGCCATTGAGTTAAAGCGTTGCTCTGAGTGTGAGTCGTCAATTAAACCGTGCTCACGAGCGATTTTTTCAATAATGTCTTTTTGGTCGGCTGGCACACCGGCAACAATTAAGTTTTGGTTAGCTGTCATGCGGAAGTCACCTTGGTGAATTTCTGCAATCTTACGACAACCTGTTTTCAGCGGCTGACCTGGGTAATCAAGAATACGACCACTTTGGATAAATAGCGTTAGGTGGTGTTTACCATCAATGCCTTCTACCCAGCCGATACGGTCACCACGGTGTGTGAACTCATACGGACGGCTTTCTTCAAATTTAACGCCAGCGCGGTTTTCTACTTCTGCTTTAAACGCATCTGTACCGAAAGTATCTAATGTGTACTTAGTTTTAGCGTTCTTACGGTTAACACGGTTACCCCAGTCACGCTGCACAGACACTACGTGCTCGGCAATTTTTAGCGTGTGCTCAAGTGGGATAAAACCTAAATCATCGGCTTTGCGCGGGTAAGTGTTTACATCACCGTGGGTCATCGCAAGACCACCACCAACAAGTACGTTAAAACCAACTAGTTTGCCGTTATCAGCAATTGCAACAAAGTTAAGGTCGTTCGCGTGAACGTCTACTTCATTGTTTGGTGGAATAGTCACCGTCGTTTTGAACTTACGTGGTAAGTAAGTAGACCCTAAAATTGGCTCTTCTGTTGTTTCTGTCTTTTCACCGTTTAACCAAATTTCAGCATACGCTTTAGTGTGTGGTAGTAAGTGCTCAGAGATCTTCGCAGCCCACTCGTAAGCTTCTTGGTGTAACTCAGACTCAACAGGGTTAGTGGTACATAGTACGTTACGGTTAACGTCACCGGCAGTTGCAATTGAGTCAATACCAACGCTGTTAAGCATTTGGTGCATTTCTTTAATGCCCGGCTTTAATACACCGTGGAACTGGAATGTTTGACGCGTTGTTAAACGAATACTGCCGTAAATTGTTTTATCGCCAGCAAACTCATCAATCGCTAGCCACTGCTTAGGCGTTATAATACCGCCTGGCATACGGGCGCGAAGCATCACGTTGTGCATAGGCTCTAGCTTTTGCTTAGTACGCTCTGGACGAATATCACGGTCGTCTTGCTGGTACATACCGTGGAAACGGATTAGCTGGAAGTTATCCGCTGTAAAACCACCGGTAAGTTGGTCTTTTAAATCCGCTTCAATGGTACCGCGTAAAAAGTTACTTTGCGTTTTTAATCTTTCGTTATCAGCAAACTTAGCATTTGGGTCTAGCTTGCTGTTAGGTTTGTAATCTGTGCTCATGGCTTATCCTAAAATTTTACTGTGACGGTCAGTGTGGTGTACTAGCACTTGCTACTAGTACACGTCTTTTTGATAACGGTTGTTGCTGCGAAGCTCTTTTAGGTAGCTTTCAGCTTGCTCGTCATCTTTGCCACCATGGGCTTTAATAATGTCGATAAGTGCTTGGTGTACGTCTTTCGCCATGCGGTTTGCGTCACCACAAATATAGAAATGTGCACCTTTTTCTAACCATGCAAATACTTCTTCGCCTTTCTCGCGAAGACGGTCTTGCACGTATACTTTTTCTGCTTGGTCGCGGCTAAATGCTAGGTCTACTTTGTTAAGTAAGCCAGACTTCACATAACCTTGGATCTCTACTTGATATAAGAAATCTTGCGTGAAGTGCGGGTTACCGAAGAATAACCAGTTATCACCTTCCGCTTCACGTGCATCACGCTCTTGCAAGAATGCGCGGAAAGGCGCAATACCCGTACCTGGGCCAACCATGATAACAGGTGTGTTATCGTCGTTTGGTAAACGGAAGTTGTCGTTATGCTCGCTAAATACTTTAACTTGTACGCCTTCTTCAGCACGATTTGCTAGATAGCCAGAACAACCACCAAAGTGTTTTTCGCCAAAGGCATCAAACTCTACAAGGCCCACAGTTAAATGCACTTCTTCTTCCACTTCAGCTTGGCTAGAAGCAATTGAATATAAACGTGCTTGTAGCTTACGTAAGCTGTTTGCTAGGTCTTGTGCGCTAATATCGCTTGGGTTTTGCTTAATGATATCGAAGATTTGACGTGCTTCGATGTATTCACGCATTGCTGCTTTATCTTCAACTAGCTTTAGTAGCTCAGCGTTATTAGTTGCTTGCGCGTACTTTTCAACGAAACCTGGGTAAGACTGAGTTAGCTCTAGTTTTTCAATAAGTGCTGTGCGAATTGATAACGTTTCTGCACCTAACGTGATTTCAGTCGCGCCATCAATGTTTAATAATGCCAGTGTTTCATCAACTAGTGCTTCGTCATTTAAGAAGTAAACACCTAAAGAGTCACCTGGAAGATACGTGATATCAGAGCCTTCTAATGAAATCTCAATGTGGCGTACGTCTTTAGTTGAGTCGCGACCTGTGATCTTTTGTACCACACTTAGCTCAGCCGCAAATGGGTTTTGCTTAGTGTATTGGCTTTGCGCTGGTGCTGCACCGAAACTAGCCATAGGAATAACCTGTGCTGAACCTTGTGATTGTGCTTTAAGCTCAGGTTCGAATGCTTCAACCGCACCACCGATCCAAGCAGTTGCTTGATCTTTGTAATCAACATCTAAATCAGCACGCGCAACCACTGTTTCTGCGCCGAGTGCTTTAAAGCGTTCTTCAAAATCAATCGCCGTTTGGCAGAAGAATTCGTAGCTTGAATCACCTAAACCGATAACCGCTACTTTAACGCCATCAAGTTTAGGTGCTTTCTTCGATGCTAAAAACGCATGTAAGTTTTCAGCGTCTTCTGGTGGCTCACCCTCACCATAAGTAGAAACAGCAACAGCAATAAACTTTTCTTTCTTAAGTTGAGCAGGCTTGTAGTCAGCCATGTTCACAAGCTTTACCGCTAAGCCTTTCGCTTCAGCTGCCGCTTTAAGTTGGTTAGCGACGCCTTTTGCATTACCTGTTTGTGAACCATAAAGAATGGTTAATGCTGCAGCTTCGCCTGCTTGTGGTGCTGCGCCCGCAATCTGACCTGATAATGCTGCTGTATTGGCATTCGCTGCTAAGTAACCACTCACCCAAGCTTGTTGAATTGGGTTCAGTTCAGCAGTAAGCGCTTGTAACTTCTGTACTTGCTCTGGCGTAAGCGGACTCGCTTGCGCAGAAAGTTGACTTAACAACATGGAATTTTTTCCTCGACCACCAAATGGTTTATACGTTTCTTAACGGTGCTTGTTATACATCTAGTAACAACACACCTTTTTAAGCTTCTCTGATGGTGAAATATAACGATGTCATGGCAAAGAAAAAAATAATAGAAAGTGCTTTGTTATTCCAAAAAGGAATGCATGGAGAGTTATTTATAATTTTTGCAAAAAAATAATGCAGTTATCGATTATCTTCAAAAATAACCGAGCCGGTTGATGCGTTGTAGGTAATTTTTATTAACGCATTAATTCGGCCAGAAGTGTCGCCTAATTTGCGTAAAACATATGTGCAACTGTCACTTGCGCTTGGCGTAATTGGGTTTAAACCACTCGAAAAGCGATAAGAACGGTATTCTTGATTATTGTTGTTATGCGCTATGGATGGCGCGTCTTCAAGTAGAGTGTTCCAAAGATCAGCACAGCCTCGGTTGCCCCGTCCAATTTGAAAAGGGTTGCCCATGGTGCCTGTATTATTGTTACCTTTGTTTACGCCAACAGGGTAGCCAAAAGCATTTACATCAATACTGCCATCAAGGTAGTTAGCTAAGTTGACAACGTAATTACGATTACCGCCAATTGCCCATTTGGTTTTTGCAAAATCAACAGCTTGTTTAAAGTTAGCTGCAAGAGCTTTCGTTTTTACAGCTTCTGCATCTTCGTTAAGTGATAAAAACTTGATACTTGCTGTAATGGATATTACCGCCAATATAACAATTACGATAATAAGCTCTATAATCGTAAATCCTTGGCTTTTCATGATGCTCCCGTGGTTATTCAACGGGGTAAAGGGTGATTTCAATGCCCGCGCCTATGGCTGAAATTCTAAGCAGAGTATCGGCGTGAAGCGCCTGGTTAAAACACTTTGGATTTTGACCACTTTGAAAGCCAATATCGAATGTGCGTCTTGTACAGCTAAGCCATTGCTTTAAAGCGTTGCGAGAACAGGATTCGATCAATTCACATAAGTGATTAATTGCACTGTCAGGAGAAGTTACGTCAATGTTTGCCTCTATACGCGCCAACTGACGAGTTTCATCTTTGTCGTAGTGAAGAACCATAGCCGACTTACCCAAGTCTGAAACTAATTGGGCAATATCTTGTTTTGACTCGATTTCTAGGTCGACATTAAGAAACTGAATATCTGACATTGATGTTTTCTCTGTAATTGCTTAATCGCTAACTTTACATTAGATTGGCTTTTATCTCTAGAGCGTGTTGACCTTTGCTGTTTATTTCTGCAGCAGTTTGTTTGGCATTTAGACGAGGCAGAGCGATTGTAGTGTAGTTATTTTACATAAATGAGCGATAACACAGTGTAAATGGCAAACAAGCGCTGCCAGTAGGGTTCAACCCCAAACCGTTGTGCTCTTTGTTGTTGCTTTTTGACTTAGCCCGCTAGGTCAACAAAGTGCCGCCGCGTTCAAAACGGTTTGGATTTGAACAGAATTTAGACCGTAAAGATTAACACGCTCTAGCTTAGCAAAGACGATATTACGAGCGGAAAAACCCAATAACGAGAACAATAATGAAAAAATCGTGGTTTAAATGGGCGCGTAAGTGCCACAAATGGTTAGGTTATTTACTCGCGTTACAAGTATTCGCATGGTTATTGGGTGGCTTAGTTATGAGTGCGATTCCACTGGAATATGTACACGGTAAACACCTTGCCAAACGACAGTTAGAAAATCCTTTCTCGCAAAATGTATATACAAGTAATTTTGATAACTTTAAGCAATACAATATCGGATTGAAAAATGTCAATTTCTTACACTTCTTAGAGACTCCTGTAATTGAACTAGTCGGCCATAAAGAGCGAGTTTACTTGCATGGCGAAACGGGAGAGAAACTCGAGGCACCTAATAAACAGCAAATTATCAGACAGGCAAAAGCTCATTACTTGGCTGATAGCCAAACCATAGACGCGACCGCATCACTGTTAAAAGAGGGACCGAGAGAGGTCGGTTATAAAAGCAATATTTGGCGTATAGACTTTGCGGATAATGTTAACACTACATTGTATATACAAGCTGATTCGGGTCAGGTAATTACTGTACGTAGCACTATTTGGCGTATTTTTGATTTCTTTTGGATGCTGCACATAATGGATTATGACGAGCGTGAAGATTTTAATAATCCATTATTAATTAGCTTTGCCGCTGTTGCTGTATTGTTTTGTATGTCAGGAATGATGTTGTTGTTTCAAAATATGCCTTTTAGAAGAAAACGAAAAGTTCTGGCAAATTGATTTGTTGTCATAAAGCTTTCTTATAAGTGCCGCTAATTTGTCATCGGATGTTTTTAGCGTAAGACTTATTACACATAAGGAAGCGCGAATATGGCAAAGCAATATTACTCCTGTATTTGGATCTCAGATGTGCATTTGGGTTACAAAGACTGTAAGGCTGAATTCTTACTGGATTTTCTCACCAATACAGAATGCGATGTGCTTTACTTAGTTGGCGATATCATTGATTTATGGTCGATGAAACGACAATTTTACTGGCAACCAAGCCACTATCAAGTGTTAGAGTGTATTCGTAACAAAGCTAACTCTGGCACACGCGTTATTTATATTCCCGGCAACCATGATGAAACCTTTCGCGCTTATGTTGGCGAAGCATTTATGAATGTTGAAGTGCATCGCAGTTTTATTCACACAGCCAAAACCGGTAAGCGTTTTTTGCTTGTGCATGGCGATGATTTTGATTCTGCAACACGTTATAGCAAACTGATCAGTATTATTGGCGATAGCGCATACGATTTTTTACTGTTTTTGAATCGTTGGCACAATCGTGTGCGGCGCTTATTCGGCACTCACTATTGGTCGCTTGCGTCTTGGATTAAAAACCGAATTCATAAAGCACGCCAAGCAATTGCTGCGTTTGAAAAGGCAGCCGTTCACGAAGCAAAAAAGCAAGGTGTTGATGGCATTATTTGCGGTCATATTCATCAACCAGACATTAAAAAAATCGATGGCATTTTGTATTGTAATGACGGTGATTGGATAGAAAACTGCACTGTGCTGGTGGAGGATGAGTCAGGCCGTATTGAGTTGTTGCATTGGTCTGATATTCAAACCAGCTTGAAAGTGGTCGATTTAAGTCAGAAACACAGCGAGCAGGCTGCTTAAATTTGCTTTGATGCTTGAGTTTGTAGATGCTTTAGCTTGAGCTGCGGCATCTAACACCTACTTGCTACTCTTTTTCGATGGTAAGAATGACTTCACCTACTTTGATACCAAACTTAATAATTTCCGTTCGGTTGATAAGGCGTTTTTCATTAATCAAAAACATCCAATCGTCTAGCGTGACTTCGAGCGGTTCGCCTTGGTAGCTTATGACTAATTGATAACGCCAATAAAGTGCAGAGCCTTTAGCCGTGCCCATCGCAGTACCTACCACATCATTGGCGGTGCCTTTGTAATTGCCGCCGCCTAGGTTTTCTAAATACCAAGTACGTGTTTGTTTTTCCCCGTCGTCATAAACAAACCATTCTTCGAGTTTACCTTTATCGTCTTGCCACGTACCCACTAAATCAACACTAAAGCGTCGTGTTAATGCGCCTGAGCGGTCAAGCACTACACCGTGAGCCGTTAGTTTACCGTTAAAGAATTGCTCTAATTTAAGGTCGGGAGAAGTACTTGTGTAATCATTAATATCTGGGCTTGAACATGCTGACATTAATATGGTTAGTGCCACAATTAGCAATCGTTTCATTTTTTATCTCCAACAAGTTTTGCTCGCAATTTTGGGCGAGTGGTTTTTTCCGATAACCAAATATTTAAGAATGCATCGCCAAAATCAGGATCGTTTACTGTGCCTAAAAGCCCTTGGTGATTGAAAAAGCTTGCGCTGTTGTCTTCATTGCGCGTCACAATCAGCATGTCGTTCTTTTTAATGTTAGGCCAAATGGTAGCGAGTTCATCTAGCCACTTGGGTATGTTTTGATGGGTCACGCCAATGTGTTGCCATTGGTCTGCAGTTGCTTCTATTAAGTCCTCTTTGTCTATGTCGCGGTAATAGGTGATTTTAAGCGCGAGTTTAGCGTCGTCAAAGGAGTAACGCGTTTTGCTGCCAAATAGTTCGGCTTTGTATAGGTGCCAAAATAGCACTTTCATTTCACCTTCACCGTATTTAGTAAGTTGGCTTGTTTGTATCGCAAACAGACTTGGGGCGAATAAAAAGGTCGCAAATAGTAATGTTTTAAACATGGCTAACATCCAGTTAGTTGTGTTTAGATTCTACGAGCCTTTGTTTAAAAACGATCAATGCGGGCAGCAGTAGTGCCCAAATAATTGCGTACACAGTAAAGAGTGATAGTTGGCTTAAAGATGTGATGATGGCAGAAAAATTAAGTGCACCAAGGTAACTCAGTGCACCACCAAATGCGCCAATAATGGCAACTAGCCATAGCTTACAATTACCTAACCAACTTAATGAATGATTAATTGAAAGTACAAACATAACCCACAGGCATAGCAGCCAAAGTGGGAATTGCTCGGCGGCAAAACTAATCACATTCAGTTGAAAGAGTATGTAATCAATCACGCAACCAAAAAGGGCAAAGGGTAATAGCTTTGCATCGCTTCGTTTTGTTGGCGATAAAGCAAAGTGAAGGGCAACGATTAATGGAGTCAGCCAGCTGGCATTTGCTGTGAGTAGCGCACAGCAAAACCAAGCTAGCTGAAATAAAACAAGGTTAGTAAGCCAAAATTTGCTGGTCATGATTATCGCGATAATGAGGCTTACGCATAACGAGCTGATGGGTACTTATCACGCGCTCAATGAATGCGCCTTCGCAATAACATAAGTAGAAGTGCCACAGACGCTTAAATTGCTCATCAAAACCAAATTGAGTTAACTCTGACCAGGCGTTATCAAATTTCATGCGCCAATCGTAAAGTGTTCGCGCATAATGTAAGCCAATGTCTTCCACGTTATCGATCATCATATTAGTTTGTTCGGCAATGTGCTGATTCATTACCGCATTAGACGGTAAACAGCCTCCCGGAAAAATATAACGTTGAATAAAATCAACATTATTGCGGTAGTGTTCGTAACGGGCATCTAAAATGGTAATTGCTTGAATCAGCATTAGGCCTGAGTCTTTCAGCAGGTTGTTACATTTAGCAAAAACCTCCGCCATAAACTTGTGACCAACTGCTTCAATCATTTCGATTGAAACTAGCTTGTCGTATTTACCTTCCAGTAAGCGGTAGTCTTTTTTCAGTAATGTGATTTTATCTTCTAACCCTTCGGCTTTTACTTTTTCGACGGCGTACTCGTATTGCGCGTCAGAAATTGTGGTTGTAGTAACCTTGCAGCCATAATTCTTAGCGGCAAAAATAGCTAATCCGCCCCAGCCGGTACCGATTTCAATTAAATGGTCACTTTCAGAGAGTTTAAGCTTGTCACAAATGGTTTTTAATTTATTAAGTTGTGCTGAATGCAAGTCTGTCGCTTCATTTGAATAGATGGCGCTTGAGTACATCATCGTGCTATCTAAAAAGCGGGTGTAGAGCTCGTTACCTAAATCATAATGGGCGAGAATGTTTTTCTTTGAGCCAGATTGTGTATTGGCATTGCCCCAGTGAAACAAAAAGTTTTTAATTTTAGTTAACAGCGATTTTTTAGCTTCTACCTGATCGAGCGTACTGCTGCTGCGGGCAAAAACACGGATTAACTCGGTTAAGTTAGGTGATGTCCACTTTTTGTTGAGGTAGCCTTCTGCTGCTGCAATGCTACCGCCTTTAATAAAATCGATATATAGGCTTGGATCAAGCACTATTAACTTGCCGCGCAATTCACTGTCTTGGTTGCCTAGAAACGTAATCTGACCGTTTTCTTCAATTTCTACGCCGGCATTTTCAATTTGATTCAGTGCGTTTAAAACGAGTGAACGACAGCGTGATGTAAACCACGATAACTCGCTTTCCTGCGCTAGATTGGTTGAGCTGGTACTTTGCTGCTCCATAATTATCCTCTCGCGTTTGGGTGCGCAATAAATGGGATGCGTTTGGCAAAAAGCTTAAGTGCTTGCCAGTAAATGCCAGCGACTACTTTTAATGTCATTGCTGGTGTACTAAGCCATGTTTTAAGCATATTTCTGCGCGAAAATTCGCAGCGTGATAATGCTACTGTGGCGTCAAACACTTTCTCTGATTTATGGTTTTCGATATGAATAAGTACTTTTTCTTGTGGCGCTTTTACACGCCATACATATTGCATATCTAAATCCATAAACGGCGACACATGAAATGTTTTATCCATGCGTTGTTGTTTAGAAATATCCACCGCATAGTAGTGACGCTCTAACCAAGGCGTATTCGAAACTTCAACTAACATGGTTGTACAAACATTATCTTGGTCGTAACAAAAGAAAAAATTTGCGGGGCTAAAATAGATACCGAAATTTCGGCATTGCCCCATAAAGGTTACTTTTGTGCCATCCCAGTTACCACCTAACTGTGTAACTTTACTGGCAATACGTTGCTTTAAGTTGCCCGGTTCACCTTTAATATAATCGTCTTGAAAAAAGCTAATTGGCGCGAATTTTTTAAGGCTAAACAAACGGCTAGTTGTGGCGACTAAGTCTAGTTCGTCTAAATCAAGTGCCAGCATATACATGCTATAGCTAAAGGCATGTTGCTTAGGAGAAAAGCGTCGATGCCTAACTTGTCCACAGTATATGCCGCTATTCATAGTTATAGTTCGCAATCAAAGCGTTTACATACGTCGAGCGCACTGCGAACGCCATCTTCATGAAAGCCGTTATACCAGTACGCACCGCAAAAGTGGGTGTGATTGGTGCCGCAAATTGTGTCTCGTTGCTGCTGCGCCGCCATACTTTGTTTATTAAACACTGGATGATGGTAAACAAAGCTGCGTAAAATTTTGCTTTTATCAATTTGTTCAGTTTGATTGAGCGTAACACAGTAAGTAGTGTCCGTTTTAAGTCCCTGTAATATATTCATATTATAGGTTACTGCAGCAGGGCGTGGGTTATTACTGTCTAAACGGTAATTCCAGCTTGCCCACGCAAGTTTGCGTTTTGGTAGCATGTTTATGTCGGTGTGCAGTACCACTTCATTCTTGCTGTAAGGAATATTACCGAGTACAGATTGTTCTTGCTCGCTCGCATCGCCTAGTAGTTTTAATGCCTGATCGGAATGACAGGCAAATACAACGTCATCGAATATTTGAGTTGTACCATCTGTAAATTCTAAAGAAATACCGGTATTGCCGCGCGTAACTTGCTTAATATCGCAGTTGAGGCGAATTTTATCGGCGAAGCGGCGCGTTAATGGCTTAATGTATTCTCGCGAGCCGCCTTTTATAACATGCCATTGCGGTCTATCGCTGATATTTAATAAGCCGTGGTTATAAAAAAAGCGAACAAAGAATTTCAGCTCGAAGTCTCGCATTTCTTGTAAGCTGGTGGACCAAATAGCCGCGCCCATCGGCAAAATATAATGCTGGCAAAAGAAATCGCTAAAGGCGTGTTGGTCTAAAAAGTCGCCGAGTGTGAGCGCTGGATCTATATCGGTTTGATGTAGCTGCTTACAGAGTTTATTAAAGCGCAGAATATCTTTGATTAGCAACCAAAAACGAGGTTTAAAAATATTTGAACGCTGTGCAAATAATGAATTGAGACCGTGGCCATTATATTCCATTTGGCTTTGCACATTGTGCACGCTAAAGCTCATTTCAGTATCTTTGTAAGCAACTCCAATCTGCGATAATAGCTTTAAAAAATTAGGGTATGTTTTGTTATTACAAACAATAAAGCCGGTATCAATTGCGTGCTTTTCGCCGTTATGCTCAATATCAACAGTGGCTGTGTGTCCGCCAATATAGTCGTTTTTTTCAAATAGGGTGATATCGTACTTTTTTGATAGTAAATAAGCGCAGGTTAAGCCTGAGATACCACTGCCAATAATGGCTATTCTTTTCATTATTTTGTCATCCTAATTGCAAGTTTGCGCCAGATAAAAAACGGTAACAGTGCGAGTGTTTTAAGTATTAAGGTAAAGCGTTTGGGAAAATGAATATCGTAGTGTTTGTTTTTCATACCTCGATAGATTGCCTGCGCAGCTTGTTCACTGGTAATACGGCTAGGCATCGGGAAATCATTTTTATCGGTTAGAGGTGTTGCGACAAACCCCGGGTGAATTGTACTTACCCCAATATTGTGGCGTGCTAAATCAATGCTTAGAGTTTTCGCTAAATAGCTTACGCCAGCCTTTGACGCACCGTAGGCTTGTGAGCGAGTAAGTGGCACATAAACAGCACTTGAACTCATTAAACCAAGTTGCCCGCCCGTATTTAACTGGGGCAACCACGCCTCTAAACAATAACCAACAGAAATAAGGTTGGTGTTGATCACGCGGGCAAACAAATCACCATTGAATTGTTTTGCGTTATCTATGTATTCACAGGTACCCGCGTTTAATATGATTTGATCGAGTTTGATGTTTTTATCTAACGCGCTAAATATTGCTTGCTTGTCATTTAGATCAAAAACCAGCGGTATGATGCTGTTAAATTCGCTTGCGAGCTTATCGAGTTTCTCTTGGTTGCGCCCACACGCGTACACAGTAAAACCTTGAGTAGCATAGTATTTAGCGAGTGATTCACCAATGCCAGATGAGGCACCTGTAATTAGTACCGTATTCATGCGGTGGCACGCTTTTTAACTAAATTTATTAACCCGCCAAGTACAGGAATATGTTGATAAAGCATGTCGGCAGCGTTGAAATAATCGCGGTGAAAAATGACTTTGCCGTCTTGATACTCAAGGTAACTGTTGCCGTCAAATGACACTTCTTTGCCTGCTTTAATTTTGCTATGCGAGAAGTACATGGTCCAGTAGAGGCTAACGGCATTATCTTGTTGCAGTACCTTTTTCATTTCAAAACGCCCAGCGTCTAAGTTTTCGTACAGATTAGAAAAATACTTGGTAAGTGCAGATAGGCCATCAATGCGGTGTAGTGGGTCAATAAACACAACATCTTGATGATAAATATTAGCCAGTAGCGACAAGTTGGCGCGATCCAACTTGTTGTACATAGTTAAAAAGTCATCAATATGCTGTGTGTTACTCATCGTTATTTAACTCTTTCTGATAATAATCAAGTGCCTGTAAGCGGGCTTCTTTTAAATCTACCAGTTGTGGCCAGTAGCTGTGATTGCCAACCGAATTTAAATAGGTTTGTGGTTGATGAATATACTTAAGCGGTACATTCTCAAGTTCTGGTAAATACTTACGAATAAAGCTGCCGTCAGGATCAAACTTTTCACTTTGCGTTATTGGGTTAAAAATTCTGAAATAGGGTTGTGCATCGCAGCCGGTGCCTGCTGCCCATTGCCAGCCACCGCTATTGGCGGCAAGGTCGCCATCAATAAGGTGCTGCATAAAAAAAGCTTCACCTAAGCGCCAATCAACCAATAAATGTTTGGTTAAAAAGCTTGCTACAATCATACGCAGGCGGTTATGCATCCAACCTGTTTGCTTTAACTGGCGCATAGCAGCATCAACGATCGGAAATCCAGTTTTTGCCTCACACCAAGCGGTAAACTTAGCGTGATCATTTGGCCAGTCGAAGCCTTTAAATTTGCCTTGAAAGTCGTGCAATTTGTTTAGATTTGGAAATGACAGCAGCACGTTGCGATAAAACTCACGCCAAATTAGCTCGTTTAGCCAAGTAAAAATAGGCGCTTTTACATCTTCAAGTATGTGCGGGTAATAGGATAATAGATCGTATAAAACCCTTTTAGGGCTAATTGCGCCAATGGTTAAGTAAGGTGAGATACCACTTGTACCTTTAATTGCTGGGAAATCCCGATCGCGCGCGTAGTCGATAACTTTATCATTTAAAAAGCGAGGTAACACGTGTTGCATAAACTCGTGTGCCAAAGGCCATTTACTTGAATCTTGCTTGGCATAATTAAATGTAATGTTACTGGCTTGATTAGGGCTTTCTTCACTTTGTTTAATTGCTGCAAGATAATTTTGGTTAAAGCCATGCTGCTGCAGCGTTTTTACCCATGCTTTTTTGTATGGCGTAAAAACTTTGAACATTTCATTTTGTTTATTAAGCACTGCGCCATAAGGCAAAATGGTGTCAGCATCGTATAGCGTTAGCTCCAGTTGCTGCGCAGCTTTGTTGTCACGTATTTTTTCACGTAATTCCGGTTCGCTGTTAGCTACCACCGAAGTAATGTCATTTTCTTGGCAAAACTCTGTTAGTTGGGCAATTTGTTGCTCAAAGGTATCGCATTCAATAAAGCTCACTTTAATTCCGAGCTTGGCAAGCTGGTCGCTAAACCAATTTAAATGACGCTCAATAAAATCAATTTGAATGCCTGAATGATTGTGAGCTTGCCAAGTTTCATAGGCAGTAATAAAAACTGCATGTTGGCAATTTTGTTGTAATGCATAAAATAAAGCGGGATTATCGTCTAAACGAAAATCCCGTCTAATCCAGTAAAGAGTACTCATTTATAATCCGTATCTGAGCTTTAAATCCTTTGGATAAGGGTCTAAATAAGCTTGATTTGCCAAATAATCGTTTGGATAAGTTTGCAAATGATGGTTGATCAATGTGAGTGGCACCATTAACGGCACTAGCCCATCGTGATAAGCGATAATGTTTTCGCTAAGTTCTTGTTTATTCTGCTTAGTTAGATGCTTTTTAAAATAACCTTGAAGGTGTTGCAAGGTATTCGTGTGATTTTTTCGAGATGCGGGCTTTTTAAGAGCCTGCATTAGCATCGAAATGTATTTATCTGCTAATTGTTCCACTGGTAAGTCGTTTTCTTCACCAAGCATTCTGCCAAGGGCTTTGTAGGCAGCTACATTATGGCTCATAACTAAATACTTTTGCTGACCATGGAACGTTGTCAACTTATGTATCGTAAGCCCCGATGCCACAAGGTTTTGCCATTTTTTGTAGGTAAACACCCGCAGTACAAAATTTTCGCGTAGGTGCGGATCGTTAAGGCGGCCATTTTCTTCACAGGGTAAATTTGGGTTAAGCGCCATTACTTGCTTAGCAAATAAACCAACGCCATCGTGTTCACAACCTTTGCCGTGCTCATAGTACACTTTTACACGTTCCATACCGCAACTTGGGCTGCCTTTCATAAACACAAAACCACTTAAATGCGACATTTTACTTGCTGATTTTTCAGCGTATTCGTTCATTTTTAGCGTAACGTCCATGCTGCCATCGGGACGTGACACATGGATCATATCGTCGCGCTTGATTTGCCTAATAGTAGGGCGCGGCACAGGTAACCCAACCGCGACCTCAGGGCAAAACTTTTGGTACTCGACAAACTTTCCTAGCTGGTTAACGCAAAAATCAGATTTTTTATGGCTTTTGTCAAAGCGTACTTGGTCACCTGTTAAGCAGGCGCTAATACCAAGTATAATTTTATCCTTATCTGTAACCATGGTCCCTCCTAGTAAATAAATTTACCGATTGGATTAAGTAACTTGCTTAAGCCTTGTGTAAAGTGCAGCGAATCACTTGAAACAGTTAAGCATAGGCAGCCGTGTTCTGTAATTGGATTATGTGTATGTTTTCCATCTAACCAAATAAAGTCGCCTTTATGATACTCACCCATATCGTCTTTGAAACTACCATCTAATAATAGTGTAATTTCAAAACCATTGTGAGTATGTTCAGGCACCGAGCCGCCACGGTCAATGTGCAACAAGCTAGTATGCAAATTAGCGTCTTCTAACCCAATGCGCGAACGTGATAGTTTGCCTAGGTTAGCCCAGCTACTTAGCTCTAAATTTTTCAACACTTGAGGCAAGTAATAGCTATTTTCTTTCAGTGATAACTCAATCGGTTGCGCTGCAACGACATCATCAATACTGTCATCAAGCGTAATATCGTTGATTAACGCATCTAAATCGATACCTGACGGTAAATCAAAGTTGTCGGTATCATTATTGGTGTACGTAAACGCGCCTTTTGCCGCTTCAGCTGTGAGTGCTTCTACTTGCTGTTGGCAATGGGGGCACAATTCAATATGCGCAGCTATAACAACAGAAATTGATGCTGGTAATTCACCTGCACAATAGGTTTTGAGCAGTGAAAGTTGTGGGTGGTGCTTAATCATTGTCTGCTCCTATGTGCTGTCTCAATTTTGTTAGGGCTAAACGCAGTCGCGATTTAACGGTTCCTAACGGAATGCTTAAATTCTTTGCAAGTTGCTCTTGTGATAAGTCTTGAAAATATACGCCTTGAATAATTTGTCTTTGATTATCAGGAAGGCGGTTTAAATATTGCGCGATTTGCTTGTCCATTAAATGGTCGGCAAAAACATGTTCATCAGAGTTTTGCGCCTCCGCTAACGGCCAAATATCATCGCTTAAAGTGTCTTCGTGGTTAGCCTGAACTTTACGCAACATATCAAAGCTGATATTACGCATTACTGTGTAAACCCAAGTTGTCGCAGCGCCTTTCTCTGGATTGTAAAGGTGAGCCTTGCGCCAAACGTTCGTCATTGTTTCTTGCAGTAATTCTGAAGCCATAACAGGGTTGTTAAATTGCTTTCTGCCAAAACCTAAAATTTTGGGTGAAAACCATTTAAACAGGGACGCGAAAGATTGCTTGTCTCGCCTCTCAGCTATGTCATTTAGCCAGCTAGATAGCGTTTTGCTGTCAATTTCTTGCCCATCTAAATTTGCGTTTTGCTTCATCGAAGATCGGTGATTATTGGTTGTTGTTGATATCATCATAGCGCTCTGACAATAAAATCATAGTAGACAATACGCTGTAATCACAAAAGCGATCAGTTTTCTTGACCTAAAATAATAGTTTTTAAAAAATCATCGGCTTGAGTAAAACTATCTGCGTTAGTAAAGAGTTGTTTTTTCTCGAAAGACAGCGGCAAAATTTCTAAAAACCGCGCACAAACCCAGTTAATATCGTCAAACTTTGTTTCAGGATACAAAGACGCCTGCTCAGGAAATTCTTCAAACACATGATGTAGCTTAGCGGCGAGCACTGAGTGGTGTTGTTGTTCGCATTGCTGCGGCCAGTGAGGCACTTCGCTGCAATCAGCGAAACGCAAGTTATCTTGATCCATAGTTACATTTTTGATGGTCACAAGGCTTTTCGCCTTAATATCAATATGCAGCAATTCGCCTTCCTGGTAGAAGTTAATAATATCAACCCAGGCGCCGAGTTTAGGCACGTTTAGCTCAGCTTGATGATCGTACAAACACAACACAAAACCATTTTGTTGGCAGGCAATCGACACCATTTTGAGATAGCGAGGCTCAAAAATACGTAGTCGAGTTACACCTTCGGGCAACAAAAATATTGGCAATGGAAATACTGGTAGATTCATAAGTAGCTTATTTTGAACAACATAATATGCTTATACGTATTGTTGCTAAAAAAGATCCATCTACAAGGAGATTACTTTGTCTTGGTTGTTTTTGTTGTTGGCAAGTTTTGCGTGGGTACCATTTGATTTTTGTCGAAAACGTCTGGTTGAAAATAATAGTCCTTTACTGGTTAGTTTTGTTTTTAGTTTGTTCACGTTACCTGTTTACTTGGTTTTTTGGCTGGCCACTGGTTCTTCCCAATTGCCTCAAGTAATTGCTTATTATGTGTTTGCCAGTCTAAGTGGCTTGTTGGCAGCGCTTGGTGCGGTATCCTTTATTTCGGCGCTTGGGCGAGGTCGTTTTTCTATTTTGCTGCCCATGCTCGCGCTGACCCCTTTGATTGCAGCGCTACTTAATGCAGTCGTTTTTTCAAATATTCTTAGCTGGCAGGCGTATACGATTATTGGTATTTGCGCTTATGCCACGTATCGGCTGCTTGGTGAGGGTTTTGCTATTACAGAGTCGGGCGCTGGATTTATGTTACTCGCGGCATTTTCTTGGGCGGGCTGTATTTGCCTCGATCAATTTGTATTACCACATACATCGGTGAGTTTTCATGCGTTGTGGGTTAACGTAATTATGGTCCTAGTGCTTTTTTGTTCGCTTGTTACTAGGCGAAAAAGTGCACTGTTGCCAAGGGGGCGTAAAATCTATTGGGCGATTGGCTTGTGTGGTTTTGCAGCTGCGGTACTACTACAATTTAGTGCACTCAGATATTTAGATGCCAGTATTGTTGAGGCGGTAAAGCGTGCGATTGGCATTGTGGCTGCGATGATTGTGGGAAGCGTTTTTTTGCGAGAAAAACTGAAACCTTATCAGTATGTATACGGCGTGATTATCATCTTTTCAGTATTAATATTTAGCTTTGTAACTGAGTAACACAGATCATGTTATAAAATTAATTTAAATTTTTTTGAACTTCCTCAAAACGGCTGTGTCTATTGAAATACAAGAAAGAGATTTCTTGTTTAGATATTTCCCTGAAGCATTAGTTGTTGATGATGCACTTTCGGCTCACATCCCTGTGAGCCTTTTTTATGCCTGTAATAAATCTAAATTTACATTTTTCTCGGCAAAATTCTTTTTTATTTCCTATATTTGAAAGTACTTACTTGAGCGTTAAATATCTCTATGGATAGCATCAAAAAACATCCGGAAATAAAGTGTTTTGTTACCGTGGCGACAATTGTGGCACAACTAGAAGTGATTTTGACTGAAGCAAAAAGCTTATCGCTTACCTCCAAAAACGCCAGAGTTGTCGCAATTAGAGCGGGGGAGGCTGCTTTAGGCTTCAAATCGATCACCAATTTTATCAACGAATTTTCCGCGCGCACCATTCAAACAACAGAACATATTAATCTACACGCTAGCCAGTTGTTTCGGCTCGCGTTACATCATTTGCGCGCTAGTCAATTCGAGCAGCATCTAGCTATTAGCCTTTCATTGCTTGATCATCCACAAAGTCGCGCATTACATCACAAGGCGGCAGGGCAAGTGAAAGATGCGATGACAGCGCTTAAACATGAGCTGCAAAACTTACAGTGGCAATTTGAAGAAATAGAACAACAAATGCGCGCAGCCGAATACATCGCAGTGACGTCGCGCGTAGAAGCATCACAGGCAGGTGAGTTTTGTGCCAGTTTGGAATCTGTTTCAGACTATATAAGCTCCGCAGCAATGCGTATTAAAGGCGCGATAGAGACTAACCTCAGCACACTCGATGAGTTAGAAAGGGTATTTAAATGAAATCGACCGATTTATACCAAGGTAAACATCACAAATGGATTGTGTTTGGCCGCGATCAGGGAAAATCAGAAAAAATAATTGATACCAACCAATATATGATTGTGACCAACCAGCAAACCATGTTGTTAGATCCGGGTGGCATAGAGCTATTTTCTGCGATGTTGGCTGGCATATTAAGTCATACTGAACTCGAAAAAGTGACCACCTTATTTGCATCACATCAAGACCCAGATATCATTTCATCACTGGGTTTATGGGATAAAACTATTCCAAATGCCAAGCTATACGCGCCTTGGCTGTGGGAAGGGTTTATTCGCCACTTTGGTATGGATAATATTGAATACAAGTCGATCCCTGATGAAGGGCAAGAATTGCGCTTAGATGGTGTGACGTTTCGTTTTATTCCAGCCCATTTTTTACATTCCTCGGGTAACTTTCATGTTTATGATGCTGAAGCCAAAATCCTGATGAGTGGTGATATTGGCGCTGCGCTTGAAGAGCCAGATGCCCCCATGTTTGTTGAAGACTTTGCCAAACACGCCGATAAAATGCGTTATTTTCACCAGCGCTGGATGCCGTCTAATAGCGCGAAAAAGAACTGGATTGCGCGCGTACGTGAACTTGATATAGACCTGATGGCGCCACAGCACGGGCGGATCTTTAAAGGTGAGGCAGTACAAGAGTTTCTTGAGTGGTTTGATAATTTGGAAGTTGGTATAGTGAATTCGTAAGTTGATAACTTGAGCTCACAGTTAAAAACATTCTAAATTGCTGATAAATTATAATAAAACTTATGTAAGCGCTTATCTTATGCTTTTTGAAATTGCCTTTTGTGTTAGTTAATTTGGGATTCATTGCGAACCAGCATAATGAGTAATGCGTAAATTAAAACGTAATGTGTTTTTGAGTTCAGGAATACGATTAAAGGAAACGGTATGACAAGGGTTTTAGTTGGATTAGCTGTATTGTTTGCATCATTGGCATTACATGCAAAAGACCAAGGAAAAGTACAAGCGCTGTATGATTTTGACCATAAAGTGCATTATCGCCAAACACAGTTGGCTGATAACAAATACAAGCTGTCTATTCGAGAAGGCAGTTATCAAGAGTTTGCTAAGCAATCTGTATTTATGTTGCGCCACAGCGCAGCGCTGTGTAAAAGCGATAAATTTAATCTTAAGTTTGTGTCGGGAATTCAAGCGTTTGAAAAATTCCCAACAGAGCCTAGAGCAAATCCAGGCCCATTAGTCGCTGAGTTAACCTGTAGCTAATTATGCAAGTGAAATAACGAATATGCTAATAGCGTTAAAGTTTTCGATGTAGATTAACTACATACGAAAATTCTACTTTGTTAGCTTTTCATCATCTCGCGTTATTTCCGATTACGTAACTAGCATTATGGGTATCGCTGTTAATCTTGATAGCCCCATGGCGCAGCAGGTGGTGTAATGGGGTTAGTTAAATCAAAGTCTACTCTAAACTCGCGCCCTTCACGTACTAAGCGATAGGTATATGTCTCTGGGTAAATGAAAATCTGCCATGTATTTCCATTCGATTGTGGAATTCCTTGTTTTACAAATAACTCTTTTGAGTATTGATCGGCAGGAAAAGATTGTGCGTGCTGCCAGCCAGCATCAACCGTATGGCCGCCATACATAGTTGATACATCGTACTCACCGTTACTCATACGGTGATCGTGCTTCAAACTTAAGCCAGAACCAGTTTTGGTAATAATCCATGTGCGTGATGCATCGTCACCAACATGAAATGGAATTTGTAGTTCAGTATCACTGCATTTACGCACGTGCATTACTAGTTTTTTACCGCTGAAAGAACCATTATCTTGGTTATCAACCGTTACTTTCCCTTGGTATGCTTTACCGCAATGAGCGCGTAATTTATCGAAAAAAGCGTCGTGGCTAGCAATACTAACTTGTGGTGCTGGTTTGACTACCGTTGGGCCGAGGTTTTTTGCGCTGCTCGCTGCAAGTGCTGAGGCAGGTATTAAGCTGCTAATGAGTGCAGCGAAAGCAAATTTATATTTCATCGTGTAATTCCATATTTCTATTTGGTAGCCCAGGGGGAGCTGTAAATTAAGTTATGAGGTGATCTTTCGTAACGCTGTGGAAAAGTACACTTGTAGATAGCACAGCAAAGATCAACTGCATCTAGCATAACATTCATTTAGCATAACAAAAGTGTGTTGAGATGAGGTTAACGATGTTCACTATGATGAAGCTAGCAAAATAGCAAAATAGCAAAATAGCAAAATAGCATTAGTTAAAGTTATTTTTATTTGTTGCATTTGCAACATAGGTGTTTGATTCAAAAATAAGTTTTTTAAAAACGGGTTGTGTTGTGTCTAATTTCGGTATTAAATGGTGTCAAGTAAACAAATGTTACAATTTTTCTAAAGCTATGCTGTTTTTAGTCGACAACATATATGCGTTAGAACAATAAATTGTCTAATCAAGCCGTATACAATTTCCCCACCGTCACTGAAGTTTAGAGGTAAAAATGTTTCAAGCCATAAAAATTAAAACTAAGTTGCAAATCCTTTCAGGGGTCGCGGTAGTTTCAATGGCTGCTCTCACGTTATTAAATGTTTATATTGCAGGGAAGAAGCAAGTATTAGTGGATGCTACAGAAGATTTAATCGCTACTGAGCGTGCTGTCGCAGATACATTGCGTATTGAAGTTAAATTTTTGGAAAAACCTGCATCAGGTTTCCGCCAAGAATTGGTAAATCGAGTCGATGAAGCTGAGTCGGCCTTAACTAAACTACAACAAAAACTATCTAGATTTGATGTAACTTCACGCGCGCTTGCTGATACAAAAGAAATGTTGTCGTCGCTAGAGCGTGATTTTGTCAATTTAGATGAACTGTATATTGAGTATGGTTACAACCAAAATGCGGGTCTGCGCAAAGAACTACGCGGTGCCGTTCATAAATTAGAAGAACAAGCAAAAGCGACTAATCGTCTTGATGTGAGTGTGTTAGTGCTGCAACTTCGCCGAAGTGAAAAAGATTTCATTATGCGAGGCGACAAGAAATACATTGCGCGTATCAACAGTACAGTTGCTGAGTTAGAAAAGCTGCTACTTATCAGCAATGATAGAAATTTAATCAGCTTATTAAAGCAGTATCAAAATGCCTTTCTAAAAGCGTCTGAGCGTTATCTTGCAATTGGCTTTAACCAAACAACAGGTTTAAAGAGCCAAGTTGCAGAAACCGAAGATAAGCTAAAAACATCACTTGAAGCGCTAGGGGTTGAGTTAGAAGCTATTCAAGAAGATATCTATGCAGATGCTAAAGTGCAGCAAATTGCATTGAGTTTAATTTTGGCATTCGCATTAGTTGGCTTTTTATTTACCATCACACGCTCTGTTACAACGTCAATTGATAGTGTTATTAAAGATATTGACCGCATTGCGCATTCGGGTGACTTGTCGATTAAGGTTCGCAAACACGGTAATGATGAATTGGCGATGTTGGCCGATAGTGTGAATGAATTGATGGCGAAGTTTTTATCCGTACTACAAACCATTCATCACTCGGTTGAAATTGTGAATACTGAATCGACTCGTGTTGCGCAAGTAGTGGAATCGAGTGGTCAACAACTGGTTCAGCAAAAATCGGAAGTTGAAACGGTAGCAAGTGCGGTAACTGAAATGGGTGCAGTTGCGCATGATATTGCCATAAATGCTGAAACAACCTCAAACCGCGTGGATACAGTTTCACAAAATGCGACGATTGGACAGAAGCAAATCGAAACAACCGTTGATCAAATGACTTTGTTGAGTAATCAGTTGGTTGAATCGGCTGAGCAGGTTAATTTACTGCGTGAAAAGAGCAATGCAATTAATGCTGTGATGGAAGTAATTCGCGGTATTGCTGAGCAAACTAACTTACTTGCATTAAATGCAGCTATTGAAGCAGCGCGTGCGGGTGAGCAAGGTCGAGGTTTCGCGGTTGTTGCGGATGAAGTTCGCTCTCTTGCAGTGAAAACCCAAGAATCAACACAAGAAATTACGCAGATCATTACCGACTTGCAATCAAGCACTGCGAACATTGTAGACAGTATTGAATTGTGTAAATCGCAAGGTTTAGAAACGGCTGAGCAAACGGATAAAGCGGGTAAAGCGTTCGCTGAAATTATTGCCGATATTCAGGAAATCTCAGAGATGACGTCAACCATTGCGGTGGCGGTTGAGCAGCAATCTACTGTGGCACAAGAGATAAACCAAAATATTGTACAAATCAGCGACTATGCAGATGAATTAGCAAATAGTTCACTGGCTAACTCTGAAGCCTCAAATCAGGTTTCACATCAAGCTGATGAGCTCGATAATGCGATAAAGTGGTTTAAAATTTAACTACAAAATTAAATGGTTAGAGTAAAAGCGAGGTTAGTAATAGCCTCGCTTTTTTATTGCTTTTTAGAATATCTTGGTTAACTTTAATACAGAGCTGACAAACAATAAGGAAAAAGACATGGCAAGTTACACTAAGCACCAAGCTGGCACATTTTGCTGGACGGAATTATGCTCTCGCGATTGGGCATCAGCGAAAGCATTTTATACTCAACTATTTGACTGGCAACATGATGATCAGCCGATAGGTGATGATTTGTATTACACCATGCTGCAACTTAATGGCAAAGATATTGGTGCTATGTACCAAATGGAAGCAGAGCGTTTAGAGCAGAAAGTACCAAGTCATTGGCTAAATTATATTGCGGTAGATAATGTTGATGAAACGGTTGAGAAAGCTAAGCAAGCAGGTGCACGTGTAATTGCTGGCCCCCATGATGTTATGGATGCAGGGCGCATGGCGATGTTCTTTGAGCCGAACGGGGCGATGTTTGCGATATGGCAAGGTAATCAGCATTGTGGTTCACAAATCAAAAACGAAGCGCGCAGTGTATGTTGGAACGAGCTTGCATCAAAAGACGCAGAGGCAAGTAGACAGTTTTATTCATCTGTATTCGGCTGGCAATATAAAGTTGAAGATATGGATGGTATGCCATACACCATTTTTACGTTAGGTGATGAAGAAGTGGCGGGCATGCTGGAAATGAATGAAGAGTGGGGCGATATGCCAGCACACTGGATGACTTACTTCCAAGTAACCAATTGTGATGAAACCTTAGCAAAAGTCGAGGAGCTGGGTGGTACCGTATGCGTACCTGCAACCGACGTGCCCAATGTTGGTCGTTTTAGTGTGATCAACGACCCACAAGGCGGGTTTTTATCTGTGATTGAAATGTAGTTCAGTAGCATTACGTTATATCAACTAAATGTTTTTAGTTGATATAACGATTTGGTATCTGTAAAACATACGCAAAGTAGCGATTTAATCCAAAACGAAATAATAGCAAGCGTCACTATAATCCAAACCGACAAGAATAAAAGTGAGCCACTTGGTAAATTTGGTGCTTGCCCTGCAACGCCATAGCTCATAATGGTTTTGTAAGCATAATATCCAATCAAACTGAGTAAACAGCAGCTAACTAATAATGACGTTTTAACCCCTTGCTGTGATTCTTTTCGTCTTAATTTGCTTTGTCGTTTTACATACATGTAGCTACCGCTGAGTGATAAAAATGATAACGCAATACCACAAAAAAACCATGCTAATTTAACCCACAAACCAGCAAAATTGCCAAAATGAAGAGGATCTGCAGTATCAGATAAACGCCAATAGAACCCTTGGCTTGATGCTGTTTGGTTATAAACAACTTCACCACTGTATGGATTAATGTAAAGCTTATTGGCACGATCGCGTACTAAGATATCATCTGATTGCCCCTCAACATAAAAGTAACCACCAGAGAATCTCATCGCCCTAATATCTAAATCAGGCCGTGCATTTTGAGCTATTTTTTCTAGCGTAACAATTGATAAGGGTTGCGTATTTTGCGCTTCTAACTCGGCTATAGGGTTGATGGCGAAGTTACCAACATCTGTAAATGCAGTTTTGCCATCGACTAAGTCCATGCGTACAAATTCGTACAAGTACCAAATACTAGTCAGCGAAATTATTACGGCGAACCATAAACTCCAAACACCAGAAAATTTATGCAAACTGGCTAGTTTTGCGCGGCTATCGCCATTCCATGAAAGTTGTAGCCACTTTTTCCACCATCCTTGATATAGATAAACGGCACTTACGGTTGAGAAACATAAGGGTAATGCAAAAATAAGTACCAAATAGTACGAGACGATACTATCGAATATGCCGAAAAAATGCATATGAAAGTCACGAAAGAAACGTTGAATATTTAAAAAGCTAGTGGCTCCGGTAACTTCTCCATTAACGGGGTCAACGTAAACATGTTGCCAAGGTTTACCTTTGAATCTAACGACAAAATCGTGTGCAAAATAAGGTTCACCTGAAGAAAATGCAATACCTATTTGCGCGTTTGGAAACTGTGTTTGAACCTTTTGATAGGCTTCGCCTAAGCTAACATTATGAGCTTGTGGCTGTGCTCTAACCTTGCTATCAAATAGCCAATCTAACTCATATGAAATGGTTGCAAAAGCGCCAGTCCAGCAGATAAAAAACAATATTAGACCAAACCACACGCCGCTTAGACTATGCCAGTTAAACCATTGCTTTTTTGTCATTAAGTAATCTTCCTTGCATTCTTAAAGCGACGTTTAATAATGTTTGGTTTGTTGTGAAATAACCCGATTTGTATTTTTTCGATTTATTACACTTACTCGCAATAAAACGAAGTTCACATAGTGTATCAATTTGAAATTTAAAGTATTGTAGTGATAATGATTTGCATTTACAATCTTGCGCGACGTTTTTTTATTAAGGATTAATATGAAGTTTAGTCGCCTAGCTTTGGCTGTATCAGCTATTTTAATGTTACCTCATATCGTATTTGCTAACGAACCGAGTGATACCAGCCAAAAAACTAAAAAAGATCTAAAAGACATAGAAGTAATTGAGATTTTAGGTCGAAGCTCGCAATCCACTTTCTCCGATTATAGCTATTCAGTAACGCGCACAGCAGCAGATATTTTAGAAATTCCCCAATCAATAAGTGCAGTAACAAAAGAAGTGATTCAAGACCAAGCTATGATGCGTCTTAATGACGTAACCCCTTTTGTTAGTGGCGCAAATGAATATTCTGTTTATGACGATATCACAATTCGCGGTTTTCGCAGTCAGGACGATCGTCGGGTTAACGGAATGCGAACTCATAATAACTTTTGGAACCAAACATTAATTGCCCACGTTGAGCGTGTTGAAGTAATTAAAGGACCTGCTTCTGCTGTTTTTGGTGATGCAAGTCCTGGTGGTACCGTTAATACCGTTACTAAAAAACCGCTTGCGGAAAGTCGTCATAGTATTAGTGCGCGTGTCGGTAGTTATTCAGATAAGTACATCGCATTAGATTCGACAGGGCAAATCGCTCACAGTGACGATTTATTGTATCGCTTTAACGGTGGTTATGAAGATTCAGACACATTTAGAGACAATATTTTCAATAAAAGTTTATTGCTCTCACCAAGCTTAACTTACTTACTTGGCCAAGACACAAAATTAAACTTTGAAGTAGTTTACTCTGATAGTAAAGGCTTACTTGACCGAGGGCAGCCAAATCTTAGGGGAGCGACCGACTTTTCAAAAATTCCTATGTCACTCTCGTCAAACCAGCCGGGTGATAAACTTGATACTACATCGCTTTCAGCAAGTTTGACGCTAGATCATCACTTTAATGATTATTGGTCACTCGGCTTTAAATACATGCATTTAGACAGTGAACAAAAATTAGTAGAGCACCGAGCTGCAACTTACATTGCCGATTCTGATTCTGTGTTTAATGTATGGTATACCGATCGCGATATTGATGCTGACTCAGATAATGTGACAGCATATGTAACCGGCAAACTATACACGGGCGATATCGAACACAATATTGTTGTAGGTGGTGATTATATTGATAATCATAAAGTTAATTCGCAAAGAATGAGCCGCTCAGCAGGGACTTTTGATATTTTGAATCCAACATATCAACAGCCTAATGTAGACAGTTACAACTTAGGTGATGTGTTTGAATTTGGTGGAGGGTTAACAAGTAATGGTTTATATATTCAAGACCATATTAAGTTTGAAGACTTGTCTATTCTTGCGAGTTTACGTCGTGAGGATTATAAACTAACAGACCTTAACGGCAACGAGAGTTCAGATAGCGATATTTTACCGCGCTTAGGTGTTGTATATAACCTGTCGTTAGACTCGAGTGTTTACGCTAGTTGGGTTACGGGTTTTGAACCGCCATCAACGTTTTTAAATACAGAGGAACAAGGTGGTCCATTTGGACCGATTGATAGTTATTTATACGAAGTCGGCTATAAAACAAAACTGTTTGATGAAAAAGTCTTACTAACAACGTCTTTGTATCAAATCACTAAACAAAATGTACTAGTGCAAGACTTAGAGCGTTCAACCGAGCTAGGATACCGAGTGTATCGCCAACGTGGTGAAGAACAAGCTAAGGGCTTTGAGTTTGATATAAACGGCCAAATCACCGAAGACTGGCTTGTAATTGCAAATTACGCCTACAACCGAGCAGAAATTACGGAAGATTCTGACCCTACGCTAATTGGTAAGCAAAAAGAAAATGCACCAAAGAATTCTGCGACTTTGTGGAGTAAATATACGCTTACTGACACATGGCAAATTGCTGGTGGTGCAACCTTTATTGATGAACGCAATACGTCAGACGACGCTGTATTACCTTCATACACGATCTTACAAGCAGGCGTTTATTTTACGCAACCAAAGTGGCAAGCTGCTTTATTAATTGACAACTTACTCGACAAAGATCATTGGACTGGTGGCTATTCTTACGGTCAGCTATTTCCAGGCGACCCAAGAACGGTAAGCTTAACAATGAACTACACTTGGTAACCAAATCATTAGGGGCTATTGGTTTTTGTTGCAAAAACAAACTTTAAAGATTAATAGACCCTAGACACACCTTGTATTTTGTCTAAAAGATACCAATGTCTATTAGTATCTTTTTTATTGGGAAAAAATTATGACACAACACGTGGTTATTACGGGCGCAAACCGTGGTATTGGGCTTGCGTTTGTTGAGCAATATATTGCACAAGGTTTTAATGTGACTGCTGTAGTGCGCACTGCAAGTGAAAAACTTAATGTAAGTGGCGCAAACGTGATTGAGGGAGTTGATGTTGCAAATGCAGATGATATTGCCAAACTTAAAACGCAACTTGGTGATCAAGCAATTGATATTCTAATAAATAATGCGGGGGTGTTTCATAATGAAAGCCTAAGCAATATGGATTTTTCGAACCTAGAGCAGCAAATTAATATTAATGCGGTTGCGCCAGTCCGCGTGACACATGCACTGCAATCAAACTTGCGTGCTGGCAGCAAAGTGGCAATGATCACAAGCCGTATGGGGTCAATTGAAGATAATGGCTCAGGCGCATATATTGGTTATCGCATGTCAAAAGCCGCGCTTAATGCCGCGAGTAAAAGTATGGCGATTGAACTTGCATCGCGTGATATTAGCCTAGCAATTTTACATCCAGGTTTTGTACAAACCGCAATGGTAGGGTTTGCTGGCGATATTTCCCCAGAGCTTGCTGCTAGTCGTTTAATTACGCGCATTGATGAGCTAAATTTAAATAACACAGGCACTTTTTGGCACTCGAATGGCGAAGTGTTGCCTTGGTAATTTAACGCTCTACCGGGCTGGGTAAATCAAGTAACAGCGCAAAGCTGTAAAGCATTGTTTGCTCCGCCTCGGTTAATTGATTATCCCATTTAGCTGTAAACTCGATAGCTTGCAAAAAAGCATTGCGATTTTTCAGTGGTAAACGAGTGAGTACAGCAAAAAACTGATGTGCGTGCTCAATATTAAACAGATTAAACTCAATTACCTCCAACCCTTCCATATTAAACTGCTGACACGTTGCTTTAAACGCTTGCTGTTGCTCATGTTCTGATTCGTGACCAATCGCTGCAATTAAACTCACAAAGTACCGCCATGCGAGAATCAGTTTTTTACTATTACGAGTGGTAACGGCAAGGGTACGTTTCGCTTTAGTGACTTGCATTAAGATAATTTCTAAATACAACCAAGTAATTAAATGCTGATTGCGTTGTTTGGTATTCGTTTTAGGCGATGGATTTTTTTGCTTAACAACTTGCCAGCACAACTCAGTGAAGTCGTGTTTTTGCTTTTCCCCTAGGCTGGTAAGACTTGGCGATGCTAACTCGATAAGTTGAAAGCGTTCGTTTTCAGATAGTTTAGCAAGTTCGCTTTCGGCGCAATCAAGGGTATATGCATCAACGTAGTGTGATGCTAATAAGCAATTTAGTTGTAAACTTCGTAACTCAAACTCGTCACTAATTAATAACAGAGGAATAAGTGTAAAACACGCGTAAGGGTCGTGTACTAAATGCGATAGTTTGTCTGATAAATGACTGGTATCGGCAGTGATGGTTTGATTGATGATAGGCGTGCTGTTTTCAGTTAAAAACTCGCGTGTTGCGCTTAATTGCATTGCTTGGTAGTTGGCAACACTCGGCCTTTCACGAAAACCGGCACTTGGCGGTTGCCAACTTGGGTCTAGCTTAGCAATTCGTTTAACAATTGGCGGATGAGTCGAAAATGAACTGACCCAAGGGGTTCTTATTTGATTAAAAAATAAATGGCTGTATTGATGAAAGTGAGCATTGCGATGGGGCTTTCGAAGTCCTGCGGCTACTTTTAGCGCATCTGCGAGCGCTGCTGGATTACGATTAAACTGACAGGCGCTGGCATCCGCTAGATATTCACGGCGACGGCAAATCGCAGCTTTAATAAAATCGGCCATTAATGTGCCAATATAGCCGTAACAAATAAGCATAAGTGCAATTACCAACTCCAAGCCACCAGAGCCTTTAGCGTTACCACGCCCCGCAGCGGCGGCTCGTTCGAGTATCCATTCACCGGCTAAACCGATAAAACTAATAGCAAAGGTAGCTGCAACCAATCGGTTATTCAGTTTTATATCGCCATTAACAATATGACTAAATTCATGGGCGACAACCGCTTGTAGTTCGTCACGGGTTAGTTTTTCAAGTGCACCTCGGGTTACCGTAATTACCGCATTATGGCTATTATGACCCGCCGCAAATGCGTTTACTTGGCTATGATGCAATTGTAGGTAAACGCGAGGTACTGTGGTACGTGCTGCTATTGCCATTTCTTCGACCACATTGAGCAATTGCTTTTCTAACGGATGAAAGGTGTTGGGCTGTATACGTGTTGCACCTAATTGCTCAGCAATTTTGCTGCCACCCGTACGCAGTTGGCGGTATTTATAAATGCCCGTAGTGAAAATAAGTATTGCAGTAATGAGTGCTGATGGAATATGCCATTGATATGGATTTTGTGCACGAAATACATCCCAACCTTGGTATAAAATAAGGTTTAGGTTACTGGCTATTCGGGCATCGAAAATAAGACCAAAAAACCATTGTGCAAGCAACACAATTAGGCCAACGGCAATACAAAATAAGCAAACCAGCATAGCGCTGGCACGCCGGTTTGCAGCTTGTTGCTGAAAAAAGTTTTTCATTAATTAAAGTTGTACAGAGGGGGCTTGTCGTATACTGGTTTTTTCTAGCTCTAACACGCTGGCATCATTTTTGTGGCCAAATTTAGCTGCGACTAAGTTGTTTGGAAAGCTTTGTTTGTAGGTGTTATATTGCATAACTTCATCGTTATAAGCCTGGCGTGCAAAGGCTATTTTATTTTCTGTTGAAACCAGCTCTTCATGTAAATCTTTTACTGTTTCATTGGCTTTTAATTCGGGGTAATCCTCAATAGTAATTTGTAAACCTGAAAGGGCCTGCGTTAAGGTGTTTTCAGCGTTAGCTAATTGTTTAATCAGTGCACCATTGTTTGGAGCTTGTTTTGCCTGCTCTAAACAACTTAACGCGGCATTTCGCGCTTTGGTGACTTGTTCAAGCGTACTGCTTTCATGTTTTAAGTAAGCTTGGCAGGTGTTGACTAAATTTGGGATTAAGTCATGACGTCGGTGTAGCTGCACATCAATTTGTGCAAAAGCGTTAATCACGTAATTGCGATACTTAACGAGTGTATTAAATATCACAATAACAAACACTGCTAATAACGCGAGTATAAGTAATAAAATACCAATAGTTGAGAAGAAGTTATCAATTACACTGGTCATTAAATTTCCTTGAGAAATGTCTCTAAATTGTCAACACAATGGCTAAAAGCGCCAAAAAATTCAACTATTTTGCTATCATATCGACAATTACCCAAATTTAATACGAGAACAATATGGCAGATGATACGCTAGCGACCGAAAATATAGATATTCCAGTGTTTTTTTTGGCGCCTGAGATGCCTATAACGCAAGACGCAGAACCTGCGTTTTTTGTTTCAGTGGCACTTACCGAAATGGTAATGGCTGAAATGTGCCAAAAAATTACCGATGAAGAGACACATACGGTATTTCTAACAGATTACGCGTTTAACGACGTAACAGCCGATTGGCAGCGTGCAGTGACAAATATTGAATCAGTGCAATTGCACCTTAAAAAAGGCCCGCAATTAGCGGTGATGGTTTGTAGCGAAAACGAGCAACAGTTTATTTCACCATGGTTGGAATTTGCTCCTGAGTTTGATTTAGGACTTGATGACGAGGACGTTGAGTAAATGAAAAAGTTCGTTGTTTTATTTTTCATAATTGTGGTTTCTGGCTGTACAGCTTTGGCGGTCAATAACTGGCATAACAAATATGGCAAACCTGCAGTAAAACAACGAATAGTTGCGCATCATAGCAGTGATGGGCACTTTTATCAGAGTGCGGTAAAACCCGTATTAGAAAGCCGTTGTGTGGTGTGTCACGGCTGTTATGATGCGCCTTGCCAGTTAAAGTTAACATCGGCAGCCGGTATTGATCGCGGCATTAGCAAAGAACTCGTTTACGATGGTACGCGATTAGTCGCAGCAAAGCCGCATCGATTATTTATTGATGCCGATTCAACGTCTGAATGGCGAGAACTTGGTTTTTCACCGGTTTTAAACGAATACCCCGAGTCACCTGCGAACAACCTTGCAGCAAGTTTGCTCTATAATACATTACTTGTAAAAAAATCAAACCCTTTGCCACAAGTGGCGCAGCTTGGTGATGAATATGATTTTTCGCTAGATAGAACGGCGACCTGTGCCAGCATTGAAAGCTATCAGCAAGTCGCTGAGCATCAACCATCACTGGGTATGCCATATGGTTTTCCTGCCATTGATGATAGTGAATTTAACGTGCTGCAGCATTGGTTAATGCAGGGCGCAAAAATGACCAATTTAGCGCCGGTGGATCAGTTTACTGCACAGCAGGTTGAAAAGTGGGAAGCATTTTTAAACCAAGCACCTGCTAAGCATCAACTTATGGCGCGCTATATTTATGAGCACTGGTTTTTAACAAATATTTATTTCAGTAACGCTAAAGAGCAGCATTTTTATAAGCTGGTGCGTTCGACAACACCACCGGGCGAACCAATTGATGTAATTGCAACACGCAGGCCATTTGATGAGCCAAATGTGGCGCGCGTGTATTATCGCTTACAGCGCAATCAAGCCAGCATATTGGCGAAAAACCATATTCCATTAGCACTGAATAACAAAGAGTTAGCGCGATTACATCAGCTGTTTATTGCAACCGATTATACCGTGTCGGAATTGCCTAGCTACGCAGTAGATGTTGCCTCCAACCCATTTAAAAGCTTTGCTCAGATCCCGACCGAAGTGAAATACCAATTTTTACTCGACCATTCTCAAACCATTATTATGGGCTTTATTAAAGGGCCGGTTTGTCGTGGCCAAGTGGCGCTAAATGTAATTAATGATCACTTTTGGGTGGCATTTGTTGAACCCAAACGTGTTGCCAATGCCAATATGGATGAGTTTTTTCATCAAGTAGATGATTTATTGGCAATGCCGGCAGAGGAACAAAGTAATGCGCTGCCAATTAGCAGTTGGGTTAAATATGCCAGATTACAAGCTAAGTTTTTAGCGCGCAAAACAGCGAAAATGAATGAGTCGTTTGCTGGTGGCAAAGGGCTTGATATGTCGCTGCTATGGCAAGGTGAAGGGCATAATGATAATGCCGCACTGACTATTTTCCGTCATTTTGATAGTGCCACTGTAGTTAAAGGGTTAGTTGGGCAAGCACCAAAAACCATGTGGGTACTTGATTACAGCTTATTTGAACGCATTCATTATTTGCTGGTGGCTGGATTTGATGTGTACGGTAACGTTGGGCATCAGTTGGTAACACGCCTATATATGGACTTTTTACGCATGGAAGGAGAGCAAAATTTCTTAGCGTTTTTGCCATTAGAAGAGCGTAAAAAATTACGTAATCATTGGTATCGAAAAGCGCCTAAAAATTTAGTTGAGCATTTAGAGTCTAATGCCCAGTTTAACCAAGAAACAGGCATTAAATATCAAACTAATGCGCCAAAGACGGAACTTTATAGCAATATTAAGCAGCACTTGTCAGCGGTGTTAAACACGCGACATGAGCTGGCAAATGATGAAATTAGCCAGGCACTTGGGGAGCTTAATTCGCTGCCAAATGCGGCAGTGCAGCAACTTGCACAAATCTCGTTTATTTTAGTTAAGCAACAAGGCCAGCATAAAGCCTTTAGTCTGCTGCATCATAATGCACACTTTAATATTTCAAGCTTACTTAATGAAGGTGCGCAGCGTGCACCGCGCGAAGACACAGCAAGTTTGGTAAATGGTTTTATTGGTGATTACCCTGCGGTGCTGTTTTATCTTGAGCAGCATCAGGTGAATGAGTTTGTAACGCAATTTAGCAAGGTGAAAACAGAGAAAGACTACATTCAGCTCAAAGCTCAGTTCGCAATTAGGCGTACACATCCCGATTTTTGGCGTTATAGCGACATTCTGCATAAAACAGCCAAACAGAATTTACAAATTGAATACGGAATCTTTGATTACAATCGTTTTGAGAACAAATAGTTAATCTGTTTTATTGGTTTTATCGTTGTGAAACTGATGTAAACAACATGCTAACACTTGATTTGTTCCTAAAAAATTTGGCAAAATCCTATAGTTCGTACTAGTTGAGAATAACAATGAAGATTTTACTAGCGATAAGCATTCTTTTATTACCTTTTTTTGCCCAAGCTGGGAAAGTTCAGCGTAAATGTTACAGTTCCGATGGCACCGTTAAATTCACAACACGTCGTTGCGGACCAGGTGAACGCGAAGAAATTGTTAACAGTGGTCAGTCACTTACACAGTTTGCTCAAAAAGCCAGCAATAATGTGAGCACTTTAGGTTCGGGATTAGATAACTCTGATCTGACTTATTTTTTAACGCAAAACTACTCACAAACTGCGTGGAGTGAAAATATTGTGCGCAGTTACCTTGAGCCTGAGCAGGCGGTTGTTGTGGTTGATACCTTTCGTATTTATAAGTTAGAGGAAATTTGTCAAGCCACTATGCAGTGGATTGATCGTTACCCACACTCTCGTTTTGATTTGTCATCAATGCGCCTTGAATTTAATACGGGTGAAACCTTTGATGCGCGTTATGTGAAGAAGTCACAATGTGATTTTGAGCTGAGACAGTAATCGCTTTTTGATACACTACGCCCAATTTAATTTTAGAGAAAGATTATGTCTGCCAATGTAAACAAAATTTGCACTATGCTAGAGATGCAAAACGCGATGAATACTAAAGTCCATGCCGAATGGTTTAATCAGGGATTTGAGTGGTATCGTGCGATTTGGGTTGAGTGTGCTGAAATGCTAGATCACTACGGTTGGAAGTGGTGGAAGAAACAAACACCTGACACTGAACAAGTAATTCTTGAGCTGGTAGATATTTTCCATTTTGGTTTATCGCTTCGAATCGATGGCGAAACAAGTTATCAAGAGTTAGCAGAGCAATTAACTGCTGAGCTAGAAAAGCCAACTCAAGCTGATGATTTTAAGCAAACACTTGAGCTACTTGCTGCAAGTGCCGTAGCAAACAAGACATTTGATGCGGCTGCATTTGCCGGGTGTATGGCGCAAATTGGCATGGATATCGACGATTTATATCGTGGTTATGTTGGTAAAAACACACTTAACTTTTTCCGCCAAGATCATGGCTATAAAGATGGCAGCTACATTAAAATGTGGAACGGTCAAGAAGATAACGAACACTTAGTTGAAGTAGTTAAATCACTCGACATTAATCAAGAAAACTTTGCTGAGCTGGTATACAAAGGCTTAGAGGCTCGCTACCCAGCGTAAGTTATAAAACAAATTAAAGAGTACAAAAAGGCCACTAATGTGGCCTTTTTTTATGAGTTAAGTTATTGGCAGTAAAGTGCGGTAGTCTTCAATTGATAAGTAGTTATCAATAGTGCGGGTTGCTTTGGTGGAATCTGGGTTTGCAACCGCAAGAAGATGTTTAATACCATACTGTTTTGCCGCATCAAGCACAGGCAAGCTGTCATCAACAAATAAAGTTCTGGTTTTATCAAAGCCAAGTTGTTGCTCCACTTGTTGCCACAAGCGCTGAGATTCTTTACTTACGCCAAACTCATGGGTTGAAATAAGCGCATCTAAATGCACATCAAAAGCTGTTTGTTCAATTTTGAGTGACAGGCTATCTGGATGCGCATTGGTCAGTAAAATAAGTTTTTTACCGGCCTCTTTAAGCGCTTTTAAAAAGTCAGGCACGTCTTCTCGAATGCTAATTAAGTGCTTAATTTCTTGCTTTAACTCGACAATTGGCAAATCGAGTTCCTGCTGCCAATAATCTAAGCAATACCACTGTATTTGTCCTTCCACTTGTTGGTATTTTTCTGACAGCTGTGCAAACGCTTGTTGTTTAGTGATACCGTGTTTTTCTGCAAGTTTTTGTGGGATTAGTTCAAGCCAATAATGGTTATCGAAATGAAGGTCTAATAATGTGCCGTCCATATCAAATAAAACGGTATCGATTTCCTGCCAATTTAACATAGGTTTTTTAGTTTAAAAGTTTTATTATAAATTTAGACTGTAGTTTAACAGAGTTTCAAGATGGCCGAGAATAAAGGATTAACACTCCCCCAAATTACAAACGTTACCGAGGTGTCGCACAGTAAATTATTTACGGTAGAAGCGATGGACTTAACGTTTTCAAATGGCGTTAAAAGGCAATATGAAAGGGTAAAAGGCGGGGGGCGAGGTGCGGTGCTTGTAGTGCCTGTGGATAGTGAAAATAATCTAATTTTAGTGCGAGAGTACTGTGCTGGTACCCATGACTATCAACTCGGGTTCCCAAAAGGTCTAATTGATCCTGGTGAAACTGCGGTGCAAGCTGGTAATCGTGAGCTAAAAGAAGAGGCTGGATTTGGTGCAAAGCAACTTGCTGAGCTAAAGTTAGTATCGTTAGCCCCGAGTTATTTTAACGCCAAAATGCACATATTGTTGGCGCAAGATTTATACCCCGAGAAGTTAGAAGGGGATGAACCTGAACCACTTGAAGTTATTAAGTGGCCATTAAGCGATTGGCAAACACTATTACAGCAAACCGACTTTACCGAAGCGCGCAGCGTTGCTGCACTATTATTAGCAAAACAGTATTTATCTTAATTTAATTTACAGTAGTACCGAATGAAAGAATTTATTGAGCCTTGTATTGAAATAGCGCGACAAGCAGGCGACGCTATTTTAGATGTATACCATCAAGATGACATTCAACTATGTGAAAAGTCAGATAACACGCCTGTAACAAAAGCAGATTTAGCGGCAAATGAGGTGCTATTAGCGGGTTTAAAAGCGCTAGCACCAAATATCCCGATTATGTCTGAAGAAACGCCAATTCCTGCGCTTTCAGACCGTGAATCGTGGCAGCGATACTGGCTGCTAGATCCGCTAGATGGCACAGGTGAGTTTGTGCTTAAAAGTGGTGACTTTGCAGTAAATATTGCGCTTGTTGAAAACAATAAACCGGTGTTTGGCGTTATTTTTTGGCCAACCGAAGGGGTTACATATTGGGCGATGCAAGGTGTTGGTTCATTTAAACGTGAAAATGGCGAAGATGTTCAGCTGCAAGTTCAAAAGCAATCTCAATTAAAGTTAGCTGTCAGTAGGCGACAAAATATTGCAACGGTAAGTCAGTACATTGACTCAGAGTTTGATACTTTGCCATTAGGTTCGTGCTCATTAAAAGCGTGTGCAATCGCTGAAGGACGTGCTGATGCTTTTATGCGAATAGGGCCAACTGGAGAGTGGGACACTGGCGCATCACAAATAATTGTGGAAATGGCAGGTGGTAAGCTTTTTGATGCGGAATTCAATCCTATTACCTATAACCAGCGCGAAACAACTGAAAACCCTGACTTTATTATTACGGGCGATCAAAGTTACCCTTGGCAAGAAATGATCAAACCGCATAAGCGTTGATGCTAATTTGAGCGGTTAAACAGTTTTTAAAAGAAAACACTTGCATAACTGTCATAAATCCTTATTATAGCGCCTCACTTAAGCAGCAAAGCTTAAGAATACAGGCGCGGGATGGAGCAGCCTGGTAGCTCGTCGGGCTCATAACCCGAAGGTCGTCGGTTCAAATCCGGCTCCCGCAACCAACTCTTTGGTAGCCAATTCCTTTAGAATGAATTAAAACTTCTAAGGCTTGTTCACATTCGTGAACCATTCTGACGCGGGATGGAGCAGCCTGGTAGCTCGTCGGGCTCATAACCCGAAGGTCGTCGGTTCAAATCCGGCTCCCGCAACCATTTCTTAATTCTCCCAATTTTTAAATCTTTATAAATAGTTTATTTCGCCCTACGGTCGTCGTTGGTGGCCAACGCGTATCATTTCCAGCTCCTTTAATCATTTCTTAATATTTCAACTTTTCAGTTTATTTAGATAGTTTTCTTCTCTAGAAATTACCCCTTTATATTTAACGCTTTTAGCTTTGCGGCAAATTATCATTAGCGCTTAATATCGCGTTAAGTTGAATTCAATAAGTCGTAAACTATTAATTTTCTATGAAATACCTTTCAAACAAAGCGTTAGTCTAAGCATATCTTTGTGCTGAATTCCATTTTCGAAAATTGGCTCAGGGTAGTTGTCTAAAAAGTGGTTTTTAATCACACTTTCAACACGAAACCCTAATTTTTGATAAAAGCTAAGTTGATGACCAAAAGTTCCAGTGCCTAATTCAATAATTTCAACGCCTTTGTATTTTATCTCGGCAATCGCATATGCCAGCAACTTAGAACCGATCCCCTGCGCTTGATGAGTTGGTTGCACCGCAATATTCATTAGTTCAATAGAGGTGTGTGAGCGTCGTTGAAAGATACAAGCAGCAGTTACAGTATTATCGATAACTGCGGCAAAGCAGATGCCATTTGCTAAATATGCCTGTACTTTTTCAATGCCTTGGGTCGGCTTCGAGTAAAAGAGCTAAAGGAAGCTTTTCAGGCTCAATGGGTATTAGCTGCATCAGAGTTACTTACTTTGCGTGAAATGTTTTACCAGTAACTGATAGGCATGGTTTGCTGTAATGTAGTCGCTAGTATGCTGGTTATTTTGTTTATCTGGATGTGATGCGAGTGCAATTTTATACCAAGCACGCTTTATCTGTTTCAAATTAGCGTCACGAGCTAAGCCAAGCGTGTTAAATGCAGTAGTTAAATCATCTGATGTTATTGTGCTATGTTCAGCGTAGTACTGCCAAAAGTTATCCAGTAACTTGTTTATTTCATCGTTTGAGATAGCGATATTGTTAAAGTCTAAATAATACTCTGAAAGCGCAGGGTTATGATTTGTGACTTGGTTTTCTTGATACTTAACAAGCTTTATATTGATTGATTCAATAATTAAACTATACCCTAACTCTTTTGCATCATGTTGAAGGTTGAATAGGGCATTCATTACCAGAAAGTTTTGCTTAAACAGGTTTTGCTCTGGGTTTGAATCTAGGGTGTGCAGTAGCTTTTGTTGCTTCAATTGGCTAAAAAGCGCGTTGAGTTTGCAATTCGAGCATTGCAAAAGCGTTACTAAAATAGCTTGTTGTAGTGTTAATGAGAGTGCTTCAAAGTTGCTATTCAAAATGTTCACTTCCTGTTTTAACACTTGCTGAGAAAGTCAGGCGACACAATGCCGCCTAACATTTGTAACCTTTAGTGCTTTTTAGCGTAGCTTTCGGCTTCGCGCCAAACACGCATTGTGTTACCGCCTAATAACTTAATAATATCTTTATCAGAGTAACCGCGATCTAATAAACCTTGCACTAGGTTAGGGTAGCTTGCTACGTCTTTCAAACCGATCGGCAGTGAGTCACCAACGCCGTCGTAGTCAGAACCAATACCAACGTAATCAATACCAATTAGTTTTACTACATGGTCAATATGATTCAGCACTTGCTCTAAACTTGCAAACGGGTATGGGTTTTTAGCACTGTATGCTTTTCTGAAATCTTTTACTTGTGAACTATTTTCGCCGAAAGTCTCTTTGGCCTGTTTACGTGCCGCTTTCATTTTATCGCCCCACGCACCCGCTGCAGAGGTTACAAAGCTTGAACCAAAGTTAATCTGAATAACACCGCCGTTTTCTTTGAGAGCAAGCAGCATTTTGTCATCCATATTGCGCTCAAAACCCGGTGTATATTTACGCAGTGATGAGTGCGATGCAATCACTGGCACTTCAGATAATTCCATAACCTGATAAAACGCATCGTCTGAAATATGCGAAACATCAATCAGCATGCCGATTTTATTCATTTCTTTTACTAGATCTTTGCCAAACGGGCTTAACCCCTTCCACTTACGACGAATATCATAGGACGAGTCAGAAATATGGTTGCTTTGTGAGTGCGCAAGGGTAATGTAACGCACACCACGGTCAAAGAAATGCTTTAGGTTTGCCATTTCCCCTTCCATTGGCGAGCCGTTTTCCATACCCATAGCAAGTGACATTAATCCTTGCTTAAACTGTGCTTCAACGTCGGCAGTACTGGTTGCAATAGCAAACTTATCCGGTGCACGTTGTGCTAATGCTTCCATGCCATCAATTAATTGATTGGCTAGTTGATAACTTTTCCCTTTGCCTTCAAATTCGAGGTTTGCTGGAATGTAAATCGACATAAAAGGCACATTTAAACCGCCTTTGACACCTCTAGGATAGTCAAAATCACCACCTTCCGTGGCTTTTGAGACATCATCCCATTTGTGGTAAATGCGGTAAGGTACATCGATATGGGTGTCGATTAATAAGTTCTCCTGTGCGAGTTTTACTGCTTTTTCTGATGCTGTGTATTGGGTTGCACCTGCTGTGAAGGTTGCCATTATGGCACTTGCGATTAAGCTTGTTTTTATTAGATATTTCATAGTGGATTCTGTGTCGTTGTTTTCTTTATTGTGCTTGCTTTAATGAGTAAAGCAATAGAATCGCGATAGAAATGTTGTGAGCTGTTGGTAATCGAAGTTGTGAATAAGAAAGTGAAAAGTTAAAAAATAGAAAAGGCGCTGCCTTTTCTATTCATAATCTGGGTGTGATTCAAAGTCACTGGCTGGCATAATATTAATTGTTTCGTGTAATTCAGAAAATACTAATACCGCTGTGCCAGTTTTGAGCTGTGCTCTCACTTGCTCAACTTTTAAGTTGAGTGCTGCCTCTTCTTCACCGTAGTCAGTGCCTTCTCGCAGAACAAATTCTTTAATTAAATTAGTCAGAGTATCTGGGTCAATTTGTTCAATCGGAACGATCATTTTAATTTGCCTAAAAGTTGTTGCTGGAAAAAATGGGGAACTTGCTGCTCTAGCCAAAAAATCGGCTTAAATGGGTTTTTACCGCTTATAAAGCCAACATGTCCACCTTGCTTGGAAACCATCAGTTTAACCGCGTTGCTTACGTCTTCTTTTTGCGGAATAGCTTCTTGTGACAACATAGGGTCATCTTTTGCATGAATCACTAAAGTGGGAGTTGTGATGCGTTTTAAATACTGTTTGCCGCTTGATTTTAGGTAGTAATCGGCCGCATCTATAAAACCATGTAATGGGGCTGTTACTTTGTTGTCGAATTCCCATAAATCGTAAATGTTTTCTAGTTGCTTTGCCGTTAAATTTATTGATTCTTTAATGTTATCAAGCTTTCTTGCTGTGGACTTTTTTAGCCTATCCAGTAAATATTTTTGATAAAGCTTAAAGCAACTTTTTTGAATCACTTTACATGATGACGCCAAGGCAAACGGGGCTGAAACAACGGCTGCGGCATCTAGCTGACATTCGTCTTCATACTCACCTAGGTACTTGGTTAATACATTGCCACCGAGTGAAAAGCCAACAGCCATTAATGGCTTATTTGGAAAGCGTTGCTTTAATATATTAACTAAAAAATGCAAATCGCTGGTTTCGCCGCTGTGATAGGCGCGTGCCTGCAAATTAGCTTTTTGTCCACAGTTTCTAAAGTGTAATAACACTACATCAAAACCGGCCAAAGTTAGGGCTTTCATCATGCCTTTAGCGTAGAAGCTATCAATATTTCCTTCTAAGCCATGCAGCACAATTGCTAATGGTTTGTCGTCGGCAGCAATATGCTGAGAACTCCATATCAGTTGCAGAAAGTCGTGATCGGGCGTAGTGATTTCTTCAATATTGTAATCAACGGTAAGGTTTGGGCGAAAAAAGCGCGGTAAAATGGTTTGTGCGTGCCGATTGGTCATCCACCAAGCTGGCTTAAAGTTTTGATCCATGGCTGTGTACAAAAGAAAAATATTTGTTCAGTGTATCATACCAATTCGCAATTATAATTATTCATTTTTAGGGACTGTTGACCTTTTAAGTTCGTTTTTGCAGCAGTTTGATTGGGTTTTATACAAGGCAGAGGCTGCGTGGCATAGTTATTCTATGTGAGCCAGCCGATAACACAGTATAAAAGCCAATCAAGCGCTGCCGAACGGTTCTTTTGAGCGCACTTTTCTCATTGTTGCTCGATATTCGCTTAGGTTGCTAGGCCACACATCGAGCGCCGCGATAAAAGCACGCTCAATGAGAACAAAAATAGAACAGCAAAGATCAACAGACCCTAGGCATTAAATCTGTTGCTAACCGCGTTAAAGTTTTTTATGTAGCGCAGCTTTATAGTGAAATGCTTGCCGTGCTACCAGCGCTTAAAATAGAGCGCTTAATTATCCAAATTGGTATTAGAAAAAATAAAGCACCAAACTAGTTGCCTAGTTTGATGCTTTAGTGCGTCGTGCTTAATTCTAACAGGGTTTTTCAAATGCCGGCCCAAGCCCACATTATCAAATTTATAAAACTGGTTATGACTCGCTAGGCTGATCGTTCTTAATCTTATTGATAAAGAAGCCTACGTAGAAAAGGCAAAGAACAATAACAACACCTAAAATGCCAAATGATAAAAAGAGCACAGGGTCCTGGAAAAAGTCTCTAAATAAATTGCTCATTGTGTTTCTCCTCTAACGTCAACACGAAAGAGAATAGAATAAGGTGAGCATAATGATCATGACTTAGATCAATATTTATCCCGCGTATTTACGCGTGTTACGCAAGTTGAGTTAATGTTTGATCTAGGTCAGTTTTTGGCACTGCTAAAATGCTTTCTAGGTAGTATTTAAGCGGGCAGGTGGGAGGCGAATCGTTTGCTGTTGCGCGATTAAAGGCGTCTACTAGCAATTGCTGTTCTTGTTTTTCAAGCTCTAACTCGGCATTGAGCATATGGGTTCGCAATGCTGAATAATTATCCATTGTTTGCAACGACTGTTTGAAGTTGGCTCGTATTTGGCGAAGCGGTTGCGTGTAGTTTTGGCTAAATTCCGTAACGTGTGCATGTAATACGGTAATGGTTGAGGTGCTTACGATTATGTTTTGATGCGATAGGTATTTAAGTAGTAAGCACAAATTGATATTGGCAGCGTATTTATCTTGCAGCTGTAAAAGCGCGCGGCTATGCGCGCTTTTGCTGTAATACTGCAAAGCAAACTGCCAGAGGTTGCTACTCTGCAAATTGGGCTGCAAAGTCAGCTTCCTCTTGTTCAAGTGTTTCGAGTTTTTCAAGCAGGCTTTCTTCAATCTCATTGAGCTGTGGCGCAAGTTTCGCCTGTTCCGCTAGCTGTTTATTAAGCTCTGCCTTATTTTCATCTTGATAGATGCTGGCGTCCGCAAGTGCGCTTTCAACGTTTTGCAGTGCATCACTAACTGTTTCTAACTGCTTTTCAAGTTTTTCAATTTCACGCTTTAATGGCTGCATTTGTTTTCTAAACTCAGCTTCAAGGCGTTTTTGCTCTTTGCGGTTTTGCACCTTGTTAGGTTTGCTTTCAACTGGCGCTATATCACTTTCAGGTGTTTTAGCAACGTCTTTGTTGGCAAGCCATGCGTAGTAATCTTCAATCTCGTAACCTAGTTGAGTTACTTGACCGCTATCCACTAAATAAAACTGATCTGAAGTGTTTTTTAATAAATGACGATCGTGCGATACCGTAACCATTGCCCCTTCAAACCCTTGCAGTGCCATTACGAGAGCATGACGCATTTCTAAATCTAAGTGGTTGGTTGGTTCATCGAGTAGCAAGATGTTAGGTTTTTGATACACCAATAATGCCAACACTAAACGCGCTTTTTCGCCACCAGAGAATGGCGCTACAGGCTCAAGGGCTTTGTCGCCATGAAACGCAAAGCAACCAAGAAAGTCTCTTAGTTCTTGCTCTGTCGCTTTGCTATCCAGACGTTGCAAATGCAAAATGGCCGATGCACTTGGGTCGAGCGATTCGAGTTGATGCTGCGCAAAGTAACCTATACGCAAGCCTTGGTGGTGCACAAATTCGCCTGATTGCGCGTTTAACTCGCCTGCTAATAATTTGATTAACGTTGATTTACCCGCGCCGTTTTTACCAAGTAGCGCAATGCGGCTACCTGGAACAAGGTTTAGTTTGATGTCTTGTAAAATGGTGACATCGCCATAACCCGCTTTCACTTTTTCTAAAGAAATAAGTGGGTTTGGTAAGCTAGGTGGCTCTTTAAAACTAAAGTTAAATGGCGAGTCGATATGTGCTGGCGCCAGTTTTTCCATTCGCTCGAGTGCTTTAACACGACTTTGCGCTTGTTTGGCTTTGCTGGCTTTGGCCTTAAAGCGGCGAATAAAGTTTTCTAAGTGTGCTATTTGTTCTTGTTGCTTTTCAAAGTTACTTTGCTGCTGAGCTAGTTTTTCAGCCTTAATACGCTCAAACTGGCTATAGTTACCTTTGTAAGTGTGAATTTGCTGCTGATAAACGTGCCAGATTTCGCCGACAATGGCGTCTAAGAATTCACGGTCGTGTGATATTAGCACTAATGTACCTGGGTAGGTTTTCAAAAACTTTTCTAGCCAGTAAACCGCATCTAAATCTAAGTGGTTGGTTGGCTCATCCAGCAGTAATAAATCTGCTTCTTGTAATAACGCTTGGGCAAGGTTTAAGCGCATGCGCCAACCACCCGAAAATGATTTTACCGGCAGAGATATTTGCTGCTGCGAAAAGCCTAAACCATGCAGTAACTCACCCGCTTTGGCCTCAATGTGATAGGCCTGTAGTTCTTCTAAAGCAAGGTGAAGCTCAGCTTGTTTTGCCCCGTCGTTGGTACGTTCGGCTACATGAAGTTGCTCTCGCAGTGCGTAATACTCTTCGTACCCTTGCAGCACATACTCTAGTGCTGAAATATCTAATCCGGGCGTTTCTTGTTTTACTGATGCAATACGCCACTCTTTAGGAATACTACATTCGCCCATATCTGGTGATAGCTCATTGCGAATAAGTGCAAACAGGCTTGATTTACCACAGCCATTATTGCCAACAAGACCTACTTTGTGGCCCGCAAATAAGGTTGCATTGGTATTTTTTAATAGTGGCTTGCCACCACGCAGTAATTCTAGATTAGAGATTTGAATCATTTAGTAAGCATTTTTGAAAACTTTTCTTGCGCTAGTATATCAAGTAATCAGTGTTGTTTGTTAAAATCGCTTTATCAACATTGTGATTAATTTGAAAACCATGAAACAGAAAAAACGTTTTATCGCAGGCGCAACCTGCCCAGAGTGTAAAAAGCAAGATACCATGATGCTATACAAAGAAATGGATGTTGAAAAAGTAGAGTGTGTTGAATGTGGTCATACGATGACGCAGGCTGAAGGCCAAGTTCAAGCGTCAACACGCCAGTTTGAACAAGTAATTGGTGTATTTAAGCCTGAGTGATCAGGCTTTACGTCAATTTAGTAATGCGGTGGCGGGGTTTCATGCTCTTCACTGACGACCGAGGACGGCTTCATTTCTTTTAGCTTTTCACCTACCAACTCAATTTGACGGGTCATTTTTGCCATCGCCATTTGATGCTGCTTTAGCTCGTCATTTAAAATGTCGATAGTTTCATCTTGGTACGCTACCTTTGTTTCAAGTTCGGTAATACGCGCTTCAAGACTGGTTATTTGTTCATTTGCCATGTTTCAGATAAACCGTTAGAACTTTCACTGATAATCTGCCCATTATCGCTAAAAGCGATGTCATATACTACTGCTGATTTTGGGCGCGAGTCTTTGCGCGGTGCTACTTGCCATGTTTGTAGCTCTTTTCCTGAGTTTACATCCCATAATGCAATGGTGCGAGCCGGCGAACCTGTGAGTAGTTGATTAGCATCTGGGCTAAAGCGCACAGCGCTAAATACTTTTTGCCGTGCTCTGAATTGCAGGTTACTAATTTGCTCGCCTGTTTGTAAGTTCCATACACTTGCTTGTTTTTTACTGTCGGCGGTAAAGGCTCTGCGGCCTTCTCGGTCTAAACTTACTTGGGTTACGCGACTTGGATGATTAAAACGGTGAACTACCTGTGCACTGCGGGTATCCCACAAATATGCGGTGTAGTCATTGGCACCAGTTAGCGCGTAATAGCCATTGGGTGATAAATCGACGGCGTTAATTTTTTCGGTGTGACCCAAAAATTCGATTCTGCGACCAGTAATTAGATCGATATGAATTACTTTTCCGTCACCTCGTCCATAAAGCACGTAACGGCCGTTATTGCTGATAGCTATATCGCGAATGCTCGATTCTTGGATTTTCCAAAAGCCGATATTCTCACCATTTTCTAGGCTCCAGACAGCAAAATTAGTGCGATCTGCTGTAACCGCGAACTTATTATCATCACTAATGTCTATAGCGAGAACGAGGTTGTCTTCGCTTTGTTGGTGGCTCCATTGGTAAAGCAATGCATTGTCATTCAAATTCCATACTGAAATGCCATGATTGATAGAGGAGACAACTGCAAGGCTGCCATTGGCGTTAAGGGCCGCTGCGTAACTGCCTTGTACGGCATGTTCTTGCGCATTTTTTGGTACGACATCGGTGTTATCGCACGCCGTTAAGGTAAATAGGATAAAAATTAATAAAGTTATACTAAATGGCTTCATTTTTAATCTAATTTCCCTTAACTCTTAGACTGTGAGAGGTTAGACTAGGACGAGTTTTGAGAACAAGGTAGTTACAGATAATAATTATCGGCGTTGTCTCAGGTTAACGTCTTTGTCGTCATTATTTGTGTTTTACATCGATGTTTGTCAGCCTATCATGTAACTCATTTAATTTTAACTTAGATAATTGTAGATAAAAGGCATTTTATTTGCCGGAGAAAAAGATGAAAAAAGTATTTAAACTTTCATTCGTTGCTGCATCAGTGCTTGCACTTGCTGCATGTAATAAAGAAGCACCGAAAGCTGAAGTAAAATTAGAGACCGAAGTACAAAAACAAGCATATGGTCTTGGCGCTTCAATCGGTGAGTTTGTTAAGAAAGATCTAGAAGGTAAAACTGAAGTTGGCTTTGAACTAGATAAAGCACTTATCGTTGCTGGTTTAGAAGAGTCTCTAGCGGGTAAATCACAGCTAACAGAAGAAGAAATTAAAGAGCTTCTAACGAAACTAAATACTGAAGTTGCTGAAAAGCAGCAAGCTGCGGCGCAAGCAAAAGCTGAAGAAGTTAAAGCACAAGGCGTTGCTTTCTTAGCTGAAAACGGCAAAAAAGACGGCGTTGTAACAACTGATTCAGGTCTTCAGTATCAAATTCTTTCTGAAGGTGAAGGTAAGAAGCCGTTAGCAACAGATACGGTTGAAGTTCACTATAAAGGTACATTAATTGACGGTACTGAGTTTGATAGCTCTTACTCTCACGGTGAGCCAATTACTTTCCCACTAAATCGCGTTATTAAAGGTTGGACTGAAGGTGTTCAACTTATGGCAGAAGGTTCAAAGTACAAGTTCTTTATCCCTTCTGAACTTGCGTACGGCGAGCGCGATCTTGGTAAGATCCCTGCAAACTCAACGCTAATTTTTGAAGTTGAGCTTTTAAAAGTAGTTCAGCCTGAAGCTGAAAAAGAAGCTGCTTCTGAGTAATTTTAATTACCAGTTTTAAAAAGCCACCCAAGTCGGGTGGCTTTTTTATTTGCCTTTGTTGAATTATTGCTCTAAATTAAACTGACTAATCAGTCGGTTTTTTTATTTGGTTTAGAACTTTTATGAATTCATCCACCTCACATCCAGTTAACCTTGAGTCTGTCGACGCATCAGCACAACAAGATGTTAATGCAATTGATCTTGAAGCATCATTTTCAACACTAAAACAACAATACCTTGCGAATAAGCAGCCAAGTTTAATTGAGCGTAAAACCCTACTTAATAGCTTGAAAAATGCGCTGATTGAAAACCAACAAAGTTTGCTAGTTGCATTAAACCGAGACTATGGAAAGCGCCCTGATTTTGATAGTTTGATGGCGGATATATTACCGAGTGTTCAGCATCTTAATTATACCTTAAAGCACATAAAAACATGGTTAAAACCAGAAAGGCGCAGTGCTGGTTTGCTGCTCGCGCCATCATCCATTTATGTTCACAAACAATCTAAAGGTGTGGTGGGTGTAATTGTGCCTTGGAATTTCCCTGTATTTTTAAGTATTGGGCCAATTGCAACGGCGTTGGCGGCTGGGAACAAAGTAATGGTTAAACTTAGCGAATATACGCCATTTACTAATCAGGTATTACGTAAGATTTTTTCATCGCTAAGCGATAGCGTGACGATTATTGAGGGCGGGCCTGATGTCGCCGCTAAATTTACTCAGCTTCCTTTTGATCATGTGTTTTTTACTGGCTCGACGTCTGTCGGGCGCTTAGTGGCAAAGTCGTGTGCCGAACGATTAATACCGAATACCTTGGAGCTTGGCGGAAAATCTCCGGTAGTGATTACGCCTGATTCTGATTTAGAAAAGGCGGCTGATGCGATTATTCTTGGCAAATCGGTTAATGCGGGTCAAATTTGTGTTGCGCCTGATTACGTGCTTGTTGAACAATCTCAGCATTTAGCATTTTGTCAGACTTATTTAGAAAGATTCGCTGCTTTATATGATGTTGATAAGTTTAATGATGAGTACGGTGCAGTTATCAATTTAGCGCAGTTTGAACGACTGCAAGCCTTGTTAGATGATGCAAAAAGTAAAGGTGCTCGCGTGTTATCGCCTAAAGGCTATGAGATTGACGTGCAAAATCGCATTATGCCACCACAATTACTGGTTGATGTGAATGAGCAAATGCTGGCGTGTCAGAGTGAAATATTTGGACCTGTGCTGCCCGTAATTGCCTACAGTGAACTTAGCGAAGCGATAAACTATATCAATAACAAAGCGCGTCCATTGGCGCTTTATATTATGTCCAAGGACAAGTTGGCAATTAATCAGATTTTGCAGCAAACACACAGTGGCGGTGTATGTATTAATGATACCTTAATGCATGTGGGGGCTGATGATGCACCATTTGGTGGAATAGGCGAGTCGGGCGTTGGTAATTACCATGGTCGTGAAGGGTTTGAAACGTTTTGCCATAAGCGTACAGTATTAAAGACACCATTATGGTTACCGCGCGTTAAGCTTATTTTAAAATTTAAGGGATTGGCAAAGTCATTATTAACAAAGTTGTTTGTTCGTTAAATGAGTAACTCAAAAAAACAAAACTTACTGGACGCGGCATTAACACTATTTGTTGCACAAGGTATCTCTGAAACATCGACCGCGAGCATTGCAAAGCATGCTGGTGTCGCGACGGGAACATTATTTCATCACTTTGAAAATAAGAAGGTGTTAGTAGAAGCTCTGTATTTAAGCCTGAAGCAGGAGTTGGTGGCAAGTTTACAGTTAAGTAACGCAATCAATAGTGATGAGCAGGCATTAAGTGTATGGCGAAGCGTAATAAAATGGGGGCTTGATAATCCAGAAAAGTTTTCATTTTTTACTATTTATTATGCGAGTCCATGGCTTGAAATGGACTTTAAACAAGGTGTTTTGAATAGTGTCTTTTATTTTTTGACTGAGTATATTGAATTGCAAAAACAGCAAGGTAACTTTGTGGCTTTGCCAACTGACTTTATTGCAATGCATATTCAACAAAGCCTTATTAATACAGTGCTTTACTTAAGTCACGAGCAGGCAAATATTTTGGATGTTGAGAAGCTTATTGATAATAGCTTTAACACTTGTTTGTTTGGGCTAATCTGCAGAAATTAAAATGGCGTTAATTAACGCCACTTATTCACTGTGATGAGTGTATAGATTCTCAATAAGCTCATCTTCAAGTTCGAAGCGTTGCTCAAGAACTTGACCTAATGTTGAAAGGTCTTCGTCAAACTTAGGCATTAAGCTTTTTTCTTTTGCGTTGGCGTAATCATCGTTAAAGCTAAGTGCTATATCTGTTGAAGCTGAAATTTGCGGATAAAGCGATTGTGCAAGTTTAAGGCTTTCAGGGCCTTTTTCAGCGCATGCCTTCACTAAGTTGTCGTAAATCTCAAAATGACCCGCAGATAGGTAGTCCATCAGAATCTGACAAAACTCAAGGATTTCAGACTTTTGCGGTAGCGCTTGGTCGCTTCGTTCATAGGGAGGTAAACCTGCAAGCTTACAGTAAATTACGAGTAAATCTTGACGCTCTTGCAACCAGTTATCGATTGCCGAGTGAGCTCCACCCCATTCTTCTTTGGCTTTTTCTAATCTCGTAAGCATATATTTGTCCCTTTACTTCAATCTAATAGCTATAACAATGAAATCTTGATGAAAGGTCAACTGATTTTTAACATATTTAATTAAGATTAGATTAAGTTGCTGATAGTTATGAGGATTTTTAATATGCTATTTTGTGCTTAGAAAAAGTTCTTTATTTTCAATGTGCATAAAAAGAAAAAACCACCCAATAGGGTGGTTATAAAACTTTTTCTGACTTGATTAATTCAAGCTCTTATTTTTGTATCTATTTTATAACAAACTATTTTCATTTTAACAACGTTAAATTTCAAAAATAGGCGATTAATAGCAAAATAAGGGTAAAAAGATGAATAATTACGCATTTAAAGCGTTAGCGCTTGATCTTTCGCATAGTTAGTTAGCGTTCTAAATGATACAATTCGCGCAGTTTTATTTTTTAGGTTTTACACTACCATGAGTGAATTAAAGAACGATCGCTATTTACGTGCGCTACTTAAACAACCTGTAGATCAAACTCCAGTATGGATGATGCGTCAGGCTGGACGTTATTTACCAGAATACCGTGCAACACGCGCACAAGCTGGCGACTTTATGAGCTTATGTAAAAATGCTGAATTAGCGTGTGAAGTAACGCTTCAGCCACTACGTCGTTATCCACTGGATGCAGCGATTCTTTTCAGTGATATTCTGACGATCCCTGATGCGATGGGTTTAGGCTTATACTTTGAAACAGGTGAAGGTCCTAAATTTGAACGTCCAATTCAGTCAATGGCCGACGTTGCTAATCTACCAATTCCAGATCCAGAAGATGAACTGGGCTATGTGATGAATGCCGTGCGTACAATTCGCCGTGAATTAAAAGGTGAAGTACCGTTAATTGGTTTCTCAGGTTCGCCTTGGACACTTGCAACTTATATGATTGAAGGTGGTAGCAGTAAAACATTTGGCAAAATTAAAAAAATGGCTTTCTCAGAGCCTGAGATTTTGCACATGCTACTCGATAAGCTTGCTGATTCAGTTATTAGTTACCTTAACGCACAAGTTAAAGCCGGTGCGCAATCGCTGATGATTTTTGATTCATGGGGTGGTGTATTATCGCCGCGCGATTACAAAGAGTTCTCATTAACTTACATGCAGAAAATTGTAGATGGGTTAATTCGTGAAAACGATGGTCGTAAAGTACCTGTTACTCTATTCACTAAGAATGGCGGTTTAAACCTAGAAGCGATCGCAGCGACAGGCTGTGATGCAGTAGGCCTTGATTGGACTGTTGATATTGCTGACGCGCGTCGTCGTATCGGTGATAAAGTAGCGCTACAGGGTAATATGGATCCTGCAATGCTTCATGGTACGCCTGAGCGTATTCGTCAAGAAGTACAGCGCATTCTAGAGGGCTATGGTGACGGAACTGGTCATGTATTTAACTTAGGTCATGGTATTACACCAGAAGTTGACCCTGAAAACGCTGGAGTGTTTATCAACTCGGTAGGTGAACTAAGTAAACAGTACCACAACAAATAATGTACAGAGCCTTGCACTAGCAAGGCTTTTTTCTTTATGGCGATTACAGATTCTATTACTTGGCCTGGCAGCGTTGCCAATGCGAAGTTAATTCAACAAGAATTAGCTGCTAAAGTTAAATTAACAGCAATGCAAAACTCTGTTCGATACATTGCGGGTATTGATGTTGCATTTCCTAACAAGGGTAAAACAACACGAGCTGCCATTGTGGTGCTCAGCTTTCCTAGTCTAGAAGTGGTTGAGCTGACTGTTTATGAAGCGCCGACCGTAATTCCATATATTCCTGGAGTATTAAGCTTTCGAGAAGGTGGTGCAATACTAAGTGCGCTTGCGCAACTCAAAACCTTACCTGATGTTTTAATGTTTGATGGTCAGGGTATTGCGCATCCGTTGGGACTCGGAGTAGCGAGTCATATAGGCGTTATTTTAAATGTGCCGACACTAGGCATTGCGAAAAGCTGTTTGGTTGGTAAATTTGATGAGCCGGAGTTAACTAAAGGGTCGATTTCAGACCTGGTGATTAATTATAAGAAGAGTGGTTATGTGGTGCGTTCACGGGATAAAGTGAAGCCGCTTTTTGTTTCGCCTGGTCACTTAATAACAAAAGAGCAAGCTTTGCAGCTTGCTCTTCAATGTGTTACTAAATATCGTTTACCAGAGCCAACTCGGCTCGCCGATAAGCTTAGTAAGAATCAGATGTAGTATCAGCCATCATTGATGCTTCACTAAGTTCAATTAACTTAATGTAGTTTTGCGCTGGCCAACTTCGATTATTCGCTTCATTCAGTGCTTGTTGCAGTAACACTTGACCTTCTTGTACACGGCCAAGTTCAGAATGTGCACTACCAAGTACTGATAATAGCACTGGGTGATTATTATCAACCGCACGCGCTAACTCTGCATATTTAATTGCACTTTGTGCGTCACGTAACTCAGCAACGTCAGAAAATGCAAGTAAGCGAGAATATTCGATCATTGCCGGTAAATACTGGCTATGCGCTGCAGTTTTTAGCATTTCAGCAGCGGTTTCAACATCATAATGAATACTGCCGTAATTTAGCATGATGCGTGCTAGTTGATATTGCGCGCGTTCATTGCCAGATTCTGAAGCACGTTGTAACCAGTTAAATGCTTTTTCTTCATCAGGTTGGCAACCTTCACCATTTTCAAAACAGTGCATTAAGCGCATTTGTGCATCATGATTTCCATTAATAGCGGCTTTGTAATACCAATCGATATGCTCGTTTTCAGATGCTTTTTCAAGTACACCGTGTTCTAACATTAATGCATAGCGATTTTGTGCAACACTGTTGCCTTTATCTGCAAGCTCGACAAGCTTGGTTTTGTATTCAGTAAGTGCACGCTCAAATTCACGTTTAACTTTGCTATTTTCAGAGCCAAGCGTAAATGAAGCAACCAGATCAAATACGCGACGCGGTTCACCTGTTGGGCTTACATCAGGCTCGAATTTCCATTTTTTCACTGCTTCTAAAGCAGCTTCATCGATAACGCCTTTTGGAAATGATGCTAGAATTCGGCTATCTTCAACGACCCCACTTTCGTTGACATTATAGCCAATTGTTACCCAAGCTTTAGACGCTGAACGAGTGTTGCCATCGATTTCAGGTTCTACACGTTCTAATAATTTAGCGCGCTCAGGAAAGAAATTGGTATGCTTTGAAATAGGCGCATAGCGTAAATCATGAAGCTTTTTACCAAAGCTATCTTTTAAGTCGATATATGCTTCTTTTGCTTCTCGGCGCGAAGGTACCTGCTTACGTAATTCGCGATATTTATCTTTCGCTTGTGGGTGGCCAAAATCTTTAGCTAATAAGTACCAAGCGTAGGCTTTGGTGATATCTTTTTCGACGCCTTGGCCATTTAAATAGGCAGTTGCGAGATCGTATTGCGCATTAACATGACCAAGTTTTGCAATCTTGGTTAGTTCGCTCACATATTTTTCAACATCTCCCTGTTTTTCATAATACTTTGCAGTTGAATAGTCCGCAAAACTGCTTACAGAAAACAAAGATAGTGCTGAGGCAAGTAATAGAGTGGGGGTTTTCATACTTAACAGCCTATTATTATTTTTTTAGGCTTTTAAGTTTACAATAATTTTACACGATCTCAAGCATTAGTTTAAAAAATCGGCACTTTATGTGAATGTTTGTAATAAACCTGACATAAAGTACCTTTTTGCTTTATTTAATTAACCGATTCAATCCGTTAAGCGCAGCTACTCGATAAGCTTCTGCCATTGTTGGGTAGTTAAATGTCGTATTAACAAAGTATTCTATGGTGTTGCCACCATTTTTTTGTTCCATTACTGCTTGTCCAATGTGAATTATCTCAGCGGCACGCTCACCAAACACGTGAATGCCTAGAATCTCTTTCGTTTCAATATGGAATAGGATTTTTAGACTGCCAACTTCTGTACCTGCAATTTGTGCACGAGCTAAATGCTTAAACTGTGCGCGACCTACCTCATACGGTACTTTTGCAGCGGTGAGTTCTTGTTCTGAACGACCAACTGAACTGATTTCTGGAATAGTATAAATACCGCTTGGAATATCACGAATGAGTTTTTTATTACATTCGCCTGTGGTGATGGCATCTGCTGCGATTCGACCTTGATCAAATGCCGCACTTGCAAGGCTGGGGTAACCAATTACATCGCCAACTGCGTATATATTTTCAACTTCAGTTTGATAGTTTTCATTTACTTTCAAATTGCCTCGGCTATCTGAGCTTAAACCAATCGCTGATAAGTTAAGCTTGTCGGTGTTACCTGTTCGGCCGTTGGCAAATAGTAGGCAGTCAGCTTGCATTTTTTTACCAGATTGCATATGCATAATGACGCAATCATCGCGGGTTTCTACTTTTTTAAACTCTTCGTTATGGCGAATTAAAATGCCGCTATTCCAAAAGTGGTAACTTAATGAATCAGATGTTTCTGCATCAAGGAAAGCGAGTAGGCGATCACGGGTGTTTATAAGATCTACTTTTGCGCCTAGGCCGCGAAAAATAGAAGCGTACTCACAGCCAATTACACCTGCACCGTAAATAATAATATGACGAGGGTCGTGCTTGAGACCTAAAATGGTATCGCTGTCGTAAACGCGTTTATGATTAAAGTCGATTTCAGCAGGGCGATACGGACGAGAGCCTGTCGCAATGACAATTGTTTGCGCTGATAATGATTCGCTCGAGCCGTCATCTTTTAAAATTGAAATCGTATTTTTATCAACAAAGCTCGCCTCGCCATGAATTAAGGTAATACGGTTACGATCATAAAAGCTGGTGCGTAAATTAACCTGCTTTGAAATTACGTTACTCGCATGATCTAAAATATCTGGGTAGGTCATGCGCTCTCTGTGAGCTTGTGAATTAAACAGCGGGTTTGAATTAAACTCAATCAAGCGACTAACCGAGTGGCGCAGTGCTTTAGATGGAATTGTACCCCAGTGAGCACAACCACCACCCACTTTCGGTTGTTTTTCAACAACCGCTACGCGCTTGCCACTTTTCGCAAGGTTCATAGCCGTACCCTCACCACCAGGGCCAGTACCAATTATAATGGCATCATAATCATACTGTTTTTTAGTCGCTTGTTTTTTTGTCACAGAGTGTTCCTTTAACTAGTTTATTGCGAGCCCTTTAATTAAGGCTTTGTTTAACGCCAGCCAGTTTTGTTGTTGGTTTATTAAAGACGCTTTAATGTCATTATACTGCTTTTTCAATTGTGATTGCTCACATTGCTGTATCACTTTGTTTTTGCGCATCTCTAGTAAGCGTTTTCTTACTTTATAATAGTGCTGTATTTTACTTAATAACAACTCATATTCGTGCTGCAGTTTATCTAATTGCACATGACTGTCTTGCTTTTCAAGCAAGGTGCGTTTGGTTTTTTCCATTAACGTTGCCGCTTTTGCACGTTCAATTCGCTCTTGCGGTGTTTTGCGTAACTTTGAGGCTAATCCCAAAAATGCTAGTGATTTTATCAGCCATTTTGTCGGATCGTAATGCCACCATCGGATACCATTGCGGTAATCAGATGCAAAAATATGATGGAAGTTGTGATACCCCTCTCCGTATGTGAATAACGCTAAAAAGCCGTTGTCGCGGGCGGTGTTTGATTCCGTATACGGGCGAGAACCCCAAATATGTGCCAGCGAGTTAATGAAAAAGGTGAAGTGTTGGCTCAGTACTAAACGTAATAAACCCGCAAGAAGTAACATTCCCCATACATTGCCAAACACCAAACCAAGTACCAGTGGGATACCCAAGTTGGTAATCAGAGTAAGCGTCAAATAATGTTTATGTTGCCACATAACAACACGATTTTTTTGTAAATCTCGGCAGTTTGAGTAGTCGTTGTATCGATGTGCTTGATATTCGCGCAGCATCCAACCAATGTGGCTATACCAAAACCCGCGAGTCGCAGCGTAAGGGTCGTGTTCAGTGTCATCAACTTTGCCATGATGCAGGCGGTGATCTGAACTCCAATGTAACGCGCTATTTTGAATTGAGAACGCACCGCCGATGGCAAAAATAAATTCAATCACAGGATGGGTTTCATAAGTTTTGTGCGCCCATAAACGGTGATAACCGGCAGTAATTGATAAACCGCAATAAAACATACACGCAATAAATGCGATCCAGTTTGCGCTACTGTAGCCATACGCTAGACCGTACCAGGGCACGATGGTAACAGCAGCCAAAAAAGTGATGGTAAAAAAGAGGGTATTAAGCCAAATAATAGGTGGTTTTTTCATTCTTAAAAATCTCAGCGTACACTTGTACGCTAAAATAGTTTTATATGGCCTTTTAATCAAGTGAATTCGACAAAATTCATAAATATTTTTTCTGTGGTAAACTGCGTGCAAATTAGATGGGGGACGTATGTCGGGTATTCGCGCACAACAAAAAGAAAAGACAAGACAGGCTTTAATTGCAGCGGCTTTTAACCAGCTAAGTGCTGAGCATAGCTTTTCTAATCTAAGTTTACGTGAGGTCGCTCGTGAAGCGGGAATTGCACCTACGTCTTTTTATCGCCACTTTAAAGATATGAATGAGCTTGGGTTAACCTTAGTTGATGAAGCAGGCTTGATGTTGCGTCAATTGATGCGTCAGGCTCGCCGTCGTATTGAAAGCGGTGGCAGTATTATCAATATATCTGTGTTGACGTTTATGGAGTTTATTGATGAGTCGAGTAACCAATTCCGTTTATTATTGCGAGAGCGTTCGGGTACATCAAAAGCTTTTAGGGCGGCAGTTGCTCGTGAAATTAAGCACTTTATTCTAGAACTCGCGCATTATTTAGAAAACGAGACTGGTTGTGATGCTAATCATGCGTATATACAAGCAGAAGCAATGGTTACGTTAGTATTTAACGCAGGCGCTGAAGCGCTTGATCTCACTAAGCCACAGCGTGAACAACTTACCGAGCGTATTATTTGGCAATTGCGTTATATTGCTAAAGGGGCATCAAGCTATATCAAAGAAAAAAAAGCAGCTAAATAGCTGCTTTTTTTGATGGATGTTTTACTTGCGCGTTAAAAATACGCCGGATTCGATATGATGGGTATACGGGAACTGATCAAAAATGGCAAAACGCGCGATGGTATGAGTTTCAGTTAGTTGCTGCAAATCTCTTTCCAGCGTATCTGGATTACATGAAATATAGATAATGTTGTCATACCCTTGCACTAAATCAGTGGTGTCTTTGTCTAAACCTGCACGGGGCGGATCAACTAATATACTTTGACAGTTGTAACTTTTAAGGTCGATACCATTTAAGCGGGAAAACTCTTTTTCACCATTCATTGCCATAGTGAACTCTTCACTCGACATACGGATTATATCGAGGTTGTTGATTTTGTTTTCGGCAATATTAAATTGCGCAGACTTAACCGAAGACTTGGAAATTTCGGTGGCTAGTACGCGATTAAAGCTTGGCGCTAATGCAATTGAAAAGTTACCGTTACCACAATAAAGTTCCAGCAGATCGTTATTAAGAGGTTTTGAGACATCAATTGCCCACTCGAGCATTTGCTCATTTAGCTTGGCGTTTGGCTGAGTAAAGCTATTTTCAACTTGCTGATAAACAAGTTCACGATTATCTACATTCAGCTTTTCAATGACATATTCTTCACCAAGCACAATTTTTTGCTTGCGAGCTCGGCCAATAAAATCGATATCAAACTCTTCTTTTAGTAACGCCTTTAGCTTATTAGCCTCGTTTACCCATTCGTCATCAAGTTGCTTGTGATAAATCAAGCTAACAAGAATTTGTCCGCTTAATGTCGACAAATAATCAATTTGAAAGAGTTTACGACGTAAAATTTCATTCGGTTTTAGTAGCTCTAACAAACGAGGCATTAATTCACAAATTAATGGTGCTGCAGGATCAAACTGATCAACTCTGATTTTCTCTTTTGTTTCAGGGTCAAACATAATGTGAAATAAATCTTCACCTTCATGCCACACGCGAAACTCTGCACGTTGTCTGTAATTTTTTGCTTCAGACGCAAATACTTCTAATTTTGGCGCGTTAAACTGCGCAAATTGTTGGCTGATACGTTGTTCTTTTTCAGCAAGTTGTTCGTCGTATTGTGAAGTATCTATTTGAATTACAGGCATATGCTTTTTAACCTCTAGTGTGCGAGTCGCGCTATTGTAGGTTGTGGTTTTTCTTTGTCCAGTTATAGCATAGAAAAAATGTGACATACTTATACTGACTCACTTAAATAGCGAATCATTTGCGCGGGCTTTTTTGATTGCTAATCACGTTGTTATTTATCGATTTAGAAGGACTACATCAGAAAACTCCGCCTTAGCAACATCGAATAACATACTTAGCTAAGTGGTTATTACCATTATAGAAGGAAAACGAATAGTGCTTAAATTAATGATTTATACTTAAGTTGTTCACTATTTGGTCGATAAGTAGATGTTCTGAAATGGAGGCAATGATTATGAAAGTTGGTGGATTGGGGTATCAACCTGAAAACAAGTATGGTTTTTCTCAAAATAAACCAAACGAAATAGCACAAAACGCATCGTCTAAAGATGTTTTTACCATGTCTCAACGAATAACAATTGCAAGTCAGATCTCCTATCAAAAAATGATGGGGACAATACCATTTGAAAGTAAAGTGGAACCGCCAGCCACAAGTAATACGTTTGATTTTGAAGAAGTGGCTAAAAATGTACTGTCCTTTGTTAAAGGTGCCATTTTAGGTGCTCAAGCGGACGGAGCTGATGAAGGCTCACTGGCCAATATGCTTGAGCAAGCACGTAAAGGGATAAAGCAAGGTCTGGGTGAGGCAATTGAAGAGCTTAAAGACAGCGATTTGTTTAGTGATGATATTGAAAAAGGGGTCGAAAAAAGCCGTGAATTTATTTTTGATGGCCTAGACGAATTTGAAGAATCTTTATTTAACCCAGTAAGCGAGCAGTCAAAGTCTACGAGTTTTAATGCGCAGAATTATTATAAGCTAGAAAATGGTGCGAGTTACGAGATTAAAACAGCTGAAGGCGATGTAATTAAGTTAACATACAATAGTCAGTATCAGTCGTCGGAACAATTCTCTTATAGTAAAGATGGTAATGACGAGTCGTTCAGTTATTCGTCTTCTCAGTCGAGTTCACAAGCTTACTCATTTTCAGTCGAAGGTGATTTGAATGAAGATGAAGTAGCAGCAATTAATGAACTTATGTCAGATTTGCAAGAAGTTAGTAACGAGTTCTTTAATGGCTCGCTTGATGAAGCGTTTGAGCAAGCAAAAAATCTAAACTTGGATTCTCCACAATTGGTGGCTATGTCGATGAACTTGCAGCAAACAGAAGTAAGAGCAAGTGTGAGAGAATATCAAACGACGCAACCAGGTCGAGAAATTGCTAAGCAATTTGAACCAATAAATGAAGGGCTAAAAGAAAGCTATGACAAAGCGAAGCCACTCAATATTGAGAATCAATTGACGCAATTATTAAATTGGCTGAATCAACAGCAGGCTAATAAAGAGAATCTGTTGGATTACAGTACTAGCTTTTTTGAACAGCTAAATCAAAAGCAACAGAAAGAAAGCTAGGTCATCGCTTGTGAATTAAAAAATCTATGGCAAACTACTCGGGTTAATAACGTATTAGGTCGGGTAGTTTGGCTAAGCACATTGTTGTATTTGATTCTGGCATTGGTGGCACATCGGTACTTGAACATATTCAAGCGAGTTTACCGAGTGCGAAATTCAGCTATCTTATGGACAACAAATACCTGCCGTACGGAAAACGTTCTTCACAATTTTTAACGCAGCGTATTACTAGTCTGTTAACTCAATTTATTAAAGTAATTGAGCCTGTCGATATATTGGTTGTTGCCTGTAATACTGCGAGCACACAAACATTAGTGCAACTTCGCGCACAATTTGATTTTCCAATAGTAGGCGTTGTACCTGCAATTAAACCAGCAGCAGAGAAATCCCTAAGCAAACGAATTGGCGTATTAGCAACGCCTGCCACAGTTGCAAATGAATACACCGCGACATTGATTAATGATTTTGCAAGAAGCTGTGAAGTTGACTTATATGGTTCTAGCGAACTAGTAAGATTAGCTGAATACAAGTTCTGGTTTAATACATTAGATATGCAAGCGTTAGCTCAAGAACTCGATAAATTAGCAATAAACAGTGAAATTGATCATTTAGTTTTGGGGTGTACGCATTTTCCTATTATTGCAAATGAACTTAAACAGTTAATAAAGCATGATTTACAACTACTCGACTCTGGTGAGGCTATTGCAAATCGTGTATCGAGTCTCATTGGCGAGTGTAATGTAGTAGATAATAAAAAGCAGCCAGTAGATTATTATGCTACGGCTGCTTTAGAACAGACTAAATTACAAATCTCAGTGATTAATGATTAACACTATCATCCGAAGAATTATTGTCATCTGACTTTTGTTTCGCTTCACGTACTTTTAAAGTGCGCTGTTGAAACTCTTTATCATTTAATGCCGAGATAATTTTATCGGCATCCTTTTCTGCGACTTCTACAAAACCAAAGCCGCGACGTTTACCAGTATGCTTATCCTTTAATAGGCGAACAGAGAATATTTTCCCGTGTTGTTCAAATAAACTTCTAACAACCGCTTCGTTTGCCTTATAAGGTAAATTACCCACATAAAGTGATTTACTTGCCTCTTTCTTTTCAGTTGCACCATTAGCAGAAAAGGTTGCAAGAACACCACCAATCAAAATGCCTACAGCAATAGCCAAAGATGAACTTGTAAGTACTGATGATAATGCAAAATGAACTACGGCATAGCCGATAAGAGATGCGATAAAAATTATTATTAATGATTTTTGTTGCGATGAACTCATTTTAAAGATTCCGAATTACACAAATTAAACATAAAATTAACAAATGTTCATGCTTATCTTATCTTACTTTGCTCACAAGGCAATAATATCAGAACAAATAAGCGGTAAAATTATTTAAGTTAAGTTTAAAAAGCCCATTAAACGGCCAAAAACGTACAAAAATGAGCTGTTTTGTACGTATTTCACCCAAACGATCCAAAAAACTAAAAAAAGTTTGAAATAGGGGTTGATCCAAATTCGGATCTCTCTATAATGCGCCTCCACCAACACGGGGAACGACGCAGCATAGCAGCGAATCACGAGTTGGTTGAGTCAAGTAAAACTGAGTTTTGAAACCTTCTTAAAATAAAAAGAAAATAATCAAAATTAAGTGTTGACAAAAAAATAGGAAAGCGTAATATACGCAGCCCTAACAGCGACGAAGCGTCGCGGCAAACACTAAGTTGTTTGCAAATGCTCTTTAAAAATTTAAGCAATCATCTGTGTGGGCACTCGTACAGATTAAGTTCTAACATACGCTTTTAAAGCGTAACAAAATTTAGACTTAATTGAACTGAGTGACCATAGCTATTAAACAATTCAGCCTTGAGCTGTTTTGAGTTCACTTTTTTAAAAGTGAAA
>NZ_CP011040.1:1500000-1598238 GCF_000238255.3 Pseudoalteromonas spongiae UST010723-006
TAGAGTTGCTCGACTTTCTCGCTAAAACAGTGGGTGTAATTGGAGTATTTAGTGATTGGCCCGCCACCACTACTTTTTACAGCAACTGCGCGCTATCGCGCAGTTGACGCATAGCTTAAAGTGTCATGACACAACACAGTAATTTTCGCAGTTATATACTGCCAACGCAGAGAAAAAGCGCTACAAGTAATCACCAACCAAGCAGCAATTAGGCTTAAATATCATACTGTTTTCAGTTTAAGCAGCCTTTACGCGACGTGCTTTTGCTATGGGGCTTAACTTAACCCAGCGAAACAAATACATAATAATGAGTTTGGTTATGCCGCTGGTGATTGCTAAAACAAGCAACGGCCACCCTTGTTTCAGTCCCATACTAAAGGCAAACGCAATGGTGGAGATATCCATCATCAAAATAAACTGGCTCATTTTTAAATCCACCGCACCTGTAGAACCAGAACGTATAATCACATAAATTTGATGTGCGTAACCCTGCGCAATCAACGCCGATACCAACAAAATAATGGCTGTCGAAATTAACTTACCGTTATCAGCAAACGTTTCGCCAACAAACGGCCCTAAAATTGAACCCACTAAACAAACGCATGCCAAACTCATGCTAATAAATGCTAAATGTGTTTTTCGGTCTCGCCATATTTCTATCAAAATGCCCAACACAAGTAGCGATGCCACAAGCCTAGGCCATACAATGTAATGATTAAATGGCGCTATGGAATAGCCATAAATAAAAAACGATAAATACGCTAAAAAACTCACCGAAAATTGATTCAGCGACAAAAGTGCAGTTGGTGAATCGCTACATTGCGCAGCCTGTTTACGTTCAAAAATGGTTTTAAGCTGTGAAAAAACACCATACAAACTAACGACAATAAACAGCGTATTAATAGTGCCAAACAGATTATAAAGCATGACTAACAATCTTATTTAAATTTAAATTGTCGACAAATATAAAGTAAAACATCAAATTTAGATCATTTTTTATATTTATAAGCACAATATTGTCGACAATATTAAAAACAAAAAACAATGTGTCTTTTGCATTTCAACGTAAAAAGATAGGGCTGAGGAAGGTAAAACGCCGCACAAAAAGCCGCACATAAAACACATAAATGTTCGCGCACAACCGCTTAAGGTGGCATAAATAACTTACTTATAAATCGCGATGTTTTCTTGTCTTAATAGGTAGTTAGCGACAAAATAATAAAGCATAAATGCGCCAGCAATCATCACTGGCAGACCAAGATTATGGTTATTAATAAATGGTGTATGAACCACAATTGGCAAAATAATGACGCTATAAAGCAGATAAGTAAGCCAAAAGGCCTTTACCCGTTTTAGCGTTAGCCGTGTTTTGCAGCCATCACATTTAAAGTAAACAGGAAATGCAGCAAACGACAATGAAAATGGATTTAACTTTTGTTGACAGTGTGGGCATTTTTTCATGGCGCTAACAATTGATATTAAACAGTTTTTAATATTGTGGTGGCTGAAAGTAAAATCAGCTCACCCACTTAAACACAGCTATCGTGTTATTTTACCGCAATGCATACGTCTATTTGATTGCCATTTGGGTAGTATTCAAAGTCAGTGGTAAATAAGCGTTGATACTCACACGCATCACCTGCGAAATATTGCCAAACTTGCGTCCACGCATCTATTGCGATTTGCGGCATCTCACCTTTATGGCTAAACACCAAATACTTGCCTTCATTAATCGTAATTGCTTCTAGATTATCTGGGTAAGATGTACCGTCAAACCCCGCTAGCACATTAAACATGCCGGTGTGATCTGATTCATAATCGTAGTAAACGCCGTAAACTCGTTCACCACCTTGATAGTTTACCGGTACCTTTGCATCAAACGTTTGCCACAGCCCCGGAATTTTACCATTTGGCCCCATTTCAGCATCGTTATTAGTTCTTGTTGAGATACCATGAATAATCGTTTCACTAACGTGTCGTAATTCCATTACCAGCCTAATATTTGATTATTATTTGCCGCGCAGCATGACATAAATGCGCCCGCTATAAAAGTCAGAAACCAAAACCCCAAAACTTTAATTTAAAAATTAGTTACTTGCCCTCGAAATAAACACTTACTTTAGTGCCTTTATTTTGTTCGCTGTTAATAACCAAGCGCCCATTTAACGACCCCGTAACTAAATTATGCACTATGCTCATACCAAGCCCCATGCCGCCCGATTTACGGTCTGTTGTAAAAAATGGGTCAAGAATATGTGCTTGTGTGTCTTCATCCATACCAATGCCGTTATCGGCTATTTCCAGAGCATAATTAGTAGCATCGCCACTTAGCCTAATGGTAATGACCTTTTCGGCTTGTCTGTGCGTTTTTGGAAAGGCGTGTTTTATCGCGTTCGATACTAAATTAGTCACCACCTGAGCTAAACGCGACGGGTACGTATTTACAATTAAGGCGTAAGGTGGCAGTTCAAGTTTAAATTGAATACCCGCACTTTTTAGCATTGGTTTTAAGCTTGTAGAAATAGACGAAATCCACTCAACCAAATTGACGTCGCTTTTCGGATCCGTATGAAAATCGGTCGCGATTTGCTTAAAGTTAACCACCAATTCACTGGCGCGGTTTAAATTAAACTCAACACTTTCGCCCGCCTCTTTAGCATCAATAAGAAAAGCGTCTAAATCATGTTTGCTGAGCGTATTGCTCGCTAACTTTTTAGCAAGCTGATTTACCCCAGCAAGTACCGTTGAATTACCTAACATAGCAACACCTAACGGCGTATTTACTTCGTGTGCAACACCTGCCACTAAACGCCCTAGCGACGCCAGCTTTTCTTGTTCAATAAGCTGTTTTTGCGAACTTTTTAACTGCTTTAATGCGCTTTCTAATTCATGGGTGCGCGACGCTACTTTTTGCTCAAGTGATTGGTTTAATTCAAACAATGCGTGTTCTTTTTCAGCGCGTTCTAATTCAGCAGAAATACGTCCGGCAAATAATTCAAATAACGACGCAACCTCTTCGGCGTTTTCGATTGGTTTACTGTAAAGCGCTACAACTAAGCCGAATACTGCGCCTTTAGAATCGTGTAACGGTGCGCCAATGTAACCATCGATGCCCATATCGATAAGCAGTTGATCTTTTGGGTATAAGTTACAAATTTCACTGGGGAAAATACATGTAGAATCGTCACTTACATCAGCACACGGGGTGAATTCCAGCGAGTATTCAAAATTTTCGGCAAATTCGTCACCTGCCACTAACGACATCGTTTGGGATACATTGCGTATCGCATCTAATTTGGCAATAAAGGTAAACTGCGCGCCAATTGATTTATGCAGCTGCATCGTAATGGTATCTAAAAAATCTTTACCATAAGACGATTTAAGCGAGGTTATGATTTTATCAATATTGAAATGTATCATCACTTTGCTCCATTCACTTTGCTGATCAGGGCACACACATGTTCAGTAAATATTTCCACCAGCTCTATGGCATTGTTATCGAGCTCAGTGTCCACTTCTAGCACAACCACAGCTTCAATTTCATTTTCGCTTTTATAATAAATTCCGGCGAAATTGCCCTCATAAGTAAGTTGTTTGGCAGCGGTAACCGTGTTAATAAAATCAGGCACATCAATGGCTGAAGAGCTATCACTTTGCGCGTTAATTACCGTGGTATTAGTGCTTTTTATATTGATAACCGACGCTTTGCGCTTATTGATCACCAGTTCTGCTTCATAGGCGTCTAGCACATCGCTCAAATAGATGAGTAAATTTGTCGAAAACGATTCAATATCGGCGAGCTTATCGACTTTTAACACCGAATTTAGCAAGGCTTTTAACGCATTTTTGTAGCTGCACAAACGGGAAATATCGCGAAACGAACGTAATGAGGTATAGAACAAATGATGCAAACTATCGACGGTAATTTCGGTTTTGGCTTTGTAACCGTCAATATCGTAGTTTTTAATCACTTCGCTCTCTGGCGCAAGTCCGGCTTGCCCTGTTCTTAACACGATACGCGTATCGCGATTATTTAACTCACCACGAATAAAGTTAACGAGCTTTAGACCCGCATCGTCGGTTTCCATTACAACATCGAGCAAAATAACGGCCACATCGAGATGTTCGCGCAAAAGCGCTCTCGCTTCGCTGCCACTGTAGGCACTGTAAAATTCAAGTCGACGCCCCATAAACTCGAACGTCTTCATTGCTAACTTTGTTGCTTTGTGTACTTCTAAATCGTCATCAACAATTACTACTTTCCATGGTTTACGGTTGTTTGTAATTGTTTCTGATTCTTCGGCAAGCCAATCCATCTTTTATCCAGCAATCGTTATTTTGCATACCAATCTATCAACTAAAGTTATTTCACAAAAGGACTTAAATCAAAACTAAGTAAGAAAACTAAAAGCGCGCAAATATAACTTTGCTTTTTTTGAAAATTGCCTATTGGGCTGCAACAAAAACGCGGCAAAAAATTATAAAAACGCATAAATAATTTACTGGTCGATTAATCAATAAGCGGTATGCTAGAACGTAAAAAATTGCCGTTTTTTAGCAAAAATAAGTAAATGCAACTGTCAGTTGACAAGATTCCAAGCCAGCTTGCTAGTGTGCAACCGTTGAAATTCCTAAGCTAGAGGCAATTTAACAAACAGAGTAACGAACAATGATCTTATCCGAGAAAATAATTACATTAAGAAAGCAACTGGGCTGGTCACAAGAAGAATTAGCCGAAAAAATGGGCGTATCGCGCCAATCGGTTTCAAAATGGGAGAGCACCAACAGCATTCCTGATTTAAATAAAATTATCAAATTGGCCGAACTGTTTAATGTCTCAACCGACTTTTTGTTAAAAGACGAAATCGAAACGGCTGAACACTTAGAAGAGCGCGACAATGACTTAACACAAATTAGCCTAGAGCAAGCTATCGACTACGTAAACACCAAAAAAGCCCAAGCCATTCTCACGGCAAAAGGCGTCGCATTTTTTGTATGCTCGGCTGTGCCGTTGTTTTTTCTGTTGGCATTAGCCAATAACAACAGCATTGGGTTAAATAAAAATACCGCAGTGGTGTTTGGCATAATTTCAATTTTTATTCTAATTGCAGCAGGTGTGCGTTTGGTGATCCAAACCAATCAATATGAGCGTGCAATTGCTCCCATTGAAAAAGGTAAATTTGAATTGATGTATGGTGTGCATAGTGCCTTTAGTGAGAAAATCGACGCATTCACACCTAAGTACAACGGCAAAGTATCGCTCGCTGTGACCTTATTTATTACCAGTAGCATTCCATTATTGTTAGTTATTATGCTGATTGGTCGCACCGATTTAACCTTGCTGATGCTCGCCGCGTTATTGTTTATCGTAACCTTAGGTTTGTGGGTGATTATTCCCGCATCAAGTGAATATGAAGCCTATAAACATGTATTAAACGAAGGGGATAAAAACCGCGAACTCACCCAAAGTGAACGCAACGCACTAAAACTGGCACCGTTTTATTGGCCTTTAGTGGTCGCTATTTTCCTCGCATGGAGCTTATGGACAATGAACTGGGGCGTTACTTGGATTATTTGGCCTGTGGCAGCCGTACTATTTGCCGCGCTAGTGGGCTTGATGGGTTTAATGAGCAAAGACTTGGATTAGTGTTCACAGCATGCAACCTGTTTAATCACCAAGCTGGTTGCATGCTTTAAAGTATAAACAGCAGTCATTTAAAGAGAAACTTCACATTCCTTATAAAGCCTTTTAGAATGTCGCTGAATTTAATGTGAGAGCGATATGTTTAAACCATTCGTACAATTGGTTGTATTAATAACACTGTTATTTGCCTTTACTGGGCAAGCAGTGGCAAACCACTATGCGCGATCGGTAGAGTCACTTAATGACACTCACACTATTAGCTCGCAAATTGATGCCACGTCCAACGGCAGCGAAGAGAGCGACGACTGCTGCGATGTTGAATGCTGCGAAAGCGACTGTATTTGCCCAGCTAATACCTGCGCATCTTTTTTATATTTGTCACCGCTGGCACAGCATCCTGTGCAGCTCATTAATAACACGTTCCACCAACACTATATGAGCTCACCGCTCAGCCGAATAGAATCCCCATTTAGACCTCCCATTTTTAGTGCCTAGGGTTAGTCCCTTTAAAATCCGTTACAAAAGGTTTTAATGCACACTTTTTAGGCGTGCACGGCATATATTTGAGGTAAAAATGTACACACAAAAATCACGTTTAGCGCTCGCGCTAATGCTATCACCATCACTTTTAGTTGCTGGTGAAGGCCATCATGATGAGCATCATCACGAGCATGGCGAAAAGACAATTGAAAAAATCCAAGTGACCGCGTCCCGTTTAGGTCGCATCGTCACGGAATCAGCAACCCGTATTGAGCTAATAAACGGCGAAGAAATCCAAGAAAAAGCGCTAATGCGCCCAGGTAATATTTCAATGTTGGTGGCCGAAACAGGTGGCGTGCGAGTGCAAAATACATCGCCTGCGCTTGGCAGCGCAAATATTCGTTTACAAGGGTTATACGGCCGTTATACCCAGTTATTAAGCGATGGTTTACCACTTTATGGTGGTCAAACTGCCTCTATTGGTTTATTACAGATCCCGCCCACCGATTTAGCTAATGTGGAAATTATAAAAGGCCCAGCCTCATCGCTTTATGGCGGTTCAGCGTTGGGCGGCGTTATCAATTTAATTTCGCGTACACCAAACGATGAATATGAAGGCGAAGTACTACTGAACGCCACTTCAAAAGACGGGCAAGATATTACAGCCTATTTTGCCGCACCAGTTAACGATAAAACGCGTGTGTCAGTTACCGCTGGCGTGCACAATCAACACCAGCAAGACTTAGATAACGACGGCTGGTTAGATATGGCGGAGTATCAACGTGCCACTGTCAGACCGCGCATGTATTGGGAGAGCGAGCACGGAGCTAACCTGTATGTAACTGTTGGCGCGATGCACGAAACCCGTGAAGGCGGTACAAAACAAGGCGCAGTGATGCCAGATGGTAATCCGTACGCACAAAACCAAGATACACAAAGACTCGACACCGGTTTTATCTTCGATAGCCCACTGAGTGATGAGGTGAACCTCAATATTCGCGGCTCTGCAATGCAGCAAGATCATCAACATGTGTATGGCTCAGTATTGGAAGACGACAGTCATAAAAGCTATTTACTTGAATCAAGTGTCTCTGGCTACGTTGACTCTCTTGCATGGCTTGTGGGCGCTGCATATCAATCAGACAGATTTGAGTCTGATGACTTCGCTATGTTTAACTACAGCTATCATGTACCCGGGTTATTCTCTCAAATTGATTATGATGCAACGGATGATGTGTCGATGTCACTAAGTGCACGTAGTGATTGGCACAGCGAGTATGGCACCCAGTTTAGCCCGCGCGCATCCATACTCTATCGCCCTGAAAGCTGGACTATTCGCGGCTCATACGGAAAAGGTTTTTTTGCCCCTACGCCGTTTATTGAAGATATTGACGATACTGGTTTATCGCGTTTAGCACCGCTTGAAAACCTGCAAGAAGAAACCGCATCAACCGCATCCATTGATATTAGTTACACCCTTAATAACATTGAGTCGAGTGTTACCTTATTTTCCTCTGAAATCGATAATGTAACCGAGTTACAGCCCATCAACCCTGAAGAATTTGGTGGTAAAACGGTGCGCATCACTAATGCCGAGGGACAAACTGATATTCGTGGTGCGGAGTTATTACTGCGCTATCGCTGGCACGATATAAAACTGACCGGCAGCTACTTGTATCTTGATGCCAGTAAACAAAATAGCAATGGCATTGGTAGCACACCGCTTGATTTAACACCCAAGCATTCTGCAGGTGCAGTTATTATGTGGGAAGAGCATGGTCGTCATTTAGTAGGTTTTGAAGCTTACTATACAGGCACACAACACTTAGAAAATAACCCATACCGCGACAAGAGTGAGGCGTATTGGCACCTAGGTCTTTTAGGTCAAATTACCTTTGGCAGAGTGAGTTACTTTTTAAATGCAGAAAACTTACTCAATGTACGTCAAACAAAAACGGATTCGCTCGTGCTACCACAGCAAGACCCAAGCGGGCGTTGGACGACTGATATTTGGTCTCGCAATGATGGCTTTACAGTTAATGCGGGCATTCGAATTAAATTTGGTCACTAATCGTTAACTTAGCGTTGCAAAGCAAACATTGGGCTTGCTTTGCAACTTACTCTTTAATCGGAATAAATTTTTTTGTCATACCTTGGCTTTTCGGCGCTACTAATCGATAACCTAATTTTTCGTAAAAGGCTGGTTCATCAGCGATCATAGACACGTACGAGCCTTCAAGCGCGACCGATGCTAAATAGTTATCAATGTATTGCATCACCTCTCGGCCTAAACCGCAACCTTGATAGGCTGGGTCTACCGCAACATCCACCACTTCAAAATTGCACGCGCCATCTCCAACTACTCGCCCCATTGCAATTAACTGCTTACCATCGCGTATCGAAATGCCGTACAAACTATTCGGTAATGCAATGCTTGCCGCTTTTAGCGATTTTGCAGAAAGACCTGCTTTAATGCGCATCTCGCAAAACTCCTCGGGGCTTGGTACGGTTTCTTGATAAATTAACGCCATAATCACGCTCGCTACGATTGATAATCGAGAAGGCTTAACCCTTCTTTTTCACACACCGTTTTAATCGCACTGTGCTGTGCGAGGTTTTTTAAAAAACGCGCTAGGTTATTAAACGCAAGCGGTGGCTTTTTAAATTCATCAGCCCACACGCACAACATAAATAAGAAAAAATCACAGGCCGTAACACTTTGCCCAACCAAATAATTTTTATGTTTTAGTTCATTATCAAGCAGCGCGAGCATATCGGTAATACGTGCTTCTTGCGCCTCAACAATCTGAGTTGCATTTTGTGCATCTAGGGTGTGTTTTTCAGGGTAAAAGTACACCATAAGTTCGGCTTGAATCGTATTGGTTAAATACATCATCCACTGGAAAAATACCGGGCGATTAATATCACCTAATGGCGGGATCAAATTTGCATCTGGGTGATTTTCAGCTAAGTGAATGCAAATGGCAGGGCTTTCAAAAATAGCAGTGCCGTTATCAATTAAGGTAGGAATGCGCCCCGCAGGGTTTAATGCCAAATACTCTATTGTTTTTTGTTGGTTATTTTTTCTGTCGACCTTAATCAACTCATACTCTACGCCCAGCGCTTCAAGTATAAAATGCGGTGCCATACTGGCGTTAAGTGGATAATAATATAACTGATACACAAAACCTTCCTTTGAATGTGATTGCCATCGATAAATCATAGGGTTAGAAGTCTTCTCGGGCTTTTAGTTCGGTAAAATCACTCATCACCCAAGTTTTATAACCGGGGCGAGATTTAAGATCGTGATACCAATCACTTACATGTTCTGGCAAGGGTATCTCTAAACCTTGCGACGTTAATCGGTAAATCACCGCGCCAACAACAATATCTGCAAGTGAAAGCGTATTTCCTGCTAAGTAAGAGGTTTGCTGCAATTGCTTATTAATCGTTGCTAAACAATTAATGCAACTGTCTAAATGACGGTTGACAATCACCATATCGCGCTTGTTAGGCGGCATTCGGTAATATGCCCAAAAAGTGCCCATAAAAGCAGGCTGAAAAATGGTTTGCGACCAATCGAGCCAACGTTCATACAGCGAACGCTCAAACGCGCATGTCGGATACCACGTTGGGCTACCGTATTGTGCGGCTAAATACCTCAATATAGTATGCGACTCCCAAACAGCTCGGCCGTTATCAACTAATACAGGTACTTTCCCCATCGGGTTGAGCTGTTTAAACTCGCTATTGTCTAAACCACCAAAACGACCACCTAGCTCAATATGCTGAAAGTCGAGATTAAGTTCAGTTAAAAGCCACAGCACTTTTTGCACATTAAACGAGGTAGTACGACCATAAAGCTTCATTATGCAGTCCTGTAATTAAAGTTGGTATTTACGTCTTACTTTATCCACTAAACGATGACGAGAACTGTTGTTTCGCTCATGCGGCGCAAACAGAGCACTGGCACCATCAAGCAAATTAACCGCTTGATCAAGTTGTGTCAGTTGAGCGTTAGTTAAATTTTCTTGCTCGGTAAGTTCATTAATAATCACGATAGCAAACTCTTTTGCAGCAATGTCCTCTGGCAAACCAGACTGCGTACACAAACCATAAATGCCGTTTTGAAAATGCTGCCACTCGCTTTCAATATGTTGCGATAAACCATCATTTACTTTGCTATTTTGCGATGCAAACCCTTGTGCTTTAAGTTCGGCTATCGCGTTTTGATAACGTCTAGAGAACAAGTCATAAGCTGAGCGCTCATCACTTATAGACTGCAAATTACCAAGCCAAGCGGTATAGCCTTTGGCATAATATTCCACTGTGTGTGCCTCGGCATGTATGCCAAAAAATGAGTCGCTTTCAACATTCAGCGCCAATTTATATGAGCACTTTGGCATAAGCCCATTAGACTGCCACTGTTCAAACACACTTTCAGGTATTTTGCTTAGCTCAAGTAGTTGTTGCTTGGTATAAAAGTGTTCGTTTAAATAATTAATTAGTTCCAAAATAGTTACTCAATATGCAATGCGCTAAACCTAACTCAAACGGCTTAGTTGAAATCTATAAAACATTATAAAGTTGCCCATGTTTGTTTAATGCCAATCAAATGCACTAGACCAAATACTAAGCAAATCAGTGAACTCCAAAGCCAAAATTCGGGGCTTCGTCCGATAGGGGATGAAATAAAGAAAAAGCCCGCAATGCCGCGTGCCAAATATATAAACGTAATTAAAATCAGCGCCAAGCGCAGTAAAGGTAACTTTATAAATAGTCCTGCCGCAGAAAACGCATAGACAGACCAAATTGCGAGCACCACAAAAATAACACTCGTAATAAGCGCAGGTTGATGACTGCCTTGCTCGGCAAGCCTTGCCATTTGTTCACCTGCGCCCAACATACGATACCACGGCGCACCAAAATAAATGCACGCCAAATGCAACAAGGCGGCGCAAGCACTTAACCCGCCTGCAATTAACAAAAATACGTTCATATTTGCCTCATTTTGCTTGGCTAGCAACAACTTACGTTGCACGTTATTTCGCCATTAACACAATTTTGGTAGCCTGTTAACTCTTACTATGTTGCTAACCTAATTGCCTGCTAAGTTAGCTCACTTAGCATCAATATCCCCAAATAATGCATACCAGACTTAGCAACACGCCACTAATAATAAGGCTTTGCTGTATTTTTGAATTCACTAATGTGGGTAATTTATAAGACGCTGAAAACAGTTTGCCAATCGGCGTAAAAAAGGTTTTTGGTGCTAAACCAAGGCCGATAAGAATAAGAAAAACAGCAACTATGTTTATCAGATCTCGAATATGTAGGTCGTAATAGAAAAAATCATAAATTCCGGTGGCTAAAACTAAACCACCAATTAAAAAACAAATTACCGTAGCAGTTTGTTCTTTTTCATCATTCACATTCAATGTGTATAACTCCTTTTTTGAAAAATTTTATAACACAGTTGTTAACAAGTTGTCACTATAAAGAGTTTTTAAACACATTACCGAAACCCTAAAACGAGAAAAGAGCTATTAAAGCTCTTATCGGCGACCATCAACCTCAAAACCATAGAAGAATAGCGTTACTCTAACGATTCAATTTTTATATTAGCTTCCGCTTCTTTCATATAATTCATAATGTCATCAACACTTTTCGGTGCATACAAGCGAATTAAAATAGTCCAGCCCTTTACCACATCAATATTATTGGCTTTTTCGGGCGCGTTAAAATAAAAGGTGTAGGTCCCGTCATCGTTGGCTTGTGCTGTAGTATTATTAAGCGCGAAGTTTTCCTTAACAATCCAACCTTTTTTGTCGTATGTGGTAACTGAAAAGAACCCGCCTTTTTCATAATTTAATGGCGGTGGGGGCAATGTTAATTTACTTGGGGCCCCCTCTCGTGCCTTACCTGTTGGCTGAATCGTATTCAAATACGCTGCATCTTTAATAGGTAAACCAAAAATACCCACTGCCGATGCAATTAAAAACTGCTTGTCTTCAACCTCTTCTTTCTTACCAAAATAGAATTCGGGCTTATCTGCTTCTGCCATTCGAGCTTTAAGCCTTTTGCGCGTTTCATCTAAGCTGGTTTGATCAAAACCTTTCGCTTTATAGGGATTAGCAGAATTACTTTTTATCTCAACACTATTTTGATGTTTATGTGCCTCCAAATATCCCGCTTCATCAATCGTTCGAACACCAGTTCGCATATTTAAAAATAAGTGGTTGCCAAGCGCTACATCTTTTGGTGTAAATGTTTTTTGCTCTCCAGGATAAATAGACGCAATGGTATATTGATTCTCATCAATAACTTGAATCACTGAAAACACATCCCAATCGGGGTTTATTAATGTTGCCCCTTTTGAAATATCTACAACCGCATGGCTGTACATAACATCGCGGTTTTCTCGCACAACAAACTGATTATCGATACTCGACATTGCCCGAGAATGTCTAAACGTGTTTACCTCATATTCGTTAGAGTGATTCAGCATGTATAGATCTGTTTCGGCAATGGTAAAGTTCCGTTCATCAACAATAATCTTCCCATCATCTGTATATTGAAATACATATGAAGGCTTTGCTTTTCCCTCGTCGCAACCAACTATATTTAGTAATGTAATAACCAAAACTAGTAACTGTAAAAATTTCAAAGCGCCTCCTTAACAAACAATCAAACTTTTCGCTATTTATCCAATCGTGGTGTCATTAATACAACCATATTATTTGTATAACACAGATGAATAAAAAACACACAACACACACTTAAATATATAATATTATTTAAAAATCTTTTTCTGATATACTCACGTAATTAACACGATTAAATATACGATGGCATAAAGTGAAGCTAAAACTGATCATATGCATTTTCTTTTTATCTACAGCTAACGTTGTATTTGCAAGTCAACTCAAACCCTTTACCAGTGATGGTTGCAGCGCCTTTCCCGACGGAACGTTTGAACAAAACAGTCTTTGGCTCAACTGCTGTGTTGCGCACGATTTAGCATATTGGCAAGGTGGCAGTTATCAGCAACGTAAAGATGCCGATATGGCACTTAAAATATGTGTTGCCGAAGTGGGTGAAAAACAAATAGCAAATTTAATGTTGGCAGGCGTACGCGTTGGCGGCACTCCATTTTTACCTACCACATTTCGCTGGGGCTATGGCTGGCCTTACCCTAGAATGTATGGCGAGCTAACCTTAGATGAACAAAAGCAAGTTGCCGAGAAACTTAAACAATTACCCAAAAACAAAGCCATGCTTACAACATCAAATAAAGCGGTGTTGTTACGCGATCTATTGAAGTAAGCTGTTTTTTGTTGGCTTTGCGTTATCAGCCAAAAATTGGCAGACAACGGCGCGAGTGAAATGCTTGAACAATCCAGCGTACATCTTAATGAGAACTCTCGTAAATTCATGGTATAACTCGAGTTTAAAATTGGCACTTAATGCAAAACTTCATTGAGTGCCAACCAATCTCCACTCACTCAGGTTAAATACAGCTTACCGTAAGTGTAAAGCCCCATTACACTTCCTGCACAGAAGTAAAACGACTAATCACCTTTGGTACCCCCTCCTCTTTTAGCCAAATATTAGAGTAAAAATTTAACGCAAAAAATCAGAGTAAATAGGCGCTAAAAGCGCGTTCGTTAATAACGCTTGAAATTGACGATTTACACTCGCTTGCTCGGCGCAAAGTTAAATACTTTCCTATACTCATAAATACGTGTGTTAAGCCACATCGCGCTACTCTCACATTTTTTGCTACAGGCTTGTATATGTTTAATTTTATCGCGCGAAGTTTGCGTATTAAGTTACTACTTGTATTCGTGATTATGCTACTTGCATTTTCAAGCGTGCACTTGGTGATCCGCCAGTATTGGACCATTCCGCAACTAGTCGCACTGGAAGTAGAAAAAGATAAAAAGGATATTTACAAACTCAATTCTGCACTGCTTAGAGTGTACAACGAACTTGAAATGCTAGTGTACGATAACGCCGTGTGGGATGAGCTTTACAACGTGATCCTGACGCGTGATTTGGACTATTTGGAAACTAACTTTTTTATTCCTAAATCGTTTGTTTCACTAAAAATAAATGGCATGAGTTTTTTTGATAAAAACCAAATGCTAATTGACGAATTAGCGATAGATCAAAACAACAATCCGCTATCAAGTTCCCCTTTTAAATCACTGCCGCCAAGCCTTAAAAAAAACTTGCTGATCAGCAAGCAAGAAGTGATAAACAACGGACAACAAACACTGTTTAAACAAGGGCTAATTACCCTTAATGACAGACTTATTTTGTTCGTAAGCGGGAGTGTTTTACCATCATCTGGCGTGGGTGACTTAGCCGGCACAATGTTAGTTTGGAGTTATTTTGATGGCAAAATTGCGCACCAACTTAGCGAAATAACCCAAACTACAATAACTGCCGCGCAAGCTGACACTTTCTCCGCCTCAACGCCTGTTATCGATTTTAACCAGCTGGATGCACAAACTCATATTCGCACCAAACTTTCGAATATTCATGTGAAATTTAATGACATATTCAATAAGCCAGCGTTGATCCTGAGTTATCCCACACCCAAGCGAATGTTTGATGACAGCCCGTTTGAAATGTCGATGGTTATGGCGCTATTAATGTCGTTGGTCGTACTGCTTATTATCTATTTTATTCTTACCGTTATGATTATTGAACCGCTCAATAAGCTCAAAGCCACCGTCAGGGAAGTAATGGATCGCGGTAATTTTCAACTCACAACAAACTTAGAACGCACCGACGAAATAGGCCGTTTAGCGCTGCTTATTGATGTGTTATTTAATAAAGTACATGTGCAACAACATGCGCTAAAACATAACAACCGCCAATTAAAACGATTAAGTGATACCGATCCGCTCACTGGCATTGCTAACCGCCGCGCCATGATGCAAGTGTTAGAACAATTAACACCATCGGCTATGCCAATTAGTGTGATCATGCTAGATGTTGATTACTTTAAAAAATTCAACGATAGCTACGGCCACCAGCAAGGTGACTTGGCGTTAAAACACGTGGCTAAAACCTTAAAACACCATACTCGCCGACAAAATGATGTAATTGCTCGCTATGGCGGCGAAGAGTTTGTGGTTGTGCTGCTCAACACGTGCCAAAGTGATGCGCGCAATATGGCATACGCCATACGTGAAGCAATAGAGGAACTTGCCATTGAGCATAAAACGTCTTTGATTTCGCAATTTTTAACCGCCTCAATTGGCGTTAGCTGTTGCGATGAGTTTGATAGCTTTTCTATTGAAACGCTATTTCACCAAGCTGATAGCGCACTATATAAAGCCAAAGAGCAAGGCCGAAACTGCGTAGTAGATTACAACAGCGAAATGCACAAACATGCAGTTTAGCCTCAACTCGTTTAACACTCTTTAGGTTAATAGCTGACGTTTCGCTTTCGTTACTTTGCTAAACACAAACCAACCACTCCAAAATAACGCGGTTAAACCAATCGCGGTAAAAATTGCAGGTTTGGGATCTTCAACCGAACTAATTGAACCTGCATAACAGGCAATAACAGCATAAGGTACCGTACTCACCAACCACAAAATGCAAAACTTCATAAAAGGCATTTTGGTCATACCCGCCATACACGCTGAAACTTCGGGCAAAATTGGCGTCGCTCTTGAAAGTAAAATCACTACTGCGCCATGTTGCTGAAACATATTAACTGTATCAGCTCGTTTTTGCTGATCGTTTACTAAAAAGTTCAAAAGAAAGTGACCGTAACGCCTACTTAAGCCATAACCACAACCTCCCGCAAGGATCAAGCCTATTACAGCGCTTATCGAACCAACTAATGGGCCAAGAAAAAACCCTGCTAGTAACATCACAGTTAACGTTGGAATAGCAATAAATAAGTCTGCAAACAGCAGTAATACAATAACAACGCAAACATAAATTGCATCAACCGATTTGGCCATTTCAAACCACGCTTCTACTTTTGAGACGGTTACCAAGCCGGTTGATTTTAAAACAACAAAAGTCGAGGCAAAAAATATCGCTAATGTCAGCATAACCTTAACTAAAGAAGTCATATTTCCTCCTACGGATAAATAACCGGAATTGTCAGTGATAATGTTTGGCTATCACCCACTATCGCAGCGTTTTTAAACGTAGGCGCTCCCCGCCAACTTAACGTGGCACCGTTTGAAAAGCCAAGTCCCTCTGAAGGAATAATGCCAGTCCAATTCTTGGTGACTTTACGGTCGCCAATTTCGTCGTGCAGCACTTTCACCGCAAACACTGGTAACTCAAGCTCAAGGTGAAAGCGCAATTGCGTGTTATCAGCAGGTGTTGCTAATGTGTAAATTGCTTTATCATGCTGTTTGGGAAAACCAGTCTCATTAAAAATCATCAATACAATGTCGCCAGGGCGTGATGTATCAATGTTTGTCACGTGTACGGTTAGCTCGCTTTTATTTGCCTGTGTCACAGGCGCAAACGTTAATGCCGATGTTACGCTTGCGAGTATCGCTTTTCGTTTTATAAACTGTTTTAACATATCAGTATCCTTTCATCATGTTGTAAGCCATTGAGGGAAAACACCGTAATAATCCACGCAATAACTTAACTTTGCCGATATTGTTTTCTAATCGCTTGGTTTCTATACCGCGAATAATCTCGCGAGCAGCGTGCTGTGCAGTTATTTTGCCGCTCCCCCGCCCTTTGGTCATAGACGTATCCACTAATGGTAAAAATGCCTGCAACACCTCAACATTGGTGTTGGCTAATTGGTAGCCTAGGCTTTTTGAAAAGGTGTTAACCGCCGCTTTACTGGCACAATACACCGCCGAGTTTGTTTTTGGAGCAAGCGCCAATCCCGAGTTAATGTTAACGATATAAGCGGACGAAGTGCTTTTCTGTAATGCGGCTAAAAACAAATAACTAAACGCACACACCGCGGTAAAATTAACATCCACTTCGGTGCGTAACATGCCATAGTTGAACATTGGGTCGGTAAAACAGGCTATGTTTTGAATTGCCGCGTTATTAATCAACACATCAATTTCACCATGGCGCTGCGTAATGTTATTCACCACCGACACATAACTTTCAGGCTGTGCTAAATCACACTCGTAGGCCATAAGCGATTTAAATTCGAGCGCTAATGGTTTTAGCCGCTCACTGTTTCGCGCTATCACCAATACGGTGTTGTACGCAGCCAGTTGTTTAGCCAATTGATAGCCAATTCCCGACGTGCCGCCCGTCACCACTATGGTTTTATTGATAAGCTTCATAGTTTCCCTTTTATGCCATTTGAAATTGGCATTAACACTATGCAAACAGGCAATCAGCGGCATTAACCTAGGTTAAAAATCACAAAAAACTGATCAAAAAAGGCAATTAGTTTGTAGAATAGCTAAAACGTGTTGACCGTTACGCGCTAATAAGCAAAAGGATATGGGAAATAAAAAGGATGAATTTAGAAGAGTTTATAGCAAAACATGGCGTAGCGCAGTCGATCGAAAAAGGGCAACATGTGTTCTACCAAGGCGACTCAAGCAATTGCCTTTATTTTGTAAAAAGCGGCCTGCTCAAAGCCTATTACTTAAGTGATGATGGTAAAGAAACCATAAAATCATTTATTCAATGTAATAACGTGATTGGCAGTATTAGTGCGGTTACGGCAAACACACATTGCACGTTTAACTTAATTGCACTCGCGCCAAGCGAATTAATCCGTTTTAATTTTAACGACCTACAACATTGTATCGCGCAATCTCATACGCTAGCGCAAAGCGTCATTGCCATGCTGTTAAATCACTCAATGAAAAAAGAGCAGCGCGAATTTGAGTTTTTAATGCTGCCAGCAGAAGAACGCTATACGCGCTTTAAAGAAAAAGAACCCGAACTTGTTAACAAGCTTACACAAAACGACATCGCAAAATACCTTGGCATTACCCCTGTTGCACTAAGCCGAATTAAACACCGCTCCACGGGGGTGTAATGGTAACTCAAGTTTTTAATATATGAAGTAAATACACAGCTAGAAATATGATTGTTAGTTAGCTTGCCGAAAAGAGTTAAAGCTGGTTTGTCGCACCGGCTACAGCGAACTGCTTTTGTCCTTTAAACGACTTATTAGCATACAAAGTACGAGCATCGGTTATATTAACTTTGACAGCCAGTGCATAACATTTAGTAAAAATTGTTCATTTTGTTCCGCGCCGTTAGATACTAAACCGTATTTTTTTCCTGTTGAAGCTACAAATTGTGACGAGAACATCATGCCCTCAGAAAACACCGCAACCCGCCCTTCTCCTACTTCCAAAACAGCGCCTTGATGCCAACCATTCATTGATACCCTAGGAGTTTTCGCATTTATTTGAAAAGGAATCTTTGGCACAACAGACGTTGCCCTTTTACCCAAAGTTAAAAGAGGTTGTGCTTTCGCTGGTATTTGAAAAGCAGAACCACCAAACGACTTAACTTGAGTGATTCGCTCTGATTGAGAGTCGCCTTGGGTAATCGAATGTTCCGCAAGGGATTTATCATCGATACGAAACAACGCATCACGAACATGACCATTACTAAATTCAAAGCCAAAAGCAGATGATAGGTTCTCTATCACTTTTGGAAAAGGGGTGTGATCGGCAACTAAAAAAAGAGAGCCTCCCTGTATTACCCACTGTTTAACGGCTTCAACTTCACTACTGTTAAATGCATCATCGAACGGGGGAGTCCAGTCGCGTCTATTTTTATCTAGCGCATTGGCTACCACCAATACATTCACTTGTTGCAAATACGCTAAAGTGAACTTTTCATTACTAGATTTGACCGTATAACCATCACTAGACAGAACTTGTGCAAAAGGCTTGTATCGACCATTTTTTGTCAGAAAATTATTATGAGCCTCATCAATAAATACCACAGGGCTATTAGATTGCGAAAACGTTTTTTTAATATTCTTAGGAACAAAATCAGGGTCGGCTTGTTGTTCACTATCCGAGCAAGACATCACTGCCACTAAAGAAAGCCCTAAAAAGATTGTTTTACAGACAGATTTCATTTAAATATTCCATATCATTTAGTTCGCTGTAGGGTGAAGTGCACCAACGCCTTTAACAGCTAATCGTGTTAGACATTTTTGCGAAAAACCCGCTTAACAAGCTGATCTGGTGGTGACAGATTACAACTTCTTACACTTTGAGCGCCCCCCCATGCTTTCAGCACTTTGTTTTCACCAGATAGACCACCAAGTAACAACTGAAAAGAAATCTGCTCTGCTAATACTTGACCTGAAGCTCGGTCATTTACCCAAAACATAAATGGCCTGATGTCATATTCATCAACTTCACCATATGCGTAAAGTATGTTGTATCGTGCTAGGTAATCGTCATCATGAACTCGAGTAATATCACAGTTCCCTAGAAACGTTTGACCAGCTTGTTCTACAGTTTTTACTGAGATCCGAGTATTTTCATAGCAACTTTGCGATTCTAGCTTTCCATTTTTTCTATTATATTTGTACCGCACTTCACTAATATTAGTTGGCTCCAATAGTAGCCGTTGCAATACATATGAAGGTCCGTATATCTGATCTAACACTGGAAGATCTGCAGAACCAATAAGTATATTAGAGTCATGCCCACCAGATATTACTTTTTGGCTCGCTATGTTAGCCCGAATGCCAAATGAGTGTTCACCAAGATTTACTTCTCCAACAGCTGAGTTATCAATAATAAATTCAGATGAATACTGTAAGCACCGAGACTTAAATTCTTGGATCTTTTCTTCATCGGACATGCCACAGCCACTCAAGCAGACAAATGCCACAAGAGCTAATAACTTATTCATTAGATGCACTCCTTGCCTAACGCCTCGCTAAACAGCTTGTTATGTGCCCTAATACACCGTCTTAATGTGGTTATAAAAAATAACTTCGCACGGTAACGAGTCACATATAAATTTCGCAGTTACTGTATCATATCCTGATTGATTCCTATGCTCCTTAAACCGAACTTCAAAATAGCCATCATCATTAGCAATTTTATATATGGCGTCGCCTAGGTTTTTAGGCAATATTTTCGATATATGCCCCGATTCGACTATTGGAGCTCCATCATCAAATTTTGACTTTATCAATTCAATCGTTTGGATTGAAACATCACCCTTGATCTCTATCGACTCAGAGCCAATAGAGCAGACGGAAAATAAAAACACTAAACAATGTAAAAAATATTTCATGGGCACAACGTCTTACTAATGGGCGCAAAAATGCTTGGCTAAAATTAGCGACGAAGGAGCACAAGCCAAGCGTTTTGCGTCCTTTTGAGTAACTTATTAGGTACTTATCGCTTGAGCTCATTTTTTAATTTGTTAGAAACAAGGTGCAACTGCTCTGAGTATCTGTTGAGGGTTTGTACATCACCAGAAATAAGAGCAGTTTTTGTTTCAGTGATTAAGTTTTCAAGCTCTATCTTGTATTCCACCAGAGCTTTTGAAGCTGATTCTTCTTGGTTAATACCTAGCATATTTAGCTTATCGCCGACAAATGGAATCTGCCTTACCTTATCCAAGGCTATATCTATCTTATCGAGATACTTAAAACCCAATGCCTGAGCGTCTGCTGTAATCTCACTCAGTTGCATGGACATATTTTGTACAGCCTCGATTGCTTCTTTATTATCAGCTAAGGTCTGAGCCGCATTCCGAGTCTTCGTAACATTTACGTATAAAAAGAAGAATAAGCAAACAAGTGTCAGTATAGTACCAAGACCAAACGTAAGCTCAGGTAACGTTTTGGTGAAACTGCTAAAAACAATAAGGAAGATACCAGTAAAACCAAAAGCAAGAGCAAAACCACCAATCCTATACAACTTAACTATAGAGTTCGAGAGCGTTTCACTCGATTTTAGTATATCGCTAATTGACATATGACCTCCTAACTAGATTTAGTACCTAACGCCGCCAGCAGAGGCGCAGCTTTGCTGCGTCCCGCTGACTGGCTTTGTTATACCTATATTAAGGTAAAGCCTACTGCTGTGTTTACGGTGTCTTTAACGACATTTAGCGCTGCATTTATAGCTTGTTCTACCGCTAAAACCCCAAGCCCCTCAATTGCTAGGAAAACGGTTCTACTAGCGTTTTTCTGTATCGAGAAATGCAATGCCGCTTCCTCATCATCGATTTGCCCTGATGCTTTTAGGGCTTCAATCATTACAAATGATTGTGCTAGCTTTTGGGTCTCAGATTTACCATATTCTTTGATACTTGGCCACTTCTCAGATAAAACACCTTGCATTGCGGACAACATGTTTCCTGCTAATTCTTCTGCATTAATACTCATATTATTTCTCCAATTTAATTAGTCTTCGCCACGTTTCTTTTCAAGTTCAAGCTTTAGTATTGCAGTAAAGCTTGAATTAAATGCATTTCTAAGTGGGGTAATTTCATTAGCACTGATACATTTAAGCTCGCCACTAGATTTTGACTTCTTATCCTTAAGTTTATGTAAAGACTCTAAGCTATCTAAACTGCTATCAAGCAAAGACACTTGCTGCACGGTGATGTCATTTTTTGGAATTGCCTCAGCTCGAACTTTTATAGCACTCAAATCAACTTTCGACTCACTGTAGAATTTCGAATTTTTATCATAGCTACACTCTGGAAGTCCGTCTTTTGCTTCCAGATCAGTTAGAAATGTTTCGAATTTCCTTTGAAGAGCTGTGACATTTTTGTCAGTCGTTTCGTCGTATGACGCTATCAATTTTACTGCGCACCCCGAAACTACAAACAACATCGAGGCTAATAGTATCGCGCTTAGCGGGGTGGTGGTTTTTAACATCTTCATAGATTCCCTCCTTTAGGGAAGTTGTTTTGTAATTAGGTATAACGCCCCACTAAGAGGCAAATAAATGTTTGGCTAAAATTAGCGACGCAGGAGCAAAAGCCAAACTTTATTTGTCCTGCTTGAGTGGCTTGTTAGCTTTTACCTCAGGCAAAACTTTGGCCACCCTTTATTTAAGCGCCACCATGCTTCTACAGCATACCGCAATTCGTAGCTATCTATACTTTTTAAACCGACCTTCCATTCATAATCACAGAATGGCGACTCATTGATAACACATCCTAGCTTTACAGTGTCAACGTGCCCCATATTGAATAAGTGCTGCTTTAGTCGTTTATTAATATCTTCCTCAGTACCTGAGTATACGACATATGATTGAGAATCAACCTGTTCAATTAATGTAGTGCCTTTAGGTGGATTCTTTCTAATCCTTTTATTTTTGCCAGTGACTTCGGATATGGCATCTCGCATTTCAGCAGCAGGCATTGTTGTTTCTATCCAGTAGACACCAGGAGATGACGGAACTATTTCATCGATGCAAGTTGTATTAATTACTGGAATAGACTGCTTGGACAAATGTACTTCTTCACCAAATTTTGCTAGTAAATCTTTCAGTCTTTCAAGATTGCTCATTACTTCCTCCGTGAAAGCTAACAATTTAATATCGACCCATTGGGTCGTTTTCCTGAATATAGGAGAAACGCATAGCAACTGAGCATAAAATCAGTGCTGAAAAATAATTTTTTATGGCCGTTTTTCGCGCATTGCCAACTTTGCAGACTGTTGCTAAAAGTCTTTTCCGCTCAACTAAACCCCAAAGCAAAGTTATGAACGCGAGAAAAGAACTTCACGTAAAAGGGCTTACATGGATGACTAGCGCGTTACTTGCTGACGTTTATCTGATTTAACTTAAGCATTAAAACAGCAAACATGTATTGCTAACAATTAAAAAACACCCCACACCTAATACCGCTAACGACACCTAACACCACCACTAACAACGCCTAACCAAACGCTAATATTCCTTTAAATACGGTTTTAATGTCGGAGCCATATGCTGTGGTAACCAACGCAGCATTACAGCTGTAAACTGCTTACTGTGGTTAAGCTTTGCAAGCGCTGCATCAATCGCTTTAATTGCAATGTCGCCTTGCGGGTTTTTGCTACAACCAATATATCCGGTTGCTACCGCTTTTGCTTCTTGTACGCTTAGTTGCGTGAGCTCATTATTGGCGTCCATCAATTTACTTAAATAGGCGTGTTCGCTGGGGTAGCCCAAAATAATGTCCACCCGCCCTTTTAACAACATATAGGTTAAACTTTCAAGCGAATCGCGGCCTGCGCGAGTTGATAGCTGTTCGCTAGGCGATGATCTTAGTATTGCATCTATTTCTTTACTGTATGACCGATTAAGTGTGGTGCCCACGGTTAAACCGTGATTTAAAATTAAATAACGCAACGACACATCAGTGCGGTTGCCAAGTTCTAATTTATCAACCAATGATTTACGCATGGCAATAGCAGGCGATAACCCAAGTGTAGAATATTGCTCAGTAAAGCTAATAAACTGTTCGCGTTCTTGATTACGATACAAAGACGCCATACAAAACACCTGATCACTTCTGCCAAGCGCTTTCACCGCTCTACTTGCCGGCATAACATGACGTTTAAATTTATAACCCACTAAGTTTTTAGAAACCAAATCAATTACTTGCTCGTCTCTTCCTTGACCCATGTATTCGCCTTTTAAAATATAGTAAGGAGGGTAATCAACCACAATCCAATTGATCACTTCAGCTAGGCAATACGTGGGGAGCAGCAATACAAGTAACAAATTGCGCACTTTTTTCGCCTCAAATTTAACCACGCTATAAGTCTAGGCTAACACGCTGAAATTTCTTCATAAGAACAAATTTAACTAATAAATAGAGTGTTTATACCAGAGCGTGTTGAACTTTACGGTCTAACGCTTAAATATGAGCAAAACTAAAATACGTCGCTTTATGCTGTTTCACGGGGTAAACTAATTTTTCGCGGCTGCACATCAATTTCAGTCACAAAGAGAAATACCATGATTGTAGAAAATGTGCTTCCTAACAACTACGCAGAATTGCTAGCTGTTTGGGAAAATTCAGTCCGAGCAACGCATGACTTTATTACAAAACAGGACATTGCGTATTTTAAACCCATTATTTTAACGCAGGCGTTTCCAGTGGTAACGCTAAAATGTGTTAAAAATGATTTGGGTGCAATATTAGGATTTATTGGCGTTCATCAACACAAAATTGAAATGCTGTTTGTGCTTAATGCGGCACGCGGTAAAGGCATTGGTACATTATTGTTGAACTATGCCATTGATCAGTTAGCGGCAACAAAAGTGGATGTCAATGAGCAAAACCCTCAAGCTGTTGGTTTTTATCAACACAGGGGATTTCACATTAATGCCCGCTCGCCAATTGATGATTTGGGTAAGCCCTTTCCAATATTGCGTATGACATTGCAGCCTTAAACAATAACCATGTAACACGGCTCGGTTGGTCGTCACCACATTGTTAGAACATAAGCCCAAAGCTAATAACTTTGGGCTTTTGCGTTTATGTAAAAGTCTAATTACCGTTGTTGATATGCCTATAAAAGACAGCGTTTTAATCAAATAACAATAAAGGAAGTAGCATGCGAAAAATCGAGGTCATGACTTACACACCACTATGGCGTGAACACTTCGAGCGTGAAGTCGCGTTAATTTCAGCGATACTTGGTGCTAACTTAATCGCAATTGAGCATATTGGCAGTACGTCGGTGCCTAATTTGGCGGCAAAGCCAGTGATTGATATTTTGCTAGAAGTAAAATCCCTCGATGTGCTCGACACATGCAACGCAGCCCTTCAACACATTAGCTACAAAGCCAAAGGGGAAAATGGCATTAGTGGTCGGCGCTACTTTCAAAAAGGTGGGGATAAACGCAGTCATCATATTCATGCCTTCGCAAAAGGGGATGAGCACCTCTTTAAGCATCGCGTTTTTCGCGACTACCTTATTGCAATGCCAAATATCGCTACTGAATACGCTAAAATCAAACAAGATGCAGCAATAAGTTGTAACAATAACAGTGCGTTATATTGTGAATTAAAATCAGATTTTATTGCCCAACATCTTGCTCTTGCAGTACAGTGGCATCACAAAAATAATCTTTAAACGGAACTGGCGTATTTAACCCAATTTTATACGCAACAATATCATGGTCGACCTAACTCAATATCACCTTACCCTGTTAGTCCTTGGCTTAACCGCTATGTTAATGATAGTGCAGCTGTTAATTGCCGATGTACTGGCAATTGTAAAAAAGCACCCTCCCGGATTTCCAGTTGAAAACAATCACGAAAATTTATTATTTCGTGCCAATCGCACTCATCTAAACATTAATGAAAGCATTGCCATTTTTATTTTAAGCATAGCGTTTGCGATAGCCATGAATGCCAATAGCAATGTGGTTAACGGAGCCGCGCTCAGCTACTTTGTTGCACGCGCCCTGTATACACTTTGTTATTACTTAAATTTAAAATTATTGCGTAGCGCATTATTTGCCATCAGTTTAGTGGCGCTTATTGTGATAAATATCGCAGGTTTTATTGCGTGGTTTTAGAGGAAAACATGGATAATAACGCTCTCTCGGTCGATACATTTAATCGTTTAACCAAGCAATACCAAGACAAATATATGGACTTCGACCATTATTTTGATAGCTACGATACCTTTTGCCAGCTATTAAAAACTAAAAATGCCAGTGTGCTCGAAATTGGCTGCGGTCCAGGTAATGTAACTAGGTACCTATTAAATAAACGAAATAACCTTCAGATCACAGGCATTGATCTGGCACCCAATATGATTGAACTTGCCAAAGCGAATAACCCAACAGCCAAGTTCAGGGTGATGGGTTCACGTAATTTAAGTGATTTAAATCATCGCTTTGACGCTGTATTTAGTGGTTTTTGTACACCTTATTTAAACACCCTAGAAGTTGAAAATCTTATTAAAAATGTCTCGAACTGTTTAACAGCAGGAGGGCTTTTTCATATCAGCACTATGGAAGGTGAAAATGCGCGTTCAGGCCTGCAAACATCCAGCAAGGGCGACCAAATGTACATTTACTATCATACCTTTAGTGACATCACAGCCATGCTTGAAAAATACGCATTTGAAATTATTAAGGTTAACCGTAAAGTGATGAATTCGGATGCAACAACGCCTGATACAGATCTGTTCATTTACGCTAAAAAACGCGCGCAATAGGAAATACTATGTTTAACCAACACGTGCTCTACGTCACAATTAATAAAGACCACATTACTATCGATAACTTTGACGCTAACAAACAGCAAGTGATCACTGGTACGTTTTCTAATGCACGATTAGCTATCGCACATTTTCAAGCTTGCGAAGCCAAACTCAAAGACGCTATCAGCCAAGTACAAACTAAATCGCTGCTGCAAACGCTCACCTTAGTTATGCACCAAAGAGCACTGAACGACGGTGGTTTGTGTGAAATTGAAGAACGTATTTTACTTGAACTTGGGTTAGGTGCTGGTGCAAGCAAGGTATTTATTTGGCAAGGACAACCACTCACAAGCGAGCTAATCGCACAAAAAGTTTACGAGAAGGGGCAATCATGAAACTTGAAATGCAGGTGATTGATGCATTCACCAATGAGCGATTTAAAGGCAACTCTGCGGCAGTGATCATTACTGATGCTTGGCTAAGTGACAGCCAAATGCAAAATATTGCCAGTGAAAACAACTTATCAGAAACCGCTTATTTAGTGAAAAATGAGGCTAATGTTTACCATATTCGCTGGTTTTCGCCACTTACAGAGATTGATTTTTGCGGCCACGCCACGCTTGCATCGGCCTTTGTTCTATTTTCTAAATACCCAGAAAAGTCAGAATTTACATTTTTCGCAAGCGCCGTCGGTGAAATGACCATAGTGAAAAACGCCCTCGGCCGTATTGAAATGGACTTTCCAAATCGCAAACCAACACCCGTTGAGCCACACCAAGTGCCCGCGGCATTGCTTGAAGGCTTATCACACACGCCACTTGAAGTGCTTAAAAACGACCAAGCCTATTTCGCTATTTATGACAATGAAGACATCGTTACTGCCATCACAGCAGATGCTGAAAAACTTAAAACCCTTGCACCTTTAGATGTGACCGTGAGTGCACCGAGCACACAATTTGATTGTGCATCACGCTATTTTTGGCCCGCCAATGGCGGGGATGAAGATCCGGTAACCGGCTCTATTCACACAGGACTTGCACCCTACTGGGCTGAAAAATTGAATAAACAGCAAATTGTGGCGCTGCAAGCATCAAAACGCAGTGGCATTTTGTATTGTGAAGTAACAGACACCCGTGTCAAAATCTCTGGCGATGCAGTGCAATACCTAACAGGTACCATTACAATTTAAGCAAAATCAGCAATGGTATTACTTCAGCTTGTTCGGTTTCGCTTTTAGGCGTTTACCCGCAAGATTTAAAAAACGCTGAAACGTTGGGCAAGCTAAATGATGTGGCGCGCTGCACTCAGCAGCGTGGCGCAAGCCATCTCGTATCGCCGTCATCGATTTAATTTGTTTATCGAGCTCGTCGGCTTTTTCAAGCAATAACGAGCGATTCACCTCAACGCCTTTCGGCAGCAGCATTTCAGCAATTTCATCGAGCGATAAACCAACGTAGCGCCCCAAATTAATTAGCGCTAACTTCTCTAATACCTGTTTGTCGTAATAACGGCGTAACCCATTGCGACCGGCAGAGCGGATCAGCCCTTTTTCTTCGTAATAACGTAAAGTTGATGGTTTTAAACCCGATTGTTTAGCAACTTGCGCAATATCCATAATTTTTCTCGCATGCACTTGACTTACAGTCGACTTGAAGTAATACCCTTATTCTATTGTTTAAATTAACAGGCGTAAATCATGACCTTTGACAGCATGTGGGATACACGATTTTCAAACAGCGAATATGCTTACGGCACTCAAGCAAATGACTTTTTAAAACAACACGTTTCATCACTTAAGGCAAACAAAGTGCTCACACTTGCAGAAGGAGAAGGACGCAATGCAGTATTTCTTGCTCAGCAAGGCTTTGAGGTCTGCGCCGTCGACGCGTCAATCAAAGGGTTAGAAAAAGCAGCGCGATTAGCTGACAAGCACAAGGTAAACATTGAGTTTATTCACGCTGATTTAACCAACTTTGATTTAGGTGAAAATAAATGGGATAGCATCATCTCAATTTTTGTCCCGTTTTCACAAGCGCATAGACGTTTACTTCACGCCAATGTGGTTAAAAGTTTAAAACCAAATGGGGTATTTTTACTTGAAGCCTACACCCCCGAGCAAATTCATTTAGGCACAGGCGGCGGCAAAGACATCAGTACAATGATCACAACAACACAGCTTAAAAATGAATTAGCCGGGCTAGATTTCACATTGCTACAAAGCCTTAAGCGCACTGTTATTGAAGGTACATTTCATACCGGTGAGGCAGCTGTGATCCAAGCGATTGCGAGAAAATCACTATAAATCATATAGCTAAAATGTTAAAAAGGCGCTCAATCAAACGTTTAAAAACAATAATTTATAAAAAGGAAGATTCATGCGTTTTTCTCTTGCGTTAAGCCTGATGTTAGGCCTTGCGAGTTATGCGGTTAATGCCAAAAATAGTGACTTGAGCGTGTTTGATCAGTCACGCGACCGTCATATTCCAGTGACAGTCTCAAAGCCCACAAATTCAGCAAGTTGCACGCAAAAAAATCAATGTCCGGTCGCCATAATTAGCGCGGGATATGGCATTAAACACACTGAATACCAATTTATTGAAACTTTGCTCAATAAAAATGGGTTTTTAACTATCGCTGTAGGGCACGAACTGCCCAATGACCCACCGCTATCAGTTAGCGGCGACTTATACCAAACGCGCAGCGAAAACTGGCAACGTGGCGCACAAACACTGCGTTTTGTTAAATCGCACTATGCCAACAAATACACACACTATAACTTTAATGCGCTCACGTTAATCGGCCATTCAAACGGTGGCGATATTTCGTCGTGGCTTGCTAATGAAAACGTCGATTATATCGAGCGCGTGATCACTATCGATCATCGCCGTGTACCGCTTCCTCGAAATCCAAATATTAAGGTGCTCTCAATTCGTGGCAGCGACTTCCCAGCCGATAAAGGTGTGCTTTATAGCGAAAGCGAAACTCAGCAGCTACCTGTATGTGTTGTTAAAATTGCAAAATCTCGTCATAACGATATGTACGACGGTGGCCCTAAGTGGTTAAAACAGGCAATAAACGCACACATCACGCAGTTTTTAAACAACCAACCTTGTCATTCTAAAAGCGAGTAATATGAAAGATCTGTGCTTGTTCAATAGCCAACGACTCACGGTGTCGGCGTTAAAGCAAACGCTAAACCATGTTGAACTTAACCAGCTGATTGCAATTTTAAGTCCCGAGGTAACACGTTACTTACCACTTAGTTTTCACGGGATTACAACACCTGTTGATGCAAAGGTTTGGTTAAATGAACAAGCACACACAAGCCAAGTTTATGGCATCTATCACAATGCCGAGTTAACACTGATTGGCTTACTTATAATTTATGAAAACAATGGCCATGCACATATTGGTTATTTATTTAACGCGCAATATTGGGGCAAAGGTTACGCCAGTGAACTACTAAAAGCACTCATTCACTATGGCAGAGCAAAAACACAGTGGCGCGTAATACTCGGTGGCGTAAGCATTGATAATCCAGCATCGGCGCACGTGCTAAGCAAAATGGGGTTTACCAAAACGCCTTCTAACACCAGCGATATGCTGCAGTTTGAATTGGCGCTTTAATAATCTGATGCAAAAATTACTAATAAGCAGCTGTTTGTTTGGCAATCCTGTACGCTACAACGGCAAAGCGCTCGCCCTTGAGTTACAAACGCTGAAACAGCATTTTGAACTTTTGCCTTTTTGCCCCGAAGTAAGCACAGGTTTGCCAATTCCAAGGCCGGCTGCTGAAATTATCTATCGCCAAAAACACAATACCACACGCGTGATACAAGATGACGGACTTGATGTTACCGACGCATTTATGCTCGGCGCAAAACTCACCTTAAAATTTTGCCAAACACACCATATAAAATTGGCGTTATTAACCGAATTTAGCCCTAGCTGTGGCAGCACTGAAATATATGACGGCACCTTTTCAGGCAGTAAAGTAAGTGGACAAGGCGTCACTGCACAGCTGCTAAACCAGCATGGCGTAAAAGTATTTAATCAGTTCAATATTAATGCTTTAATTGAACGGATAACTAGGGCCTAGCAAGGAACACCAAACATGGACATCAACTACCGCGCCGCCAATCAAAGCGATGCCTCAGCAATTGCGTCTCTTCACACACAAAGTTGGCAAAACACCTACCATACTATGTTAAAAGCCGAATACTTAAGCCAAGTTGCCCCAAACGAGCGTTTAGCGCTGTGGCAATCTCGTTTTGCTACTGAAAATAGCAAGCAGCATGTAATTATTGCGAGCCACCAAAGCAAACTCGTTGGCTTTATTTGTGTTTACGCCGATCACAATACAGAGCTTGGCAGCTTGCTCGATAACTTACATGTCGATGGTCATTATCACGGTAATGGCATCGCCAAGCAGCTAATGTCTATGGCAACACAATGGCTACAAGCAAACGCCAAACACCCAAGCATCTACTTAGAAGTGCTATCAGGAAATCATCACGCCATTAAAGTGTATGAAAAGTTGGGCGCTAAACGCGTTAAGGCAGGTGTATGGCATGCGCCATGTGGTTCAGTGGTCGATGAATTTGTTTACCAATGGTCGGATAAAACTCAATTAAGTGAGTACCCACACTCAGTATAATAACCATTTTATTTGGCTGTCGCTAAATTGTCAGATAGATGACAGGTAAATGTCATTAAGATGTCTGGTATTTGTCAGCGCAGTCGGTACACTAAATTTTTATGCTGTTCCTTATCAACTTACACCGATAAGGAAATACATCATGAGTTTATTTGTGAAATTAGATAATAAGAAAATACAACAACTGCGCTTACAACACTGTTGGAGTCAAGAAGAGCTGGCAGTCACGGCGGGATTAAGTATTCGCACCATTCAGCGTGTTGAAAAAAATGGCAACGCCTCGCTCGAAACCAGTAAAGCATTAGCCGCAGTGTTTGAGCTAACACCCGCGCAACTGCAACAACAATCAAATATTGAGCATATTACCTTTGCCTTTTTAATTAAGTACGGTTGGATTGCCGCGTTTGCCATTTCAAGTGTGATGTTTGGTTTGTGGATTGTTGATATTCTGATCCCTACGCTAAAAGGCGCCAATTTTGATGCCCAATATGAATTACACGGAAATTTTCGTTATTTGGATTTTGGTGGCATCAGCTTTGTGATAGGGTTTGTGTGGTTAAGCATTAACATTTTTGTTGATTTTCAAGCGCGTAAAAAGCAGCTATCAAATTCAACTTCCTCAGTTTAAGGACAAATATGTATTCTGCCACTTGCCTATGCGGCGAAGTTCACATGACAATTAACGGCCCAATTAGCGATATTATTCATTGCCACTGCTCACTTTGCAGAAAATCAAGCGGTACCGCCTTTGCGACCAATGGCTTTATTGACTCGCAGTCGCTAACAATCGAAAAAGGGCAAGAATTCATTAACTCGTTTGAAGTAAAACCGGGTAGAAAACGTCATTTTTGCAAGCAATGCGCGTCACCACTTTATAGCTCAAATGCGGATGACCCAACACGTTTACGCCTGCGCTTAGGTGTACTTGACTGCGATATTGCTGAACGCCCAATGTCCCATAATTTTGTTGATTCAAAAGCCAATTGGGATAGTTTAAATATGGATTTGCCACACTACAGCGAGTTCGAGCCAAGCCGCTCAAAATAGCATTATGAATAAAGACACAATAAACAAAGTTGTTTTAGTTACCGGCGCTTCTCGCGGTATTGGCGCCGCTACGGCAAAACTGCTCGCTAAGCGCGGTTATCGTGTTGCGATTAACTATGTTAAAAATGCCGATGCCGCAACAGATGTTGCAAATGAGATAAAACAAAACGGCGGAATGTGCGATACATTTTGTGCAGATGTTACAAACGAGAATGCAGTTACTCGCCTTTTTGATAACATTGAAGCGAATTTAGGCAAAGTGAATTATCTCGTTAATAACGCAGGAATTTTATTTAAACAAAGCACACTTTCAGATATTTCCCTTGAGCGCTTTTTAAATACCGTTAACGGTAACCTTACCAGCACGTTTTTATGTGCCAAAGAGTTTATAAAACGTTGCCCGAGTGATGGCGTAATTGTGAATGTGTCTTCGGGTGCATCGCAGTCGGGTGCTCCCTTTGAATATGTCGATTACGCAGCAGCAAAAGGCGCGGTAGATTCACTTACCCGTGGCCTTGCCCTAGAAGTTGCCGAGCACGGTATTCGTGTTAACGCTATACGCCCAGGGCTTATTTATACTGATATTCATAGCGACGGTGGCGAACCAACGCGCGTTGACCGACTCAAAGAAAAAATCCCACTTAAGCGTGGCGGGCAACCTATAGAAGTAGCAAATAGCATCGCTTATTTATTATCAGACGACGCCTCGTTTATTACCGGAAAAATACTTGATGTTACAGGTGGCATCTAATAATGCCTTCACCCTTTCAAGTACAACAAATTACCGCCGCTGAAACGATTAGCGTGCGTCATCACGTACTGTGGCCAGACAAGCCAATGGATTTTTGCCAATTACCGGAAGACCAAAACGCCGTCCACTTTGGCATTAAGGTTAAGCGAGAACTAGTGTGTGTAGCATCGTTATTTATCAATAAAAATGAAGCGCGTTTGCGCAAATTTGCCACCTTGCCTAGTTACCAAAACCAAGGGCTCGGCAGCGAACTTTTACAGCATATTATAAGCGATGTTAAAAAGCGCAATATTGAACAATTTTGGCTTGATGCCCGCGAAACAGCCGTACCGTTTTATCGTCGGTTTGGCTTAACTGTTGAGGGTGAGCCCTTTTTAAAACATCACCTAACTTACGTCAAAATGGTACTGCGCCTTAGCTAACGCGGTTGCATTTACGCCAAAACCGCGTTTACTCAATTAAATTTCGTAGTAACTTAAAAACAAGTCCAGAGTATCATTTGTTAGCTCGCGCATTTGCGCTTCAGTCAATCGCTCCTCAAAATGTAACACCTGCGGCCAAAAAGCTTGCCCTTTTAACAAACCTAGTAATTGCTCAGATACTAGATACGGGTCTTTTTTGCGAAATTTTCCATCTTCCATAGCATGTCTAAGCCAACGAATAAGCGTTGTTTCTTGTTCAAAGAACTCCCGTAACTCACCATTAGACATCTCCGGGTTAAATAAGCAGTAACCCATTGCCACGCGAATTAAATCAAGTGTACCTTGATCGCACATAAACTGAAGCTCGTTGGCAATCAACTCGCTCAGCTGACTGCGCAAATCTCGATTCTTATCGTATTCAAACTCATACGTCAGAATATTCTGACTCCAAATATCACGAATAATGTGAGTTACCAAAATCTCTTTACTTTCAAAGTGATTGTAAACAGTACGCTTTGATACTTGCGCAGTTTCGGCAATTTTATCCATGCTGGTGTCACTTACACCATATTGCTGGAATGCCGTTTTTGCGCCATCAATAATCGCTTGGCGTTTTTGCATACTGCGGCTGATTTTGGCTTCGCTCATGATTTGGTCTCTTAGAAAAGTTGGAAATTATTTTTACACTAATTGGTTTACTTTTCAATTGCGACCAGTAAACTACACCGTACAGTTTACTTGATCAATGATTATACTGAAGCGTCTTTAGCCGTTAGCGGTTTTCTATTTTAGGTTTTAAATGCTTTAAAAATCATAAAGATAAAATCAAGTTCGTTTTATTAAACTTTGACAACTAAGCAACAATGACTATGAAAACTCACTTTTTTACCTCTGCGACCCGTGTAAAATTAGTCGCACTTTCGCTGTTAACTTTGTTTTTGCAAGCGTGTTCCGACGCCCCTGCCGAACAACTTACTGTAGAAAAAGTACAAGCCGTTAAGCTAGTACCCGCTGTAAGCAACGCAAAATTGGTTAACCGCACTTTCCCTGCAGAAGTGTCGGCAGTAAAAACCGTCGATTTAAGTTTTGAAGTATCTGGTCGTTTAATCCAAACACAATTAATGACAGGTACGCTGGCAAACCAAGGCCAACTGCTAGCACAAATTGACCCGACACCGTTTAAACAACGTGTACAAGAAGCCGAAGCTCGCTTAAGCCAAGCAACACGAGATTTAGAACGTATTGAAGCAACGGCAAAAAACGGTTTGGTATCTCAAAGTCAGTTAGATAACGCAAAAACCAACTTTGAACTCGCCGACATCGCACTTAAACGCGCTGAAAAAGATCTCAGTTACACCACCTTACTCGCACCATTTAACGCGCAGATCTCTGAACGTTTCGCTGAAAAAGGAAACTACGTACAAGCCGGCGATATTGTGGCTCGGCTACAAGATGTTTCGCGTTATTACTTTAATGTGAATGTGCCAGAGCGTTTGGTAAGCAAATACAAAGAGGGTTCGTTAGTTGGCGCTAATGCACATATTATTTCGGCGCCCGATAAAGTTTACCAATTAGAATACATTGAACATGCCACTCAGCCCGACCCAATTACACAAACATACAAGGTGGTTTTTGCCGCACAAGCCAATGACACCAATTTAACCCCAGGTGCACGTGCGGTTGTACAAGTAAGCCTTGAAAGTCAAAGCGACGAGCAACATTTGCTAGTGCCATTTAATGCTTTACAAGGTAACGATAGCGAAGGTTTTCATGTTTGGAAATTCAATCGCGATACGGCACAAGTAAGCAAGGCAAACGTCGATGTGTTATCGGTTAAAAACCGTTTTGCAGCCATTAAAAGTGGTATTACCGAAGGTGATTTAATCGTTGCCGCAGGCGCCGCGCAAATGCGCGAAGGCATGACTGTAAAACCCTATAAAGCGGAGCTATAACTGTGGATATCGCTCGTTATTCAATTAAAAACCCAGTCAATATATGGCTGCTGGTGATTGTATTATTAATTGGTGGCACCCTTGGTTTAAGTAACATTGGTCGCTTAGAAGACCCGGCATTTACCATTAAGCAGGTGCAAGTTGTAACTCAGTTTCCAGGCGCTAGTGCGCAAAAAGTTGAGCGCGAAGTCACCGAACAACTTGAAATTGCACTGCAACAAATGCCGCAACTTAAACAGCTAACGTCTATTTCAAAACCCGGTTTGTCGGAAATTACCGTTGAAGTAAAACCTAACTTCGACTCAAACGAGTTACCGCAAATATGGGATGAACTAAGAAAACGACTGCGCGATGTCACCAGTATTTTACCATCAGGTAGCCATGCGCCAACGGTTTACGATGACTTTGGTGATGTTTACGGCATGTATTACGCGCTCAGTGCGCCTGAATTTAGCCCGCAAGAGTTACGTGAATTTGCGCGCATTATTCGCCGCGATTTACTCATCACCGAAGGCGTTGCCAAAGTGCAAGTCAGTGGTGTGCAACAAGAGCAATTGGTGGCTTACATTAACCCATATCAGTTGTCGGGCTTAGGTATTTCATTTCCAGAAATCACTGCACTACTTGAAGAAAATTTAAAGCCATTTAATGGCGGTCGTATTCAACTAGAAGGCCGTAGCCTACGTTTAATTGTTGAAAACCCGCTAGATCAAATTGAAGAAATTTATAACCTAACAATTGTTGTACCGGGTACTAACCAGTCATTTAAAATTCGTGATATTGCTGAGCTTAAATTTGAGCCGCTCGATATCCAGCCTACGCTTATTCGCTACCAAGGTCACGAAGCAATTACCCTTGCCGTGTCGGCGCTAAACGATGTCAACATTGTTGAAGTGGGTAAGCGCGTAAATGCTAAAGTGGCCGACTTGTTAAGCGAGCTGCCAGCAGGCATCACACTGACCCCAATTTATGACCAAGCCAATATTGTTGATGAATCTGTAAAAGGGTTTATTAATAATCTAATCATGTCGGTGATTGTTGTAACCTTAACGCTGATGGTATTTATGGGCTGGCGCTCAGGCGTGGTGGTTGGCTCGGTACTGTTAATTACCGTAATGGGCACCGTATTAATTATGTGGCTGATGGGTTTACAGTTACAGCGTATTTCTCTGGGCGCTATGGTAATTGCTATGGGGATGCTGGTTGATAATGCCATTGTAGTTGCCGAAGGTATGATGCTGCGCATGAAACAAGGCAAAAAAGCGCTTGAAGCCGCAAGCTTTATTGTAAAACGTACGCAATGGCCATTATTAGGTGCAACAGTAATTGGAATCGCGGCCTTCTCAGGCATTGGTTTATCAGACGACGCAACAGGTGAGTTTCTTTACTCGCTATTTGCGGTGGTATTAATTTCACTCATGCTCAGCTGGGTATTAGCAATCACCGTAGTGCCGCTATTTGGTAAATACTTTTACAAAGTGGAGCAGCAATCAAATACACAATCTGGCCACAGTGCATTTTACCGTGGTTATATCGCCCTACTACACAGCGCACTTAAATTAAGATGGATTACGGTTGCGGTGCTGTTTGCCATTACCTTTATTGCCTACGCCAGCTTCGGTTTAGTGAAACAAGGATTCTTCCCACCTTCAAATGCGCCTATTTTCTTTGTACATTACTGGGGACCACAAGGGCAAGATATTCGCGAAACCACCAAAAAAGTAGCCGATACCGAAAAAATGCTACTGCACTTTGATGAAATAAAGTCAGTAACCAGCTTTGTTGGCCGTGGTGCAGATCGCTTTACCTTAACTTATGCGCCGCAACAACCAAACGAAAGCTACGGCTTTTTCTTGGTACGCACCCACCAGCGTGATGAAATTGACGGTGTGATTCAGCAGTTAACTAAGCTGATGCCAGACATCGATCTCAACGCCGATTTTTATACCGAACGCATGCAGTTTGGCCCAGGTGGTGGCGCTAAATTAGCAGCGCGATTCTCAGGCCCAGATTCTGAAGTACTGCGCCAGTTAGCCCGTGAAGCAGAAAACATTATGCTAAACGATGGCAAAATTCGCGATATTCGTCACGATTGGCGTGAAAAAGGCTTAGTGTTAAACACCCATTATGATTCGGTAAACGCAGGCATTGCGGCGGTTTCACGTAATGATTTTGCACAAACTATTCAATATGCATCAACGGGGCTGGAACTTGGCCGCTTGCAAGATGGTGATTACAGCTATGCCATTACCGCCAAAGTAGCAAGCTCGGGCCAATCGGAAACCGAAGCAATTGAAAACAGCTTAGTGTGGAGCTCATCACAGCGTAAATACATTCCATTTAGGCAAGTATCAACGGGCTTAAAACTGGAAAATGAAGAGACTCAAATTCATCGTCGCGACCGTGTAAGAACCATTACGGTACTTGCCGACCCGGGCTTTGATGAAACCGCAGGTAAAGCATTTGCACGTATCAAACCACAAATTGAAGCAATGCAACTACCGGCTGGCTATAGCCTAGAATGGGGTGGTGAATACGAGTCATCACGCGATGCACAAAAAGCACTTGGTACAGGCTTGCCTGCGGGCTTTTTAGTGATGCTGTTGATTTCAATTGTGTTATTTGGCCGCGTGCGTCAGCCACTGATTATTTGGTTAGTTGTGCCAATGGCTGCGGTAGGCGTTGTAACTGGTTTACTTGTTACCGATATGCCGTTTGGCTTTATGTCACTGCTGGGTTTCTTAAGTTTATTTGGCATGTTAATTAAAAATGCCATTGTTTTACTTGAAGAAATTGACCTGCAAATTAAAGAAGGCAGCGTACCAAACGAAGCTATTTTATCGGCCAGCGCGTCACGTTTACGCCCTGTTGCACTGGCTGCGATTACCACTATTTTAGGTATGGCGCCGCTTTTAAGCGATGCGTTCTTCGCCGATATGTCGGTAACCATTATGGGTGGTTTAGCATTTGCAACCTTGCTCACACTGATTGCCGTGCCTGTGTTCTATAGCATTTTTTACCGCTTAAGCTATCGCAAAGTGAAAGTAAGTTAACACTTTGCTAGCTGAATAAAAGCACAATAAAAAAAGCGAGTTAGGGTTTCCTTACTCGCTTTTTTATTATTAATAACGCCGCCATATAAAAAACAATAAACGTTAAAGCATGCGTTTTAAGGTATCGTCTTTTTTAATAAAGTAATGGTACAGCGCACCCGCAACATGCATAAAAATTAGCAAGGCAAACACAGCAATAAGTAAGCTGTGTAATTCGCGAAACAAGCCATAAAGCACAATGTCTGGTTCGCTTTTCACGCCAATGCTCACTATGCCAAAAAACGAAATTGGCTTACTGGCGAAATACTGCGACAAAATGCCCGTTAGTGGCACTGCACACATCAAACAATAAAGTAGAAAATGCACACTGCTTGCTGCCATTTTCTGCAACTTAGATTCATCACTGCTCGAAGTAAGCGGCGTTGAGCTAAATTTGGCGCACACTCGCAGCACAAATAATACTAAAGCAACTAAGCCAAACGCCTTATGTAGCGCCAGTAAACTAGGTTGCCATGGTTCAAGTGAACTAACCATAGTTAAACCTGCAGCAAACAGCGATACAAACATCATCGCCATTACCCAGTGTAATAATCTTAAACTTAAACTGTGTTTAGCAATCATTGCAGCGCCTCCAGCAGTTTTTCTTTCGCTCTGCGACGATAAGACTCCGCATATGCAGCAGAGCGCGCATTCAAGATAGGATCTTGAGTCGCGACAATGCCTGTTGGTAAGGTTAGCGGATCAAAGTTAATGTCGTGGCAGCGCGCACCTTCGCTGGAATCGATAGTTTTAATCTTGAGCACTCCTGCAGATACCTGTTCGCGTGAGCTTGGCCAAATTACCGCTGGATTAGTTTCATCATCGCCATCACTGGCTAAAGTAAACACCCAATTAAATGATACAGCCCCGTTTGCTAAACGGCTTGATAACTCATCAAACAGCGCATTATTGCTATTTGAAAGGGTATTTGGTGTGTTATCGCGAGGCATAACATGCCACCTCACCGCCTGTTTATTGTTTTGATTATCAATCAAATAGAACGCATTTATGCTGTTGTATTGCTCAAGAGCAAAACTCGAAGACGGCGTGTAGCTGGCTTTCCAATTTAAAAAATCTTTGCTTTCAGGATGCTCGTTAAAAAATGCTTTAATCGCATCAGGTCCTTGCTTAATTGCCACAATTTGCTGATAAAAATCATGTGCATTAGTGACCGCCATCGCAGGCGGTGTATTCATGGCAATACGCCACTGCTCAGTGCTGCTTAAATCAAAACTCAACGCTAGGCTACGCACGGGCGCTTTTAAATCTGGCGCTGTTGGATTACTACCCGCAATTGAAAAGCGACCAACAAAAGCAGTCGTTCCAGCTTCAAACAAGGTGGCTTTTGTGTAGGGTGCAAGTGCGCCATTAGCGACAAACTCACCTGTTATACATGCACCTTTTGCATGCGCACGGCGAAAACCAGCAAACGGCTTATTGCCTTCTTGCAAGTCGACAAATTGCTGCGCAGTGACTTTTTCCTGTGCAACTAAATTGGCAGACAACACCAAGCCCAACCAAGATAAAAATTGAATAAGTGTTTTCAAATGTGCCCCTTCACTTTAATAAACCACGATAAAGTTCACATCTATACCAATCGCTGAAAATGCAAACATAACTAAAAGAGTGTAGCCGATTGGCATAAATGCACGGTTTATAAGGTATAAACCGGAAAACAGGCCAATTTATTTCACCTATTTACCCTTATTTGCTTCGACTTCAAATTAATATTTGTTTATCTAACTAAATCTAAATAAATCATAAAAACGTCAAAAATAAATTAGATCAATATAAACAAACACTTAAATACACTTTCTGCGTTGATCAAGTTTTATCCACTTGAAATTAGAGCTCAAATAATTAGAATTGTAATCAATTTAAACCATGTGAGGTAAATATCATGAGTACTAAGACGGATCTTTTTGGGTACCTTTCTTTTAAATTTATCGCCGCTGTAAGTTACTTATTAGCCGCGGGTTCTCTTGCTAAAAAGCGAATCTCAGGTGACTCACAAGGGCGCTACGCAAATTCTCAAAGCAAATAACATAATTAATTAGTACTGAAATAAAATGTTCGATTACGCGACTTTTTCTATTTTATTATATTTCGCCCTGCTAATTTTCATTGGCGTTTATGCCATGAAAAAATCCACATCAGATAACGGTGAATATTTACTCGGTGGGCGCAATGTTAGCGCCAAAGTGACCGCGTTATCAGCTGGCGCCTCAGATATGAGTGGCTGGATGCTGATGGGTCTACCAGGTGCCGCTTATGTTAGTGGATTAGGCAGTATTTGGCTTGCAGTTGGCCTAGTGTTAGGTGCCTATGTGAACTATCACATTGTTGCGCCTAAGCTTCGAGTATTCACAGAACTTGCAGATGATGCACTGACCATTCCCGAGTTCTTTTCAAAGCGCTTCGCCCTTGAAAAAGGCAGTGTAAGACTCATTGCGTCGATTGTTATTATTGTATTTTTCACGGTTTATACCGCATCAGGCCTAGTCGCCGGCGGTAAACTGTTTGAATCGGCATTTAATATTGATTACACCATTGGCATTGTGGCTACCGTTAGCATAGTCGTAATTTACACGGTACTTGGCGGGTTCCTTGCGGTCAGTTTAAGTGACTTTATTCAGGGCGTAATCATGCTCATTGCGCTGATTGCCGTACCTATGGTGACCTTCAGTAACTTTGATGCTGAAGCTGCCAGTAACTTCACCCAATCAATGTCGTTTGATTTTGGCAATGTTGAATTGCTTGCCGCTATTAGCTTAATGACATGGGGCCTTGGTTACTTTGGTCAGCCACACATTATTGTGCGCTTTATGGCAATTGATAGCCATGAAAACTTAGCCAAAGCACGCAAAATCGGTTTATCGTGGATGACAATTTCGATTATTGGTGCGCTAGTAACAGGCCTTGTTGGTGCAAGCTTTATTGCCAACAGCGAGCAATCAGTATCTGATCCCGAAACCATTTTTATCTTTCTATCACAGTTTTTGTTCCACCCATTTGTGGCAGGTTGGCTGCTTGCAGCAATTTTAGCTGCCATTATGAGCACCATTTCGTCACAGCTATTAGTGTCGTCGAGCTCGCTGGTTGAAGATATCTATAAGAGCTATGCAAAGCGTCAGCCAAGCAGTAACGAACTGCTGATGATTAGCCGCGTATGCGTGCTCGTGGTGGCCGTTGTGGCATCACTGATTGCCCTAGACAGCAATAGCAGCGTACTTAATTTAGTATCAAACGCATGGGCCGGTTTTGGCGCAGCATTTGGCCCACTGGTAATCTTTAGTTTATGGTGGAAAAAGCTAACGCACAGCGGCGCAGTAGCCGGTGTGGTTGTGGGTTCACTCACCGTACTACTTTGGGCATACGTACCGCTACTCGAAAATGGCGAAACCTTAAGTGTTTACTTTTACGAGTTACTACCAGGTTTTGTAGCGAGTTCACTTGCTATTGTGCTGGTTAGCTTGAACACGCAGCAGCCAGATCAGCAAGCTATCAAATGGTTCAACGCAACAAACGCCAAGCTCCAAGAGGCTTAATTTATGCAACAAAATCTTAAAAATATCGGCTGGAAACGGATTGTGATTAAAGTGGGAAGCGCATTAATTGCGCCTCACCGCGACGGATGCAGTAGCCAGTATTTATTAAGTATCGCAAATTTTATTGTACGTTGCCGTGCATCAGGTATTCAGGTGGTATTAGTATCATCGGGTTCAGTTGCCGCAGGCGCGCACTTATTTAATAACGTCGACAATTCGTCGATGACAGTGAAAAAAGCCATGGCGGCAGCAGGCCAGTCTGAAATGATGGCAACTTGGGATAGGTTATTTGATTTTAATACAGCCCAAGTACTGCTTACCCATGCCGATTTACGCAATCGCGACCGCTTTGAAAGTGTGCGCGACACACTGACTGCGTTACTACAAAACGATATTCTGCCTATCGTAAATGAAAACGATACGGTAACCACCGACAAGCTAAAAGTGGGTGATAACGACAATTTATCAGCAATGGTGGCCAGTGCCGCTTACGCCGATGCATTGATTATCTGTTCTGATATCGATGGACTTTATACCGCCAATCCTCATGAGGACAAAAGCGCAACGCTGATTCCTGATGTAATGCGTATTGACCCTGAAATTTATGCGATGGCAGGCGGTGCAACCAGCGATGTTGGTACTGGCGGTATGAAAACCAAAGTACAAGCCGCTGAAAAAGCAGTTTCACACGGTATTAATACATATATTGTTAACGGCTTTAGCGAAGCGACGTTTAATACGCTGTTACAAGGCGGTAATCCGGGCACCTTGTTCCACGCTATTGAAACGCCAATGCAAGACCAAAGCCACTGGATGAAACACACCACCAAAGCACAAGGTGAACTGGTTGTTGAAGACACATTTGCAATGCAAAAACAAAGCGACAATCTTATTACGCCGCAAGATTTGGTGAATGTGATTGGTGACTTTTCTGCAGGCGAAGTGGTACTACTTCGTAAAGAAAATGGCGACAAACTTGCCAAAGTAAAAAGTAATTACAGCAGTTGCTTACTTAATTTTGTGGCCGAACAAGACAACGATGACTTGTCTGAGAAGCTGCATGACTCAGCAGCACCTATTCTCTCAGAGCAATATGTGTCTTTAAGTAATTAGCAACTAACTTGCACCGTAATTGTTTGACCCTATCAAACATAATTACAACCCAACAAAGGGGTTAGCATAGCGCTAACCCTTTTTATATTTACCTCACTAATATTAATCACTTTGCAGTGCATCAATCGGATCAAGCTTAGAAGCCTTAATCGCGGGGTAAACGCCAAAAACAAGGCCCACCAACGCACAAATGCTAAACGATAACACAATTGCGCTCAGCGACCACGACACCGCCCATTGAGAGTAAAAAGCAATCAGCTCTGACAGTGCAATACCAAAGAATACACCTAGTAAGCCACCTAAAATGGAAATGGTGAAACTTTCGGTAATAAACTGCACTTGAATGTTCTTTTGCGTAGCGCCAATGGCGCGCAATAAACCGATTTCTTTAGTGCGCTCAAGTACAGTGGCTAGCATAATGTTCATAATGCCAATGCCGCCCACCAGCAGTGAAATCCCGGCTACACACGACATTACAATATTAAAAATTTGCTGGGTTTGCTTTTGCTGTGCCAATAACGCGGCAGGCACAATCAGCTTGTAATCATCAATATCGTTATGACGCCCTTTTACTAGGGCATCAATCGCTTGCGCGGCCATCACGGGGCTAAAACCCGGTTCGGTAGCAAGTTTAATGCGAGTAATTTCAGGGTCGAGTAATTCGCTTTTAAAGCGGTGAATCGCAGTTTTAAGCGGAATAAAAATCTGGTTTTGTTCATCGCCTAATTTAACGCCCTGAAACTCTTTTTTCTTTAAAAATGGCGCTTCAAGAATACCCACTACTTCAAACCACAAATGGTTAATTTTGACTGATTTCCCCACCGCATCGCCAAGCGGGAACAAAGTACGCGCGGTATTTGCACCGAGCAGCGCCACTTGCGAAAAGTGCTGACCATCTTGCTGATTAAGCAATCGCCCGGCACTTAAATCAAAATGTGCAAGTTCAAAGTAGTTTTCACTTACACCTACCGCTTGACCATCAAATTTGGCGTATTCACTAAATACATGGTAGGTTTCAACCACTTTTTCAGCGGCAAAATCAGTAATAAACGGCAAAGCTTCAACTGCAACTTTGCCATCGTTAAGCGATAACCCGTCCGAGTGCTTACGCTGCTCTCTAAGTTCATCCTCTTCAAAGTCTTTAGCTTCTACAATTACGTTATTAAGGCCCATTGAATCAATCATTTTCAGTGCTTCACGCTGTGCACCTTCACCAATGTTCAACATAGCAATTACCGCACCTACACCAAAGATCATACCGAGTAAGGTTAAAAAAGTGCGCATTTTATGCTGCTGCAATTGCACTGCGGCATCTTTAAATAATCCGACTAAATTCATAGTTTGCCCTCCTGCTCAACTAGCGCAATTACATCACCTTTGGAAAGGCCCTTTACAATTTCAACATGGCTTAAATTACTTGCGCCTAAGGTAACTGGCGCTTTGCTATAACCCGATGCCGTTTTAAGTTGCACATACGCACCTTCTTCGTCAGCAAATACACTAAATTTTGGTACGATTAGCTTTTCGGCTGGCTGATCTGCAACTATGTTTGCCACCACTTTTAAGCCCGGTCGCAAGTAGTCGCCTTGCTCATCAATACTGGCGGTGATCTCGTAATACTTTTGCGGATCTTGTCGCTTAATTGATTTAGGAAACGGTGCAAGCTTACTTATTTTGCCGCTAAAGGTTTTATTGGGTGTTGAAATAAGCGAAAACTCAATTGCTTGATCTTGCTTTAAATTAATCGCTTCGCGCTCTTTTACAAACAACTTGATTTGCATAACCGAGGTATCGGGCAAGCCTGCAATTTTTTGGCCCGGCCACAGGGTTTGCCCTGCTCTTGGTTTTTCACCATGCCAATCTACGCTATGGGTTAACAAACCATCGTGCGGGGCAACCACCTCTAACGACGACAAATTGCCATCGAGCATATTAATTTTGCTTTGATGCTGTTGGCTCTGCATATTTAACAGGTCTAACTCGCCTTGCGCGCTGCTATTAAACTGATCAGACTGCCAATTAAAATAGGCCGTTTTGGCATTTAAATAGTCAACTTTTTGCGCCTGCTCTAAAATCTCAAGTTTCGAGATAATACGGTCATCGTCGATAGAAAAATTTTCAGCAAATTGCTTTTCTTCTTCAACAATTTCCATATCAAACCCTAAGTGTTTTCTGCGCGTGTCGATTTCGGTATTTTTACCGGATAAATCTTGCGACACTTTTTGGTTTGAAAAATCACTCTCGCGCTTTTGCTTAGTCATTACACGACCATCAAACCGTGCAATCACTTCACCTTTTTTAACTTGAGAATATTCAGGCATTAACCACGCCAAAGTTTGCGGCCCGCGCGATGATGCAGGAGTGCTAATCACGGTTTCATTAGCGGCAATCAGTTCGCCTTTTGCCTCTACATAGTTTTTAAACGGGGCTTTTTGCACGGTAAACGTAAGCTCGGCGGCTACATCATCAGGTTTTAAGCACGCGGTTAATAAAATCACGCTTACAACAATAGCTAAATACTTCATAAACGCACTACCTCTCCTTGCTCAATGCCACTTTTTATTACCGCAAAACCATTACTAATATTACCTACCGTAACTGGGGTTTTATCACCATTTTTTTCAATTACATACGCGCTTGATTGGTCGCTATGCAATGCGCTTACAGGCACTATCAATACATCATCAATTTTATCGGTCGCTATTTCTACGCGGGCGGTTAACCCTGGGCGCATCGCAGCTGCATTAATATTATCGAGTTTAATTAAGGTGTCGACGATTCGGCGTTTATCTTGCGGCGATTTTTCACGAAACGCACTGCCAATACTGGTTATTTTGCCCGATGTAATAATCGGCTCAGAGCCATCAATGGTCACTTTAACATTCTGATTAAGTGCAATGCGGCCAAAGTCAGCTTCGTCAATTTGCGCTTTTACCTGCATATCTTCGATTACCGCTAATTCAATTACTGGTTGGCCAAATTGCACACTTTCACCTACCGTTGGCTTTTCACCACTGGCGTCGGTGTAATACATTACAATGCCATCCATAGGAGCTTTTACTTTCAGCTTTTCAATGTCGTGTTCTAGGGCATCAACTTCTGCTTTTAAGCGCTCGGCTTTACCTTTAGCTAACCGAATATTGAGCGCTTTAGTTTCTTCTTGAAATGTCAGTTTTTTCTTAGCTAGCTCAAGATCATTTTGCGCAATGGTAAAATCAATCTGTGCCTTACGTTTATCGTTATCCGACATCGAATCATCGTTAATATCGGCCTTACGCTTGGCAATATCGTAATTCATTTGCGCTTCGGCAAGGGCGAGTTTTAACTCTTCTTGGTTTTTAATCTCTTGCGCTTTTTGGTTTTCGAGCTCTTTTACCGCGCGGTCATATTCGCTGGTTTTTTCAATTAATCGGTCGCGCACGGGTTTATCATCAAAAGACGCAACCATTTCGCCTTTTTTAACTTGTTTATTCTCAGGCGCTAAAAACTTCACCTTGTATTGCCACATACGCGAAATAGACGGCGGTGCAATAAGCGATTGCTGTGCCGACTCTAATTCGCCATTGGCTTGCACAGCCAATTGTAAGCTGGTTTTTTCAATGGTGTGATAATCAAATTCATCATCGCCACAACCAGTTAGCGAAAACGCGATTAGGCTTGCAACTAAGCCAAGCTTAAACTTATTCATTACTGCCTCCTTGCACCACAACGCGCCCCGTCATACCCGGTAAGATTTTTAACTGCTGTGTATCATCAAACGTAAACTTAGCGCGATAGTAAGCATCTTTACCCCATTCTTTACGCTCTTCCGGTTGTGTTGAAATATCGCTTAATTTTGCAGTAAGTGGCGTATCTTGATACGCATCAAGCTTAAGCGACATTGTTTGCTCTTGCTTTAAGTGCTTATAATCAATTTCGTGCACCCAAGCTTCTAAATAAAGACCGGTCATTGCTGGAATTTCAGCAATTTTCCAACCCGGTTGTGCAGTAACCCCTGAAAACAATTTAGTGCCATACCAAGGGTGATTACCATACAAAATGGGGCCTTGATTGGTGGCTTTATGGGTAAGATTTTGCAAACGTTCGCGGTTTTCTTTTAAGTTAATTTGCAAATGTTCTATTTCGATTTCTTGCTTGCGAATGTTTACCTGCGCCGTAGTTTTAGCCTCTGCTAGGCTTGCTTTAGCTTTGTGTTTTTGAATTACCGCTTGCTCAAGTTTTAGCTGGTTTTCTTCATAATCAAACGCACTTACATGGCTTTTAGGTACAGCCGCATCAATTTTGGCTTTTTCAAGTAACAAATCAGCACGGGCAAGCGCAAATTCGGCTTCTAAAATGGCTTGTTTTCCCTTGTTTTGTTGGCGTTTTAATTCATCTTGTGCGGTATTAAGGCTTACTTCGTCTTGCTCAATGGTGCTGGCAATTGAGCCGCCTTCAAATACCACAACCACATCACCGGGTTTGGCAACTTCGCCCTCGGGTAACATCCATTCAACTTGAATGCGCCATGTATCACTTTGCGGTGCAAAAAAGGTTTGGCTGTCGCTCGCTTTTATTTCCCCAGTAATAAAAATATTTTGCGATGCAAACACCTGCTTTGTAAAAAGCGCGCTTGCAAGCATCAATGGCAGCGCGCTAAGTTTAAGTGTTTTCATTGAACGCTATCCTCTATTTTCACACCATCTTTCATGCGAATAATGCGCTTAGCGTACTCGGCAATATCTTCTTCGTGGGTCACCATCACAATGGTGTGGCCTTGAGCGTGCAGGTCACATAACAGTGACATAATTTCGTGGGATGTTTTGCTGTCTAGGTTACCGGTTGGTTCATCGGCAAAAATCACTTTAGGCTCATTAACTAAGGCTCTGGCTATTGCCACACGTTGCCTTTGCCCACCGGACATTTCATTTGGCTTATGCCCTGCCCTGTGATCAAGCCCCACCTTGGCAAGCATGGCTAACCCTTTTTGTTTTGCATGTTCTGGCGATATATCACTGTACCTAAGCGGCAAAGTAACATTTTCAAGCGCAGTTAAACGGGTTAACAAATGAAAGGTTTGAAAAATAAAGCCAATACGCTGGTTACGGATTCTTGATAAGTCTTCATCGCACATATCTTGAATTGATTGTTTAGACAAAAAATACTCGCCTTTAGTTGGCGTATCTAAACAACCCAAAATATTCATTAGCGTTGATTTACCTGAGCCCGACGAACCCATAATGGCGACAAACTCCCCTTCGTCGATGGTGATAGAGACATCGTTTAACGCGGTAACGCGCGTTTCTCCACTGCCGTACTCGCGATACAGGTTCTTCACTTCAAGCACTGCACACATTCCTTGATTATAATTTTTAGCCGTTAACGGTATACAATCTGAACAGTTCAGTCAACTGATATAACCAACTGATTTAAATAGATAAAAACACATTTAAATGAGAATCAATCGCGTTAACCATTTGTAACAAAACGTGTATTTGGAAAGGTGGGATTTTTGCTTAATTTGGCTTTAAAAATAAAGGTACAGCGCCCGCATTAAGCGGCATTTTGTACAGTAAACCAGTAACTGAAAAAATGCTGCATAAAATGCTTAAACCACCCAAAAACAAGAGTTTTAGAAATAACAATAAATAATACAGCGTTAAAAACAGCTACGTTTTCGATTTTTATATTTAAAGTTTTTAACTTAAAAGCTAGTATCAGTCACTTTGCTTTGCACAATGCAAGAACTGATCTAATGGGTTATGACCAAAATGGTTTACGTTAACTGCAATTAACGTTAATTCGAGAATTTGCTATCAGCTGATAAGAGCGAATTTGGGTAATAGAGAAGATAATTACAACTTCCTGTTTATCATAAAGCCCATCCATGGGCTCCATGTTACTTTTCTTTGCTTCGCCAAAGATAAAGTAACCAAAAGAAAGGCGACCGCACTATCAAACTTAATCCTCAAAACAACTTTGAATTTTATGATAAACGCCATGAATCGGCATCCATGCCTAGGCATGGCTTGCTCGACCGCTTCGCTCCCTGTCTCGCATTATCAATTCAAACTTGATTTTCAGGTTTGATAAAAGCGGAAATGATTTTTTTGCAACAGCCTTCAAGGTCATCAATGATGCGAGCAGAGGTCATTGAAGAAATTATTCCATGCACATATCAAATTTTTTGTTGTTAGAAGTAAAAATTATGCCTATTCCATTTCTTAATGATTTTTCCTCCTTAATTTAAATTTATTAACAGGCAATTTGTCTGTTTTCTGCAACTTATAAAATGTTAATTTTCAAATAACTATCTGACTAGTAACAACTAATTATTAGTGTTATAAATTACTTTAGAATGTAAACAGGCGATGTTGCAGTAGAAAAAGAGACAACTTGCCTCTTAATAAACTGTTATACGATTCTTGAGGTCGAAGTGAATTTAAGTTCTGAACAAATGGAAAGAGTAAATTCTTTTATTGATGATGAATGGGTAGATGAGAGTGAATCCAGAACAGAGTCAAATTTAAATGAATTACTTGATAGCGTTGAATCACCTTATGAATTTGATTTAATGCTACGAGAATTTAATTGGGGCTGCGGAATTGCTGGCATAGATGCAATTATTATGCACCCTAAAACTGATCCCGCTACAAAATTGAGAGCCTTTTGGATGGCAGGGCCTGGATATTTCTGCCGATATGAACGGGAAGCAGATATTGATGAGTATGAACTAAGCCAATGGCATGCAATTAAATTTTTACAAAAGCATGCGCTTTCTGGGTTAATTCAAAAATCTCAAATACATTTTGACCCTGCAAATGACGAAGAGGGTTATGATTGGACTACGCAGTTTAAAACTGAGGAATTAAAACTTCCAAAGCAAGGTAAGCAATCTTTTTATCAAATACCGAACGAATTATATCAAGCGATATAAATCGTATAACAAACGCATCAAAAATGACGTCAAACGCTTGGCTGGCGCTCATTCTTCGCTAATTTTAGCCAAGCATTCTCCGCATTTTATGCGGGCGTTATGTGCTCTAATAGGTCGGTGATGGATATACCAATTGAAGATGAATTAAAATCTATTTGTATTGAGATAGTGAACCAAGACTACTCAACTCATCAATGGCTTGAAATAGAGTCGAGCAATATGTTTCAGTCCCCTTCGTTTGTTGGTGGCTTTGACGCTGATGAAATGGAGTTTTGCTTTAGTTATTTCGATGAGAATCGTACTGAATTTTGGTTCCAGTTTACTTTAGACCAAGCAAAGTCAATTTCAAAAGGTGAAAGCGTTAAGCTGTCAGGTTTAAAATCTGAGTAAAAGCACATAACAAGTGCCTAAACCAAAGGACGCAAAACAGTAGGCTTGCGTTCATTCTTCGCTAAGTTTAGCTTACTATTTTCCGCAGTTTATTAAGTCGTTATGTTTCAAGTTGAGCATGGATAGAATCGAAACAATAGTTAAGTCACTTCAAAAAGATCACTCTGATTTAGAATCTACTGAATTCGAATTAGTGTTTTCCTTTCCTAGCGAGAAAATGGCTAAAGAATACTTTAGAAAAATCTATCATTGGGAACATCATGATACGATGATTAAGTATCAACTTGACGGTCTATACTTCTCAGGTTTTAAAATTAAAACAGACTTAAATACTCAACATCTTAGGCACCTAACAGAGTGCTATGTTGATTTAGCATCGGAAACCGAGGGTAACCTTTACCGCTGGAAACTGTGGGTTTGAAACATAAGAAGTTAATTAAACAATAGACTTGCGCTCCTTCGTCGCTTATTTTAGCCTACAATTTTTCGCCGTTTATTAGGGCGTTAGGTATCTACAGGGATAACTGTAATATGGAAGCATTTAATGAAAGAAGTTAAAGATTACATCCCGCCTTTAGTTGCTCTCCTCATTCGTGCAGAAGAGTTAAAAGAAGCAGAATTAACAGAAGCGGAGGTTATAAAGATAAAAGATACTTCCTCATACGTTCTGGTTCCTGAAGATGTTGCAGTAGCAACTGCGGAAAATAGAGGCTATGCGGATATTGACTCAGAAAATGTGTGGGAAGAGTGGCAAAAAATAAGAACAGAAATTTTTGCTAGCGATACCTAACAAACTGTTTAAAAGCGGGCAAAACTCTATGATGATTTAATCACGTTAATATACATTAAAATTAACGATTATTTTTCTTGCATTGTGCACACCTACAACTCTCCCAAAACCCACAAAAAAAGCTCCTAAAAAGGAGCTTTAATCTTTTCAAAAAACTAAAAGTATTATTCAGCTAAACCAAGTGCTTCAAGGCGCGCTTTTGCAAGTTGGTAACGTGCGCGTACATCATCAATTTGCGCTGCAGTAAGCTTATTACCTAATGTGCGCAGGCCGCCTTGTTCGTCATTGTGGTGAATACCAAATGCAAACTTTAGGTATTCTAATAACAATGGCTGTGCATCAAGGTAAGAAATTGAGTTCATTGCTTGCGAGATTTTATTCGCTTCAGCCCAATTACCGTCATTTACATACTCTTGCATGGTTACACTTGCTTTCGGGAAGATACACCCTACACCTGTAATACCGCCACATGCGCCAGCAAGGCCTGCGTGAACGGTTACTGTGTCTACACCTGCTAAGATTTTTGCATCTTTGTTTTCTAGCATCAGTGTTTCAATAACTGATACGTCCGTTGTTGAGATTTTAAGTGCCGTTACTTCTGGTAGCGCTGCAAGCTTTCTTAATATATCGGTTGAAAGCGCATGGTAACCCGCTGCATCTGGGTTGTTGTAAGGCATAATTGTGATGCCCGCTTCACGAGCTGCATCAGCAGCAAGGGCGTAGTAAGCATACATTTCATCATCAGAAGGCGCTTCTTGGGTTTTTGGTGGCATTACCATTACCGTATCTACACCAACTGTTGCCAACTCTTTTACAATAGTTGCAAGCGCTTCTTTGGTTTCTGCCGTAGCACCACTAATTAAAGGTACGTTAAATTCTTTAGCAACCTCAGAAAGCGCACTTAGTAGAGAAAGACGCTGCTCAGCGCTTAGGTAGCTGTTTTCACCCAGCGTGCCCGAACCAACAAGCCCACCCATGCGTGTGCCAGCTTTACCTTCAACACGTAAAATATCGGCTGCGTACTTTTGAGTTGCAACTAGGTCAATTTCAAGTGCGCCTGTTTCAGTCTCTTTTAACCATGTAAACACGGCAGGCATAACCGTATAACGCCAATCTGTACTATTTGTTTGCATCGTATTACCTTTTGTATAAAATCTTTATTGCCCGACTATATCGTATAAAATATACAAAATAAACATTTGTGTGAAATTGTCTTTAATAAATGCTTAAAATTAGTGAGCTGTAATGAGTTTAGTAAGCATACAATTAGCCTTAACTTAAAGCCTATTTGCCGTAAAAAAATCTAAAAAACCCGCCGATTCCATTGCCTAAACCTCCGTTTTTAAATGTGTTTAGTTATCTTTGGCTATTGAAAGGTTTACTAATGCACCTGCGCTATTTATAGTTTTGTAAAATTGTAGGCGCATTCACTTTGCCCTTAGCCATTTCACTAATGCCCTTTTGCACTTTTTAAGTGTTAATACGTGCTGCTTATTTATGGAAATATCATGGATGTTATCGATATAAAAACATTTATCCCGAGTAAGGACTACGAGGTCTCTTTATCTTTTTATGCTGAAATTGGCTTTAATTCTGAATATGTGAGCGATGATCTTACGCTTTTTGAAAATGGCGATTGTCTTTTCTTCTTGCAGCGCTTTTACAACGAAGATTTAGCAAAAAACTTTATGTTGCAAATTTGCGTTGCAGATATCTATGATGCGTTTGAGTTATGTAGCAACTCAAAATACAAAACTAAAATCTCACCAATCCAACAAATGCCTTGGGGCAAAGTATTTTATCTTTGGGGACCTTCGGGCGAACTTTTGCATATTACCCAGTTAGGCAGTTAATTAACAAAATATGATAGCTCAACTTACCCATTCAAATAGCGATATTGCTTCGCACATTTACGCTGTGTTTCAAACTTCTTATAAAATTGAAGCTGCACTAATTGGCACTGATAATTTTCCACCGCTATCGCGCACGCCACAGGATATAGCAAACTCCAACACCTTGTTTTATGGTTTTTATGAAGGTGACAGCCTTGCAGGTGTTATCGAAATCACATACCAAGACAACCTATTAGAAATAGACAGTTTAACCGTAGCGCCAGAGCATTTTCGTAAAGGCATTGCAGGAAAACTGATGGAGTATGTGTTAAATGCGTTTGATTTTACCAAAGCTATTGTTGAAACCGCGCTAGTCACCGCGCCTGCTATTCGTTTATACCAAAAACACGGTTTTAACGAGTTTAAGCGTTTTACACCCAGCCATGGCATTAAAAAAGTGGCGTTAGTAAAACAACAATAATAGAAGACATTTACAACACTATGATTCGACATGCATGCAAGGATGATTGCTTACAATTAGCCGCCCTTTCAATAAAAGTGTGGCTCGACACCTATGCCGTTGAAGGCATAAAGCGCGAATACGCGCAGTATGCCCTTGCTACATTTACTGAAAGCTATTTTAGTTCGTTACTTGATTCGCCAGATTACAACTTATTAGTGATTGAAAAAGACCAAGTAATACAAGGCTATGCACTTCTTAATATGAACTCTCACTATCAATCGGCAAATAATGGTTTTGAGCTTGAAAAACTGTATATCGATACTCGATTTAAAGGCCAAGGTTTAGGTAAACAACTTTTAACCGCGGTAGAACACGAATTTGGTAACGTGTATTGGCTGTACACTTGGGTTGAAAACGAGTCTAACGGGTTTTATTTACATTTAGGGTTTCGCAAAATTGGCCAACTCAATTTTGAATTTGCTGGCACACAAATCGAAAATAACGTTTATCAATCAGCGCTTTTCTAACATACAATTGCGCCATCATAATACTTTGCTTGTTTATCATATTTAATCAGCAAGCACTCCAAAGCCCCATAAAGGGCGATTAGCCAAAAATAATTGAGGTAAAATGGCCGTTTTAGAAATACTAAAAGCTCCAAACGAGAAATTAAAAGTTAACGCCGAAAAGGTAGCCGATGTTGCAAGCGTGCAAACTTTAATTGATGACATGCTAGATACCATGTATCACACCGACGATGGCATTGGGCTTGCCGCGACACAAGTAGGCAGAAGCGAAGCCATTATCATTATTGATATTTCTGAGCAACGAGATGCACCACTCATTCTAATTAACCCAGAGGTTGTAAGTGGTAACCACAAAGAAATGGGGCAAGAAGGCTGTTTATCAGTTCCTGGTTACTACGCAGACGTAGAGCGTTATACCGAAGTAACCGTTAAAGGTTTAGACCGCACAGGCAAAGAAGTAACCATTGAAAGTGATGATTTTCTTGCCATTGTATTGCAACATGAAATCGATCATTTAAAAGGTAAGTTGTTTATTGACTACCTTTCGCCTTTAAAGCAAAAAATGGCACTTAAAAAGGTCAAAAAAACAATTAAGTCAGTTGCTTGATAAGGTTTGTTTTTAAAAAATGATTAGCGAAATAACCATGTAATTAACAAAAAAACCGCTATGTTTATTAGATTAATAAACAGCGAAACTTTTATGAATTACTATGTTAAATCAATCACACATACTTGAAGGTGCAATATGCAAATTAATGTTTCAACAGAAATAAATTGCGCGAAAGAGCAGGTATGGCAAGCAATCACCGACATCGACAACTGTAAAAATATGATTGATGCAATCATTGACTTAACAGTATTAGAGCGGCCAGAAACTGGGTTAGTAGGCTTAAAGTGGACAGAAACCCGCGAGATGTTTGGCAAAGAAGCAAGCGAAACCATGTGGATAACCGAAGCAGTAGAAGGCCAATATTATTGCACCCGCGCTGAAAACTGTGGTGCGGTATACCTGACTAAAATGGCAGTAACAGAAACTGACGGGATCACCCGTTTGTCCATGTCGTTTTCTGGTCAATCAATGACATTTATTGGTAAGCTAATCTCGGGAATTATGGGTTTATTAATGAAAAAATCGTTAGTAAAAATGCTCGAGAAAGACCTGCAAGATATAAAACAACACCTCGAAAATAAAAACAAAAAGGGTTAGCTTACGCTAACCCTTGGGATTATATCATCAAGTCGGTTTATTAACCTGAATTCAGGTTGCGCTATTAAAAAATCCATTCGCAACGATTTGGCTGTCTTCAATCATTTTTTTGCCATTGCACCATAGGCTGTGCACGGTTAAATCTGATTGACGGAGCAGCACCACATCGGCATCACCGTTTTGCTTAAGCTCGCCCTTATTCAGGCCAAGAATGCGCGCGGGGTTTATCGTAATTGCGCTTAATGCCTTTTCAATCGGCACATTAAACTGTTTTACCGCCTGCTGAAATGAACTTAGCAATGACAGCTCAGTACCCACTTCAAAACCGACTAGCTCATTTTGCTCATTATAAATTGGTAAACTCGCGTGACCGTCTGAACTCATGGTGAGCTGCGCGACATTCACCCCTTTATCTAAGCAATACGCAAGGGCTTCGGCCGCGGCAAGCTCGCCATTAGCCAAATCGTATTCGGTAGTGCTGGTCGTAAAGTCGATGGTGCCACCCGCACGGCAAAATTCAATGCCCGCAGTTAATAGCTCTGCATTACGGTTCATATGTGTTGGGTAAAACTGCGAGTGCGGAATATCCGTGTTATTGGCCACATCATGAAGCAAATTAACATGCGTTTTGCCCGACCCAACATGAATCGATACGGTGCCGCGTTTACCACTTAAAAGGCCTGCAGTTCTGGCTTCGGCGGCAACTTCAGCGAGTTGCTGCGTAGTAATTTGGCGACCGCGATGATCGCTAATGGCTACTTCACCCAAACCAATCACTTCATCCACATACATAATGTCGTGGCTAATGCTTTCGCCCAGTGTTTTTGCGGGTAAATGATACGAACCAGTATGACAAAAAGCGTTTAAGCCTTCTTGCTTTAACCCTTTTGCTTTGGCGATTAAGTCGCTGTGAGTGCGGCTAACATCATCGGTACCAAGCGCACCAACCACCGTTGTAATGCCTGCGATGGTGGCATCCGTTAAGTTCATTTCTGGTGTGCGGCTGGCAAAACCCGCTTCGCCACCGCCGCCACTAATGTGCACCAGAGAATCAACAAAGCCAGGCGCTACAATTAAATCGCTGCCATCAATCACCTCACACGCAACATTGGTATCAAGGTTAATGTCAGCTTCGATTGCAATAATTTTTGTGCCTGCAATAAGCACGTCTTGTTTGCCGAGTCTTTTAGGGGAATAACACTCGGCCTGCTTAATTAGAGTTAACATAATGTTTTATTGATAATTTATAAGATGCGCAACAATGACCACTGCGCTTGCTAAAGAGAATAAAAACAACATAAAGCGCCAAATGAATTGCGCCCATTCGTTCCATGAAAGTTTTACAACGCCTAAACAGCCAATCAAACTCGCTGACGTTGGGATAATAATATTGGTTAGGCCATCACCTAGCTGAAATGCCAGCACCGCTGTTTGACGCGATACGCCAATTAAGTCAGCAAGTGGCGCCATAATTGGCATAGTTATCGCGGCTTGACCTGAACCCGATGAGACAAAAAAGTTAAACACTGATTGGAATAAATACATAAACCAAGCAGCTATCACATCGGGCACATGCGAGATAAACGACGCCGCATAATAAAGTAGCGTATTGAGTAATGAGTACTCGGCTAAATCGCCACCGCCTAGCAATAGCACTAAACCTTTTGCAAGGCCAACTAATAGCGCAGCTGGCAGTAGTTCGGCACTGCCATGTTTAAACGCGGCCACCGACTCTTCAATGCTCTGCCTGTTGCCAAGCTTGGCAACAATCGCCACAACTAAACCCAAAACAAAAAACTGGGTAGCAAGTTCGGGAATGTAATAGCCTTTTGCCGTAACACCATAAATCACCCAAACAATCACTGCTAAAAAGGTCACTAACAGTAGCTTGTCGGTATTGGTGAGCGCAGCTTGCGCGGTATTTTCAGGCAATTGTTCAATGTTACGAATGCTCGCTGCGTAGCGCACGGTAAATACCATGCCAACAAAAATAAACACTGCCGCAATGGCGGTACGCAACTCTGCACCTGAAAAGACAGGTAAGCCTGCAATACTTTGCGCAATGGCAATACTAAACGGGTTCATAGGTGACGCCGCAAAACCAATTTGCGTTGCCACATACGTCACCAGCACAGTTACTTGCGCGTTATAACCAAGCTTTTTCATGATCGGAAAGAGCACAATACAAAATGCAATGGCCTCTTCACCCATACCAAAAATAGCGCCGCCTAACGCAAAGGTGATAAACAAACTAGGTATAAACAGCCAATCAATACGGGTAGTAGAGCTAATAAGCGCCATAATGCCGTTATCAATGGCTTTGGTATGCATTAGCACACCAAATGCACCACCAGTAATTAAAATAAACGCAATTACGCCAATTGCTGCGCCATTTCTATCACCGCTGACTAGGCCTTCAAAAAGAATATTAAGTAGGCCTGCATCACCGTTCGTTGCAAACAGCGCCGCTGGCTGAGGGCTTACCGCTTGACTAAATTGCGCCAGTGATACGGTAGCACCTTGGCTGATACCGTCGAATTTACCCGGCAATACAAAGAAAGACACGAGATAGCAAAGCCCTGCGATCACTAACAAAATAACGAACGCATCAGGCATTTTAAATTGTTGTTTCATGTGTGTTTTTAAAAGTGGGGTTACCCCCACTAGCCCATTAGAAACGGTAAGTTACACCAAGGTTATACGTTGTACCGTAAGCATCGTGATTAATTGAGTCAAAACCACGTGATGAGCCGTAAACGCTCGGTGGCTTTTTATCGAATAAGTTATCGATACTGGCGCGGATCATCACTGAATCTGATACTTCATAACCCGCACTTAAGTCCACCACAGTCCAGCTTTTCACATCGCGCTGTTCATTGTCATCTAATTCGCCAAGTTCAATTAACTCGTCGATTTCACGGTCGCGTAAACCTTCTATATCATCTTGATAACTATCAGTATAGTTTGCACCAAACGAGATGTAATAACGCTCTGCATCAAATGAAATTGAAAAACGACCGATATTTTCAGGGTAGCGGAATGTGCCAACAAGTTGCTCAATGTCGTCTGAGCCCGGCTTATTACGGTCGTAATCAAGGTAGTGAGTGGCGTCGAGTTTTAACGTTAAATCACCCGCATCAAAACGAAAACGCTGATCAATTTTAATGTCTAAACCACGAATATCTTGGCTACCAGTGTTTTCTAATTGAATCACATGGTCGCGATAGAACTCTAGGCTTGCTGAACGTGGACTATCCCCTCTGACATACTTATCCAAAATTTCATATAAGTTTGCACCCGCCTCATCAATGCGCAGGCCGCTATCATCCCAGTAACGACACACGTTTTCACCGTATGAAATACCCATTTCACCATTAGGAACTAACCCACAGTGGCGCAATGAGTCATCAGTAATAGCACGGGCAAGTACCCCTGTCATATTGGTATCAATGACATCGTCGTAATTAAATTGCCAGTAATCTAATGTGATGGTGGTATCGCGGCTTGGGCTCCATGCAAAACCTAGTGAGAGTGACTCAGATTCCTCTGCATTTAATTCGCTGTTACCAAGCTCTAGGCTATTTACCGTCACTTGTGTGCCGTCACCTTCACAGTATAAATCAGCTACCGCTTGGTTTGCGCCACAATCAAAGGTTGATGTGGTTGTTCTGAGTTTTACACCTGCTTGGGTAAGCGAAGGTGCTCTAAACGAGGTTGCCCACGCTGCGCGTAACATTACTGAATCAACTGGGCGATAGCTTATGCTCACTTTAGGATTAAAAGTTGAGCCAAAGTCATCAAAATGGTCATAACGCCCTGCAAGTTGCATTTCAATTTTGTCACCTACTGGTACATAAAGCTCGGCAAATGCACCAAGTTGTGTGCGCTCAGCTTCGGCAATGCTCGAACCATAACCAAATACATCAACAAGGTAGCTATTGTTTGCATTTGCTACCGCGTTCGCTGACGGAAAATCTGAAAGTTCTTCTTTGCGGGCTTCAAGGCCAAATGACGATTGAATGTCGCTATCACCAATTGTCATTAGTTCGCCAGAAAGCGTGAAATCCCAACCGTAAACACGGCTTTTACCGTTACGCGTTGGCGTTTCTTGCGTAAGCGCTAAGGTCGCATCGTTAGTGCCATCCCCCACTAAAAATGGGTTATAAAAATCAAGTAATGAGCCTGCACCACAGCTAATATCACCATTGTTTTGCTGTGCAATGGTGCCATCTGAACACAGCTCACCTGCTATTGCTGCATGGAATTTATAACGGTTGTAAACGCCCTTTACAGCTACTTGATCTGAACGTGATTCAGAAAACATGATGCCTGTTTCCCAATCCCAATCTGCTAATTTCCCTTCAAGGCTAGAAACAAAACGCATATTTTCAGATTCAACCTCTACTGTGCGTGGGTCGTTAAAGCGTGCACTAAATCTGAAGCCAAATTGCTCTTGTCCAAGCAAAGTATCAAACGGCTCAATATACAGCGAATCAAGTAATGGGTTATCACCGTTAGCACCGTTATAAATAAACAAGGCATCTTCTTTAATCCAAGGACCTTCGCTGTCATCATCTCGGTTGATTGCCGCAGGCGTTGAATACGCGGTAGATTTAGTTTTGCTGTAGAACATTTCGGTATTCCAAACAAAGTCGCCCACAGCTTGGTTAAACATAAAACCGCCCGACATACTTTCAAACGGTGCGCGTAATACATCGTCTTGATTACCGTAGTAAGCACAAATTTGCTCGCCGTATTCGGTTGTAACCAGCTCAGTTAAGCAGCCAGGTGCAGGCTGTTCATTACCATCACGGCTGCTGTAGTAATAAATATTTGGCGTGTTTTCAAGCTTTGGTAAGTATGAATAGCTGTTAACTAAATTAGGCGATGCAAGGTAATCGCGGTCACTTGCATTAAACTGGTTACGGTCATAATAATCGGCAAATACGGTTAAGTTACCTTCGCCAATTTTGGTGCCCCAAATAAGATTAATTTGTTTTTTACTTTCATCTGAATCTTCAAAGCTATCACCGTAACTCACTTCAACTTCACCGCCATCAAAGTCTTTTTTCAAGATGTAGTTAATCACACCCGCCACCGCATCTGCACCATAAATTGCCGACGCACCTGTCGCTAAGATTTCAACGCGCTCGATTGCTGCCAGTGGAATAGAGTTTACATCGACAAAGTTTTGCGTGCCTGCGGCAAATGAACTTGGCGCAACGCGACGACCATTAATCAGCGTAAGAGTTGCTGATGGGCCCATACCACGTAAGCTTGCTGCGGCTTGCCCTGCTGGTGTAGAGGTTGATGTACTACCACTTTCACTGGTTGAGAATGTGCCTGCGCCACCTTTTAGCTGAGGAATATCTTGCAGTAATTCGTATATGGATGAAGCGCCTGAACGCTCGATGTCTTCGGCACTTAAAATTGTGATTGGTTGGGTGCCTTCAAGGTCAACGCCTTTAATGCGTGAACCGGTTATTTCAATGCGCTCAACTGATACTTCTTCTGAGTTTTTGGATTCTTGCTCTGCAGCCTGTGCTGACACTGACAGTGCCGCAAAAATGGCTAGGGTTAACTTGTTATACATACTTCACCTGTTTCTGATTAGGTGCGATTCAACAAGACACGCAGATTCACAAACGATAGACGGATCTATCATGCAATTTGGGCGTAAAAATGCTGTGTTTTAGTTGTTATGATTATGGCAAATCACATGCAACTTAATTGTTTAATCGACAAATTTATTGTTTTTGTAATTTTTGGGGGTGGGTTGCATACAAATAGACAACACCACGGTTAAAAACCGTGTGTCTACTCGTCGAACCACTCAGAAAGGTAGTGTGGTGAGTAGAAGTAGCAAACAAGCTGATTCGCTTTTTTTAACATTTCTTCATCTCGTGTATTTTGACATTACAAACTGGCGTGTGCTAGTTTGCATCCCGCAAAGTTCATAATTTTTATATCACAGCTTTTTTTGTGATGACAAGCCATTTTTTAAAACTTGATTGGAAATTAATCATGAACCTTGTGTCTTTTGTAAAAAATTTCACCCTCGCGTTTTCGCTTTTTTATAGCCTAACATCCTCTGCGAAAACACTTTATTTAGCGGGCGGCGCACTTAAAACGTGTTCGAGTTTAGCGCCAAAAAACTGCATTGAAAAAACTTCATTTTCATCCCATGCAAAAACCCATTCACTCTATTTAATTAACGAAACAGCCATCACTGCGATTAACTCAAATTGGCCAAATACCAACACACAGCACAAAATTGCCACGCGAAAATTGCTCAACAAAATAAAAAGCAAAAACGCCATTACCAAAGCAGAGCTTATTGAAAAATTTAAAGGCGAAAATGCCGCTTTATACCGCGCTTTAAGCAATCAAGAGTATTACTTTGTATTTGATATGCTTGAACTACCACTCATTGTGAAAAATAAGCGTATTAGCGAGCAAGTACTCACAAACAAAAACAAAGTTAAAGGCACAACTGAGATTTTAAACGCCATTAGTTTAGACATTAAAAACGCGCCAAATAAAACCCTGTTTTTAGTCACAGCGTCTTCTCGTGACCCTTATGAATCCGCCGATTTTTATAACGGCCTATTTAGTCAATATAAGATAAATGCAAAGTGGTTAGCACTGACACCAGCGCTTGCTAAAGCCATTTCAAAACAAGATTGCGAAAACCTTGATCACTACCGCAACAAAATTAATTTAGCCTATAACCGCGGCACGGTTTACCCCGATTTAACAGCGCAAGAAAAAGCCTTGTGTGATGCTGGCATCGACAATTTAATCACTACCCTTAACAGCGCCGATGGCCTGTTTTTTAATGGCGGGGATCAATCGCTTACTAAGCAGGTGTTTATTAATGCTGAGACAAAAGAAGCTTACCCTTGGTTTGAAGTTATTCAAAGCCGAGAAATTTTAGTAGGCACAAGTGCTGGCACGGCTATGCAATCGGGTGGCCAAAATAATTATGGTTATGTGCCTATGATCACTAACGGCAGTAGCCTAAACGCACTGAAAAATGGCGCGTTTGATGCGCCGCCGCCAGCTGAAAATTGTCATAACCAAGGTGGCTGCCAGCACCTTGAGTTTGATGCGCTCACATTTGATAAACACGGTGGTTTAAGCAGTTTTGATTTCGGTATTTTGGATACCCATTTTAGCGAGCGTGGCCGTACCCCTCGCTTAGCCGTTTTAATGCAAGCAACCAAACAACAATTTGGCTTTGGTGTAGATGAAACAACCGCGTTAAAAGTGGAAAAAAACACAGGGAAGATGTCGGTCATCGGTAAAGAAGGCGTTGTAGTATTAGAGCACACAGCAAAGAACACTTTTCGTTATCACTTTATGCCTAGCGGTGAAAAATTTACGCTCTCAAGTCTAAAACAAGAAAAAAGTGATAATAAAAAAGCGCTTTCAAGTGAAGAAAACGTTTTTGAAAATGCCATTTCAAACGGGCAAATTCGACGCGCGCTGCAAGACTTTTGTAACAGCGAAAAACAAGCAATGACACTCGTTGAAACCACGCAAAAAGATACACCCGTTACATTTGAAAAAGATGCAAACACCACATGTGTAAGAGCGCATGCTGGTACTTACCGCATTGAAAATATGCTAATGCGTTTGTAGCGCATCTTATCGGTAATCTTGCGATACAAGTATCTGCAAGATTGCCGATGTTAGACGGTATTAAACGATTTTAGTGTTCAATTACTGACTTTCAACATATACTGACCCTAATTTGAAAACACAGATGTAATCATGTTTGCGCACGGAAAAGTTAACTACTCTTGGCATGGCAATATTCTTCAGTTAGATGTATTTGGCCCTTTTAATGTTATTGGTATCAATAGCGCATTTGAAGAGCTCAAAAAGCAAGTTAGCGCTAACTTTCTTGAAAAGTGGTATCGCATAGATGTAATTGATGACGAAACCTTGGGCTGCCCTGAAGTAATGAAAACCATCGGGCAAACCTACATGTGGAGCCTTGAAAACAACTGTCAAATGATTGCTATTGTGTGTGCCAATCGCGTGCAATTAAGTTTACTAAACGCGTTTATTGAAAAATCGGGCTTAAATGTTCGTGCCTTCACCAATCAAGAAGATGCCTTGGCTATCATTAACGCTTTATCCGGCTAATACTATTTTAGTAACACCAATATAACGTTAATTTAGTTACGAATTTTCCGCCTTTTTGTTCATTAAGCTGGCATAGAACCAACCAAGTAATAAACCCCAAATAATTGCATTTAACCCCAAAAAGCTAATGCCTGAAAGCGTGACCAAAAATGTAAGTAACGACGCTTCACGGTAGCGCAGATTTGAAAATGCACTTTGCAAACACATTAACAAGGTACCCAATAATGCAAAACCAGCAAGCATTTGGGTCACTTCGCTTGGAAACGCAACAAAAATAGAGACAACACTTGTCGCTAATAACCCTGCCAAAATATAAAACAAACCAGCCCAAATTACCGCACGATAACGATTGCCCTTGTTGCTATCAACCTCTTCAGTCATACACATTGCAGCAGAAATAGCAGCAAGATTTAAACTAAAACCACCAAACGGCGCAGCCAGCATATTTATAAGCCCTGTACCTACTAAAATAGGTTTAACCGGTGCGGTGTATCCATAGCTTTGCATCATTGCTATGCCTGATAAATTCTGCGACAGCATAGTGACAATATAAAGCGGCACTGCAACGTTAAAAATCGCCATCACATCAAACTCAGGTGTAAGCCAAGCGGGGTTAGCAACGGCAAAGTGTGCTGTGCTTACTAAATCATTATCAAGGTAAAACGCCGCAGCTAAACCAACAATAAGCAGCATTAACATGGTGTACTTTGCGGCAAACCGTTTACTTAACGCATAAGCAATGAACATCAACAAAAACACACCCGGCATACTCATAATAGGTTCAAACGCTTTTACGCAAAACGGCAATAAAATAGCGGCAAGCATGGCGGTTGCCAGCGGTGAAGGAATGCGTTTTAGGGCATTTGATAGTGGTGTAACAAGCCCCGTAGTGAAAATGAGCGCACCAGTAACAACAAACGCACTAACTAACGTAGGCAAATCATGTTGCGGGGCAATACTTACTAGCATCGCAGCCCCCGGGGTGGACCAGGCCGTTAAAATAGGTATTTTGTAATACCAAGAATAACCTATTGAGCTCAGTCCCATCATTAAGCCGAGGGCGAGCAACCAACTTTCAATTTGTGCCGCAGAGGCACCCGCTGCCGTTGCCGCTTGTAAAATAATAACAATAGAGCTGGTGTAACCGATTAGTACAGCGCTAAACCCCGCAGTGATATGACTTACAGATAGGTATTTGGTGTTCATCATTCGTTATTCTCTGTGTTATTGTTTTGTCTGTTGTGCGCAATAACGCACAACAGACAAAACAATAACATCGTGCGCTATAACGCACAACTGAGAAGTTACTATGAAAGATGCGATTTTTAGAGCCGAAATTGCCCAACATTTAAAAAGTGAACGTCAAAAGAAAGGGTTAAGCTTAGATAAAACCGCTAAGCTGACTGGTGTATCAAAAGCCATGCTTGGCCAAATTGAACGAGAAGAATCTAGCCCAACCATTGCCACGTTATGGAAAATTGCCAGTGGGTTAGAAACGTCATTTTCAGCATTTTTCGCAGATAAACCAGACTTGCGCGAAAGTGAGCGGGTATTCCCAGACGACCCGCGCATGAAAATAAATACCTTATTTGCGTTTCAACCAGACACAGGCATTGAAGTATTCGAGATCACCTTATCTGAGCGCCACCAGCAACTATCAAGTGCGCATAGTGCGGGCGTTATTGAGCATATTCACGTGATTGAAGGTGAATTACAGGTGTTTTTTGACCAACAATGGCATCTTTTAAAACAAGGCGACAGCATTCGTTTTTATAGCGATCAACCGCACGGTTATGAAGCACTAAGCGAAACCGCGGTTTTTCACAATATTATTAGTTACCCTAAGTAAACTTAGTGTGTGTATGTCGCTAAAAGTCATAAATAAGCACATTTTTAGCGACATTTAACACCTTATTGCTCGCTTGATTGACACAAGCCATCAAGAATTGGGCAATCGGTACTTTCGTCACCACTACAGTTATCTGCAAGTCGTTTTAGGGTTTCTTGCATTTGTTGCAGTTCGTTAATTTTCTGCTCGATATCGTCTAAATGATGCTGTGTTATCGCTTTCACCTCTCGGCTAGTGCGACTCGGGTTTTGCATTAAGTCGAGCAGCGATTGTATTTGCGCAAGCGAAAAACCCAACTTGCGCGCTCGTTTAATTACCGTTAACTGCTGCAATTGCTGTGCGTTATACAAGCGATAACCCGCCTCACTTCGCGTCGTTGAGCTTAATAAGCCGCTGGCTTCGTAATAACGGATCATTTTAGCGGTTAGTCCGCTGCGCTTTGCCGCTTCACCTATGGTGATTAAGGTGCTCATTTTATTTATGCCTTTGGTTGCCAACGCTGCAACAGCAGCGCATTACTAATTACCAACAAACTACTGGCCGCCATCGCGCCACCAGCAATAATAGGATTGAGATAACCCAATGCTGCCAATGGAATACCAATCACATTAAAAACAAACGCCCAAAATAAGTTTTGTTTAATTTTGCGATAAGTGAGTTTTGCCATGGTTAATGCCGACGCCACTAAGCTCGGCTCACCGCGCATTAATGTGATAGCCGAGGCACTGACTGCCACATCGGTGCCTGTCGCCATAGCAATACCAAGATCGGACTGTGCCAGCGCCGGCGCGTCATTAATACCATCACCCACCATAGCAACCGTGTAACCCTGCTGCTGTGCTTGAGCTATGTACTGGGCTTTATGTTCAGGCAATACCTGCGCTTGATATTCGTCCAGCCCTAACCGCTCGGCAATATATTCCGCGCTGGTTTGACTATCGCCAGTTAACATTGCCACTTTAATGCCTTGTTGTTTTAACTGAATTACCGCGCTGGCCGCATGTACTTTCGGCGCATCGCTAAAATAAAACAGCGCGAGTACTTTTGCTTGTTCGTTCGGCGATTGACTTACTAACCAAGATAACGATGCACCCGGTATTTGAGTCGGTAAATCAGGCAATGAGATTGTAAGCTCTTGCATCCAAAACGTACTACCAAGGTAAACCGTATTTTGCTGATAACTCGCTTTAACCCCTCGCCCTGCAACAACTTTAAAATCAGATACTGGTAAATAGTCGAGTTGCTGCGCAGCCGCTTTATCAACAATCGCTTTTGCTAACGGGTGTTCGCTATATTGCTGAAGTGATGTGGCTAATTGCAATGCATCTTGTTGCGTGGCATTAAAAGCATGCATTTCACTTAGTTCTGGCTTACCTACTGTGAGAGTGCCAGTTTTATCAAAAATCACCATATCGATACTGGTTGCTTGTTCCAGCGCCCGGGCATCTTTTACTAAAATGCCAAATCGTGCAGCCGTGCCAGTACCCGCCATAATTGCCGCAGGCGTTGCTAAACCTAAGGCACACGGGCAAGCAATAACCAAAACTGCTACGGCGTTCAAAATACCCGTTGTCCAATCACCTGTGCCGATTCCAAAGGCAAGCAAGGTGATCAGTGCAACCACCAGCACAACAGGCACAAATATCGCACTTACTTTATCAACTAAGGCTTGAACCGGCGCTTTTGCGCCCTGTGCTTGTTCAACTAAACGAATAATTTTGGCCAGTGTTGATTCTGCGCCAACGCTCGTGGCGTTAACTTCCAAAACACCATCTAAATTAACCGAGCCACCGGTTACTTTGTCTGATTCGGTTTTATAAACGGGCACGCTTTCACCGCTGATAAGCGCTTCATCAATTTGTGACTGGCCACTTAGCACCACACCATCTACCGGCACGCGTTCGCCTGGCTTAATTTTGATGCGCTCACCGCTTTTTACATGTGATACAGCGACACTTTGCCAAGTATTGTTACGCCAAACGGTTGCTGTAGTTGGTTTTAGATTTTCTAATGCCTTTAATGCACTGGTTGTACGGCGCTTAGCGCGATGTTCAAGGTACTTACCGAGCAATACTAAACTCAGCACCGCACTGCTGCTTTCAAAATACAAATGGGGTTGACCGTGCTCAGCGCTGAATGACCACCACAAGTAAAGCGATAATCCATAGGCGGCGCTGGTGCCAATAGCAACAAGCAAGTCCATATTACCAACACCCGCTTTTAATGCGCCCCATCCCGCACGATAAAAACGGGCACCAAAGTAAAACTGAATAGGCGTTGCTAACGCCCATTGCACCCAAGCGGGTGGCATCCAATGAAAATTAAATAACAAGCCAAACATTGGCAATAGCATGGGTAGCGTTAATGCCATCGAGGCGGCAGGTGCAAACCACTCTCTACGATAAATTGGCAGATTTTCACTGGTATTTTGCTGCTCGTTTGGCGTTACTGATTCTGACTCAACTAGCGTATAACCAGCTTCGCTAATAACATGTGAAAGTTCGTCAAAAGCAGGTTCAGATAATACGGTAAGCGTGAGCTTTTCTGTTGCTAAATTAACGTTGGCGTTAATAACTTGCGGTAATGAATATGCAGCCTTTTCAATGCGACCAATACAAGAAGCGCACCCCATACCTGTAACTTGGTAATGAACTTCACGCGTCTCTACGCCGTAGCCCGCATTTTTTACGGCTTGCACAACGTCAGCTAAATTAGCATCACCTTCAACACTAACACTTTCGCTTGCTAGGTTAACGCTCGCCTTAGTCACTCCGGTTATTTTATTTAGCGCGTTTTCTACGCGACCAACACAGGAAGCGCATGACATACCAGACACACTAAATTGTATGCGTTTATCCATTTTAATCTCCGCTTTGACGTTTTTGTCGAGATATCACTTTAATCCTTACCACGATGGTAAGGTCAAATAGTATTTTTGTTAACCTTAAAGGTGGGCCTTGGAGTTGTTGACCTTACCACCAGCGTAACCTTTAGGGTGTGGTGTTTTTAAATAAAGGAAGCAAAACATGCTAAAGCTGACCATTGACGCAATGACCTGTAATCATTGCGCAAACACAATAAAAAGTGCAATTAAAGCGCTGGATAGATGCGCTTTAATCGACATAAATTTGGCTGATAATGAAATTAAAATCGCGAGTATGCGGACAAAACACGATCTAATCACAACAGTGGAAAGAATTGGCTATCGTATAAATAAGGTTAATGGGGAAGTTGTAACCTAAATAACGTGGAATCAAATTAAACAGCTAACGCCAAGCGCTTGGCCGCATAAATTCGAACTTGTTATCTCGCTGACTTATCTTGTAGCTGATGCGCTTACGATAGTACGCATATTTAAATTTAAAACAATAACATACTGTCATCAACAAATAGCATATCATGGCAATTTTGATTCTCGATGTTGTTCAATCAATGTGATTTGTGAGCCGATAACCTCTTGCATCTGTTCTTTTACATACGGCTTAGATAAGTGCGCATTCATGCCGATAGCTAAATACTTCTCAACTTCAGCCTCCGTTACATTTGCAGTAAGCGCTATAATTGGTAGGGCTTCCTTACTGTAAGAGTTACGTAAAATTTTAGTTGCCTCGATGCCATCCAAAATAGGCATTTGAATATCCATTAATATGATATCAAAAGAATTATTACTAATAATATCAATCGCCTGCTGACCGTTTTCAGCAATCTCAAAATAATAACCAAACCCTTTTAGAATTGTACTCGCAATCGTTTGATTAATTTTATTATCTTCAACTAATAGCACTCGAATATTTGAATTATTTCTGCAAGGTAATTTAGCTTTATTATCGACCTCGGACTGTAATTTAGTTGATATTAACTTGTACAAACGACGACGCGTAATCGGTTTTGCAATGAAATCTAAATCTAGTGGTACATCGTGTAATTGCTTTTGTAAAAAGACAGTGTCAAACGCACTGAAAACAATAACTTTTGAAGGACAAGCTTCAAGTTTACTTAAGTAGTTGAGCAGCGGTATGCAGGTTTCTTTACCCAACTGATAGTCTACCATAGCGATTTCAAAGGCTTGCTCGTTAACAATCGTCATAGCTTCAGCAAGCGAAGTAACAACTGTTACGTGTAGATTCCAGCTTGCAAGCATATCCTTGATAATTGAACCAGTCGTTTCATTGTCTTCAACACATAGCACCCGCTTTCCACCAAAATCTGAAGAGGGCTTTTCTACTTCATCGGCAGATTGAATTATTAGCGGTAGCTCAACCGAAAACGTACTGCCCTTAGAGATTCGACTTTCTACACTGATTGTGCCTCCCATCAATTCAACTAAGAGTTTACTAATTGATAGTCCAAGTCCTGTACCGCCGTATTTTCGTGTTGTTGAAGTGTCGGCTTGAGAAAATCGCTGAAACAAACGTGACATTTGTTCCTCAGATAAGCCAATGCCAGTATCGATAACCTGATAGCAAAACCATGTTTTGTCCCCCTTTTGTTGATGGCGTACCCGCAAAATAACGTGGCCTTGCTCTGTGAACTTTAACGCATTTGATAACAGGTTAATTAACACCTGACTTATGCGCACGGGGTCTCCTTTTAAGTTGGCGGGAAGCGATGGCGAAATATCAAATATAAGCTCAACTTGTTTTTTACTGTCGCCCTGACTCAACAAAGCATCAATGTTGGCAATTAAACTGTCATGGCAAAAGCTAACTTGCTCTATCGTAAGTTTACCTGACTCTATTTTTGAAAAGTCCAAAATGTCATTGATGATTGTGAGCAGTGACTGAGCCGAAAAATGAAGTTTCTCAAGGTAGTCTTTTTGTGTATGTGTTAAGTTCGTTGCTAAACAGAGCTCTGTTAAACCAATAATGCCAGTCATCGGCGTTCGGATCTCATGTGACATATTTGCCAAAAACTGTGCTTTTACATTAGCCGCATGTTGATGCTTTTCAGACTCAATAATGATTTGTTTTTTTTGTCTTACTAAAACGATAATTAGTAAACCGATTAACGCTGCAAATGCGCTAAAAGAGAAATACAAAAATTGTAATTCACTACGATTCAATAAGCTTGTTTGCTCTCTGAAGCTGCTAGAAAGTTTTTCATTAATTTTTAAATCAGTAACATTGCGTTTTAATTGAGTCGCTTTTACAACGTTATCTACTATAAAGCTTAAGTGCTGCTCCACTAAGTACCAATCAGCTGAAGACTCTGGTATCTGGTTAATTTTATCTTTCAAGTCAGATAATTGCGACAACACCTGCGGGTTACTTTCAACAAGAAAATTTAAAAACGTTTTCGTGAGTTTTAGTTGTATCTCTGTTGCTTGTCCATTCCCAATAAAGTTACTACGAACAATCGTTCGCTTTGATGTTTTTAACATACTAACAAGCTGCACATACTGACTACTTTGGACTAAATATTCTTGCAATTCTTGCTTTATCGACACATTGCTTTGAATTAACGCCATTAGCATTTCAACTTTTTGCTGCAACTGAGCATACTTATCGTAATGTAAGGTCGAGGTTAAATTAGTTGAAACAACTTCATTTTGGTACTGTGGCACGTATGTCTCTAACGACTGCAGCACCTCTACTTCATGCACTAACTCTTTAGAAACAAAAGATTGATTAACCGCTAATAAACTAAAAAACAAACACGTAATTAAAGCGATAGATTCAGGAACAAAACTCGATTTCATAGTGTGCTTTCCGTTGCCAATTGACCACTAAAACTTTCCAGTAACGCCTTAATATCTTCTATATCTTGTTGTGATATTTTTCGGCCTAGTTGAGTTTCAGCCATAATTGAAATTGCCTCTTCAATTGTCTCTACTGAGCCATCATGAAAATACGGAGCAGTGTGCATTACATTGCGCAAACTAGGCACTTTGAAAACATGTTTATCTGCCTCATTATGCGTAACTAAGTATCGACCGTAATCCAGTGACAAATTTTTGGGCATATGTTTAATACGACCCAGTTTTTGAAATACATTTCCACCTATGTTTTTCCCCTGATGACAAGTTATGCACCCAAAATCAACAAATTTAGAAAGCCCTCTTACTTGTTGAGTGCTGAGCGCAGACTGATCTCCAAGAAGGTAGCGATCGATCGGACTGTTTGGCGTGATCAAGCTTTTTTCATATAGAACGATGGCCTTTTTAACATGCTCAGGTGTGATTGCAGTGATAGCTAACTCTTCAAACGCATACTGAAACATTTCATCGCGAGATAGTTTTTCAATGATGTCAGCCCAGTTTGTGCCCATTTCAACCGGATTATGAATTGGCCCATCAATTTGTTCTTCAAGAGTAATTGAGCGGCCATCCCAAAACTGACGGAAATTAAAAGCCGAATTTAGAACTGTTGGAGAGTTTCGTATGCCAACTTTGCTCCCAACACCTGAAGAAACAGAGAAACCATCGTCTCCACCATAGTCAACCATATGACAGGATGCACAAGAGACAGTATTGTCTTTCGACAATAAAGGACTATGAAATAACGCTTTACCTAAACTAACCCAACGTTTATCGATGTATTTTATCGAAGGGATCGGTTGTAATGGGTGGTTAACACTATATGTTTCATAAACCACCTCATCTTCTTGTGTTGTAGCCGTTTTAGCTCGACTCTTATAAAAATAAAAGCCTGCTGTAGTCAACGCTACGCATAAAATCCCAGTGATAATTTTGGTGTAGTAGTAGCTCACCGTTCCCTATCCTCCTGATAGTTAGCATCATAAGTATAGACAACATTTAATAACGGTAAGTAAAACACAAACTTGTGACTGAAATATTTTAGCCAAGCCCCGCTCAAATTGGTTCATTTGAGTGTTTCTTGTCACTTCAAGGAAATTGCTAAATAAATCTCCTTATTAGGATTTGTTGAAATTTAAAACGCAATTTTTGTTTTTTGAGCTTTTTGGTGGCGTGACCGAAAAATCACCGAATAATCGATATCGCCCACCCGCTCACCTTTGCACTAAAGCTAGTATGGAAACCAACACATAAGGGAGTAAGTTCTGGCTAATTCTTACAGCCAGGCAAATCCCTTATTTTAACATCAACCCAAACTAAACGATGATCTGACGAGGCACTTCTATTGGCAACTAAATGTGCACCTTGTTTACCTTTTGCGGGCCAAAACACAGCGCTGTTTAACACCTTTAAATTTGCTGACGGCAACACATAGTCGGCACGCATTCCCCACCCTGCGGTATGTGTTGCAGCGTGTGTGTTTTCAAGTTTATTTTGCAAGCCACCTTCTGATTTTGGCGCGCCATAGTGATTAACATCTGGGTGAAACAATAATTGATTAATCGCATTTGGGTGCGCATCACCTTCCACTGCGCTGGCGTTTAAATCGCCTAAAATCACAAACGACTCTGGACTAACGCCGCCATGGCGACCGTTATCATCATAAATGTAGTGATTGCTTGATGGGCTAATGTAATCTCGCCAAAAGCGGATTTCATCGTGATTGCGTTTTCCATTACGGTCTTCTTCGCCGTCAAATACTGGTGGTGTTGGGTGACTTGCCAGCACATGAATCGTGTTATCACAAACATTTACCGGCACATCCCAATGAGACTTAGACGACAAACGCATTATCGCGCGCTCGTCACTTGAGTACCATTGGCTGCCATTTGGGTTAACTGGCATCAAGTTATTCGGCATATCTTGCCAAAGAAAATGCTGAAAAGTGCGGACTTGCTCTGAAACGATGGGATATTTCGACAACAGTACCATGCCATACTGCCCAGCGTAACGGCCAAAACCAAAATGAGTAAGCTTAACAGCATCACCTTTTAATTCGGTTTTTACCCCTGTGTTTACGGGAGCAAGATACACATATGGGTAAGTAATTGGCGCTAACCCATTTTGCGATACTTCAAGGTATGCCGTCTTAAATAAATCAATGCCTTTTTCGCGCTTTGCAATGTAATCAAACTCGTTAAGTAAAATAATATCTGGGCGGGTACGTTGAATAATTTCAGCAATATTATTAATTTGTTGCTCGTTACCACTTGCTAGTGCTTGCGTAAGCGCATTTGCATTTAGGGTTGATTTTGTAGCTGATTGTTCGCTTGATTGGTAATTCGTGGCTTCCATACTGACATTAAATGTTGCAATGCGAAGCACTTTGTTCTCGTTGGTATTTTTAACATCTTGCTGCGGTGTTGGCACAGCACTGCAGCCCAACAGCATACCTAACACGGCAGCGCAACTAATGGCACGTAAATTAATATTCATACTCTTTAACAATGGCTGAATTTGGCTCGGAAAATAGCTTAGTTTCTAGTTAAGCGCAAACAAAGACGCTCAGCCACCAATAAACACTTCATCCGTTATAACAGGCTCAAATTAAGCCTTGTGTAACTTTCTTTTACATCTATAAAAACACAACAATGGCAATAAGTTATATAATTTGATGCTAGAGCGTGTTGACCTTTACTGTCTATTTCTGCAGCAGTTTGTTTGGCATGTAGACAAGACAGAGCGATTGTGGTGTAGTTATTCTACATAAATGAGTGGAAATACAGTATAAATGCCAAACAAGCGCTGCCTGTAGGGTTCAACCCAAACCATTGTGCTCTTTGTTGTCGCTTTTTGACTTAGCCCACTAAGTCTACAAAGCGACGCCGCGATCAAAACGGTTTGGATTTGAACAGAATTTAGACCATAAAAGTCAACACGCTCTAATAATAAAAATAGGCTTTGCACAAATAAATTGTCATTCTACATATGAAAAAATTAATCCTCTGTTTACCCCTTGTTTTACCCAATATTGCGATGAGTTGCCCTACCTTGACCGGAACATGGGCATCATCCAGCGAAAAGTTCGAATCATTCAATAAAAAGTGGGCCAATGTTGACGGCAATGCGTGGGCTTTTATGACCCAAACTCAAGGTAAAGAAGTCATAACATTCAATAACAAACAGGAAATGCGCATCAACACCCCTGATATTGAAATCAAAATGGGCGAAAAAACCATGACGATGCCAGCAAAAGAAGAACGTATAAACTACTCAATTTTAGGATGTACCGATAGCAGCATTGTTTTACAGTTTGACCGATACGGTAAAACACAGATATCACAGCTCCATTTCGCAAACGAAACCACTTACTGGGAATATATGGGAAACTCACAAAATGATGGCAATAGCCACATACGCGAGTATTACACTAAACGTTAACGTTGCAACCCATGAAAAAAATCGCCACTTACACCGACACACAAAGAAAAGAAGTGCTTTACTTTGCAATTAACCAAAGCAATGTGGCAAAACCTTTTGTGCTTGGCGGCTATACTAACGATCCCAACTTGCCTCCGATTGCACAAACCGGAGGCGCCAGGTCATTTGGTTTAAGTGAGTTAGATAGTGCTGTTGGTCCAGGAGGACTAAGCTGGCGCGATTTTTTAAGCAAAATAGGATGCAGTTGGGGCATACCTATTATTGAAAAAGCGAAACAGGAACAGAGCACACACTATGCCTTGGAAACCTTTATTAAACGAGCTTTAATACCTTAATATCTTTATTAATACGCTACAAAATATACCTAAACACTTAAAAACCTTACTTTTAAAAACCTCAATCAAAGCCCCTTCATCCAAAATTGACTTAACTGCGTAGCTGAAATATTTGAGGGTGATTGCGGCTCTGTCTGCTCAACAAATATTTTTTGAGCGACTTGCCGACCAACGGTTTGAGCAGCTGTAGTTTTAGTGAACCTTTGTTGATAAAAGCGTGTAAGGGCATCATTCAACTCAACTTCTGGGTGCAAAAGTTGAATAAGATGCCATGCATCTTCTAGCGCCTGACATGCGCCTTGCCCTGATGTGGGTAAAGGAGCATGAGCGGCATCACCTATAATCACAACGTTATCGTGGTGCCAATATGGTAATGGCTCAATATCATGAACAAAAATACGGTTTAACGTTGCTTTATCAGTTGCGTTTAGCACACTTCGAACCAGCTTTGGCCAGTTTTTAAAACGGGCATTAACCTCTTTTTGCCAATCTGCCAAAGTCCGCTCTCTAGCTATTTCTGTATTCCATGCCGCAGCCCAATAACACCAACCTTGTTTAACGGGCACAATGCCGAACCGCTCTGCGTTATCACGAAAATCACAAATAGTATTAGATACGGAATCTTCGCTTAGCTTGCTAACACCAATAATATTTATAAAACCATGGTAACTGGGCGTTACAGTTTTTGGGTATAAAAACTGGCGCACCGCTGAGTTCATACGTCCATCAGCACCTACTACCAAATCAAATGTTTGTTTAAGGCTAACGATATCTTGCGATTTAATGGAACAACTCAAGCAAATAGTACCACCTAAATCAGTAAATGCTTTTACCAAAATCTTCATAAGATCGCGCCGTAATATGGTGACACTTGGAAAGCCACACAACAGGTTCACTTCTTCAATATCAAATTCACCTTGTTGTACACCATAATGATTAAAATGCCGCATATAATCGGGTTTTCCCCCAGCACGCGTTACTTCACTTTCTAGTCCTAGCTGCTGCAATACAAACATGGCATTTGGCCACAGGGTTACCCCCGCACCAATTGAGCACACTGAACTAGCGCGCTCGTATACTGTGACCTTGTAACCTCGTTTTGTGGCAAGTATCGCCAGTGCCAATCCCGCCACGCCTGCACCAACAATCGCAATTCGATTAATGTTATTCATTTTTCAATCTCTATAGTTAAATCGGAAACGATAATTACAAAATCAATAAATAGGATAAACATGCTAATATTGATTTGTTAATCCCATTATTTGAGTTAATAGTGATAGAAAAAATAGAGCTGCAATGGTTACTTAGCTTTCAGGTTGTTTATGAACAACTCAGTTTTAAGTTAGCGGCAGAACAACTAGAAATACCGACCTCGAATGTCAGTCGACATGTCGCCTTATTGGAGCAAAACCTCGGGTTACGATTGCTGGAGCGCACAACGCGAAAAATGATTTCAACTGCCGCTGGAAAACAGCTTTATCAGTCAATTACACCGCTTACCTGTGCGATAAATGATGCGTTGGAAGAAGTTTCTCAATTTGGCGATTCATTATCTGGGCACCTAAAGGTCGTGATGCCAGATCTTCCCTTTCTAGCTGAGATTATTGCGGATTTTTGTTTTGAGCATGCACAAATTAATCTCAGCTGCGATACCCACTTAAACCCGCAAGAAGGCTTGTTAGATGGCTACGATTTGGTGTTACGCTTTGGTCGTGGCGCATTAGAGGATTCCGGCTGGGTAGCTAAAGAAATTATTCGCTGGCCTAGCTGTGTGGTGGCGTCTCCTCGTTTGCTTGAGCATACCGCATTACCAAAGTCATTAAGCGATATGAGCAAAGTGCCGTGCATCACGTCGCTATCCGTACTGCAAGGTATGCCTTGGCGATTTAAAGGCGAGCAAACCATTCAGGTGCAATCAGATTACAAGGTCAATAGTGGTCACATGGCAAAAGCGGCGGCATTAAAAGGACTTGGCTTTGCGATATTGCCGATGCATGCGTGCCAAACAGAAATTGATAACGGTAGTCTTATCAAAATAGCGCTAAACTGCGAACCTGAAGATCTTGTTTTATATGCATTATACTCGGGAAGAAAGTACCCACTAGCAAAAGTAAAAGCATTTTTGGATCACCTAATTTCAGGGCTAAAAGAGCTCAATTTAACCACTAGCTAGTGGCAATAAACAGTGTATTGGTTTAGCTAAAATATCAAATGCAATAAAGACTAGCGAAAATAAAAAAGCGCTGAATTATCAGCGCTTTTTAAGAGCATCTTGTTAAATATTTCCCACTTTAACTATGGGAAGCGTACATTTATTTAAGCTAAAGCTGTTAAATCGCTAGCGCAATAAACAACAGCTATAGCCTAGTTTTTATTTACAACACAGACGATGCGCTATTGTATTTGTTTTTATAATTACGCTTTACAAATTAGCTTTTCAGCTTGTTTTGTATCGATTTTCTTAAACAGTAAATCCATTGATAGCGAAATACGTTCTGCAGCGTTACCGAACTTACCAAAACCACCACAACCAACAGTATCTACTCTTACGTTACCGATACGATTGTTTTTGTTGTATAAACTAATATCTGCATAACGCATGTAAGTTGTAATATCCCACGCCCAATTTGCTTGATATACAATAGCTTGGTCATACTCAAGTACATAATTTGGCGTTTCTACAACTTCAAATTGGTAACCTTGTTTTGTTAACCAACCAGTAATTGAGTCACGCACGCCATCACGTGTGCGTGTGTCGTCAATTACAGTAACGGTTTTATTGGTTTCAAGTGACGCTTGCTGTGAGTTTTGCACTACTGTCATACAACCAGAAAGTAGTAACGTAGAAGTAATAGCGACTGCTGATGCTAACTTTTTCATGAATTCAAAATCCTTTGAAATATTGAGAGGGGTGTTTATGGGCTTTTGAATTTTTGCGGGATTAAGTGAGTATTTACTACAAAGCGATGCTAAGTCAGTTTTGTATAAACCTTAGTTTAACCACTACAAAAACTACCAAGAAAGCCGTAAAGACCCTAAAGATTGTTTTTAAAAACACTTTATCAAGATAAAGTAACAGTATGATTTATATCACATTTAGTACTACTAATCCCAATAAATTATTAGTTTTATCTCAACAAACGTTAAACAAACTAAAATATCAAAGAGGCGAGAAAACTAAATTGCTAGATAGGCTCTAACCAAATTGATACTAAAATCCTGAAATATCTGCCACATCACATAGTAATGTCTTACCAAATGAGGTTTTCAGTAGGCGCAATTATCAGCAATATTGTACTTGATTGCGACCTTGGTTTTTTGCGATATAAAGCGCTTTATCTGCACGTTTAAGCATGGTTTCTAGCGTTTTATCATTTTGATCAAACGTACTCACGCCAATACTTAGAGTATATTGCACGGTTACATTATCCAATGTTACTTGCTGCTCTGACACGGCTTGGCGTATACGCTCTGCGAGCGAAATTGCTTCATCTTGCGTTGACATAGGCAAAAACACAACTAGTTCTTCGCCGCCAATTCGCCCAGTAATATCAGATTCACGGGTAAATTGCCGCAGTACATCTGCCGTGTTTTTTATCACTTCATCGCCCATCGCATGGCCGTATTTGTCATTGATTAGTTTAAATTTATCTAAATCTAATAACAGCAGCGCACATGATCCCGGATGGCGCAAATATTGGCTAAATAAATGATGGGCAGTTTTAAAAAAACCTCTGCGATTGTATAGTTCAGTAAGTGGATCGGTCACCGCCAGCTTAAGCGCCTTTTGTTTTTGATATTCTAATTGGCATGTGCGCTCTTCAACCCGTTGTTCTAGTAATCGGGTTAATTCTTCTTGCTCATCTTGCCTTTGATTAAACACAGCTTGCACCAAAAGCACCACCGCAAAAATAAACAAAAAGAAAAACTGCAAAGTGATTTCCGCATCGCCGGCATGATGTTCATAAAAATAGCCCCAACCTTGGTTACTACCAATCCAAGTAAGAAAAAACACCAACATATTCATACAGCTGGTTAAAGTTGATGACAAGCGCATAGCACAATACAAAAGCGGAAACAGTATTAGAGACGGCTGTAAAATAGGTAAATCTAAATGTGTGTAGCCAGGGCCAAAAATTAAATAACAGCATAACACTGTAATGGCGGTTATTAGCAAAGACTGCGTAACATTTTGGGTTGTCATTTTATGCGGCCAGCGTCGCCATAAAAAATAAAGTGCAGGGCTTATCGCAATTGCCGCAAGCGCGTTACTAATGCTCCAATTCAAAATGCCAAAAAATAAACCATCAAACCACTCAAGCCCAAGCACATAATAAATGCCTACACCAAAAATAGCCGAAACCATGCCCATTGCCACGCAGGCAAAAATAAACGTGCCAGCGACATTTTCGACTCTTTTTAATGGATTATGTAACACAATTTGCTTGTACATAATATTAAATGCACACAGTGCCGCTAGCGTATTTCCGGTTGATGTAGCTAGGTTTATAACAAGATGATTAAACGAGAATGGATCTAAATTATTGAGATAAAAATGATATAACACCGCCAGCATAGATCCCGCAGCAACGCCGAGCCATGCTTTACGCCCAAATAAAGTGACCGCAGCAAGCGCGACTCCCGCAGGCGGCCACGTAGAGAGAGTATGCAGTGCTTGCATCGTAAAAATAGCAAACAGCAAGTATATGCAGCAGGTAATTAGATTAAATTGCCAAGGCTTTAATACTGTTTTCATATTCTTGTTATTTAGCTCAAGTGGGCTGAACTAAATGCATCTCCCCTTGGACAACATAGAGCGTGTTGACCTTTACGATCTAAGTTCTATTCAAATGTTTAAAATCCATAATGAGTATTACGCTTGCGGGTTTCCAAAATACGTGTGTTAGCCTTACAAAATAGCTTTGTTCTTATTGCTCAGCTAGTACCATATTCTTAATTTTTGTCGCTTTTTCAAAATGATCAAGTTTATGTGTTTCAATCCACCACGTAGCTGCTTCCATTAAACGTTCAGGGTCGTCGTTTTTATTGGCAAAAAACGCGTAAAATGACACGCCTACGTTATCGCCTTTCGCTGCAATTTTTTTATCGCATACTGAAATTATTTTTTGCCTAAGTTCCGCTCTCATTAATACTTCTTCCTATTTATGGTTTAAAAACCAAGTTAAGCTGCACAAGCTGTAAACCCCGTTTACAGCTCTAATGTTAATTTAGGCCATTTTTCTTGCCACTTTTTGTTATTAAGTCGTGTTAAAAAAATAGCTTTATCACGTTTGGGATTATACCGCAGGCTTAAATTAAATAACGACTCAAAACCAAAACCCGAGATAAAGGTAAGCTGATTCATATGGTTTAGTTTCACCGCAACGGCGGTTTCTTTTTCAGGCCAGTAACGCATCGCATCCACCAAACAACGATAAGGGTTATCGTGATTTTTTATGTGCATTAACGCCTGATTTTTTACTTGCCAATTTACGTTTGGCATTAACTGAACTAAGCTTGCTTGATGATTTTTTGCAATATTGTGGTCTGTCTCGTTTTGGTCAAAGTAAATAACATCAACGTCATTTAAACCACTTAATTTAGTTTTCCCATGAAGTTTGTCCCACACCAAGTTACGTAAAAAACCAGCCGCAATATACGCACTTGGTATATTAAGTTGGCGTACCGCATTAAGTGCTGACATCCGAAGCGGGTCGTCTAACACATCGCGTTCAAGCAAGTGCTGGTAACTATGATCTCGAGGCCTTCGCATCAAATATTCGGCGTAGTCTTCACCTACAACTTGAAAACCCAACTTCAAATACAACCCATATGCCAGGTTTTGTTTGATTACACTCAGCGCTACATCGAGCTGCTGCACTTTGGCGTTTTCAATCATTAACGCCATAACTTGGCTACCAAGTTGCTTATTTTGAAAATCAGGGTGGATTTGTAATTGATAAATGTAACAACACCCAGTTTCAAGCTGATTAGCAAATTTGACCATACCAACAATGTTGCCATCGAAAACTATTAAGTGCGTTGCAGCAAATTGATAATTAACACGCGCTAAATGATCTTGCTCCGAACACGGCATACCCGCCTCAAGCAAATAGCTGTGCATGGTTAATTTTCGCAGCGATACTAGATAGTCAACATCGTTTTGTGTTGCTTTTTGTAGGCTAATCATTTGAATTTGCTGTGCCGTAGGCGTTTGGATGCTGCAACCCATCATCGCCAATCTCATCCCACGACGCTTTTGAATCAACCCAAATATGATGGCGTACTTTAAACTGCTCAGCACCATGAGTGATTAGCCCTACCGGAATAAACTTTCGTTCACTGTCGTTATCGCCCGGTAATTTAGAGCCGCACACAGCGCAAAACCATGTTTGCCAGTCGCTGTTTGGTTTTTTCCACGTTGCGATATGGTCTGCTCCGCTTTGCCATTTAAAGTCGGCATTAGCAACCACCAGCACACCAATACCATTTGTGCCTGTCGCCTTGCGGCAAATCGAACAGTGACACATGTAAATGTCTTTTACATCACGGGTTATTTCAAACTGCACCGCATTGCAATTACATGCCCCTTTAATCATCGCAACGACCTCAATCTGTGTTTTATCGTAATTATTTTCACTTTAAAGTAATTTAGGTAATGATCCTAGGGTCTGTTAATTTATCAAATTCAGCAGACCCAAAGCATACGGATAGAAACAACATAAAACAGGACCCCAGATGAAACGCTTTTTTCAGCTATTTTTAATATGTGTCGTATTTTTCGCAACGACCATTGAGGCACAAGCTCAACGTATCACTACCGCGTCTAGCACGCTAAATGAAGACAGAACAATTCAAATATTACTGCCTGAAAGCTACGCGGCAAACCCCAATGCGACTTACCCCGTAATTTACTTGCTTGATGGCGACTACAATTTTAACGCGGTATCTGGCATGTTAGATATGCTCGCCAATAAAGGCGAACTGATTCCAAATGTGATTTTGGTGGCAATTGCTGATAAAGGCACTCAGTCATACCGTAGCTATATGACACCTAGCTTTAACGAGCAAAAAACGCCCGACAATGCGACAAAATTTGCCACCTATTTAGCCGAAGAAGTAAAACCTTATATTAGTAAACACTACCGCACAGCAAATAATCATATTTTGGTGGGTCAGTCGATTGGCGGGCTGTTTGTACTCAATACGTTAATTGAAAAGCCCAATAGTTTTAATCATTATATTGCGATTAGCCCGTCTGTTTGGGTTGGCGATAACGCCATAGTTAAAAAAGCCAACAACCAATTAAAGCAACAAATCGATACGCCGATTTCGCTTCACTTAGCCCTTGGCGATGAAACCCGCATGGGGCAATATGATTTTATTAATTATTTGGACTTAAACCCTGGCGCTAATCTAACGTGGCAATTTACCCATTACCCAGATGAAAATCATAACTCAGTAGGTTTAATTGCATTACGAAATAGTTTAAAAACGATTTTCAAAGGGTGGCACATTAATGAGCGCGAACTTGCAACAAAAACGCCGCAGTCAATTATCGAGCATTATGCTGCTTTACAAGAGAAATGGCAGCTAAAACAAGCAATGCCCAATAGTGTCGCGCAAAGTTTAATGCGCTATCACTACCGCAATCAATTAGTTGATAACGTGCCCGAGTTTATCGCATCAGCAATTGATATTTTGCCACAATCAAGCCAAGTTTTAGTAGCAAAGCAAGCAAGTTACGCCGGTCATTTTGATTCGCCAAAGGCTGCGTTAACTATTCTAAAAGAAAGTGAAAGTCAGCATGTTGAATCAATAAGTCATTTAAAAGCAATTGCTGGCGTTTACGAGCAACTAGGCGATACTAAAAATGCGCAGCACTATTACAAAAAGGCCCTCACGGTTGCGAAAAATCAAAACGCACAGCAATGGCAACTTAATATTTTGGCTGCAAAAATTAACTAGCCAGGCCTTTTGCTTAAAGGTTGGTTAACGATTTAAACTTGATAGATAGAATAGCTTCGTCACATCCCGCATATTGAGATTGGAAAAGTGACAACCTTATTAAGCGCCAAATTGGCGCTTTTTATTTGCGCTTTGATTGGTGCCCAGTCAATAACTAGATTTCACGTTAATTTGAATTACACTCAAAGAATGAAATTTAGCCAACTCCAATAAAATGGCAATTGAACACGGAACTTTCTCACTTACATTATTACCCAACAATATCATCGTGGCCGATGCAAAAGGGCCTTGGAATATTGAAGCCGTTGATCATTACCATAACGACGTAGCTGCTATAGTAAATGGATTTGCCGGAAACCCATGGCATCATAGTGCAATTCTTCGTTGTGAAACGGTATTTATTCCACAAGTTATCACACTACTTGAACAACATTTTTTGTGGCGCAAACAAAATAATGTACAGTCAGACACCACCATACTTACCGATAGCTTTAGCAAAAACATCTCTAAGCAACAAATAACACAAATCTTCGAAAGGCTTGAAATAACGCACTTTTTTGCGAGCGATTTAGATACTGCACTACAGCAAATAGCAAAGCTAAAAGCTGTAACGAAAAATTGAGCACTAAATAATCAACTAACTAATTAAATTAGCCAATCCATACATTCAATTAAAAAAACGCTTGTTATATCTACACATGTAGAGATAAGATATATCTACATTTGTAGATATAGAGAATTCTGATGGCACTTTCTAATTTTGAACTAGAAGTGATGCAACTTTTTTGGCACCACAAAGAGGCCAGTGCACCTGAAATTCATAAGCAAATCGCAAATACACGCGACGTAAAGTACAGCACCGTTAAAACGATTATCGACCGACTAGAAAAAAAGGGCAGTGTAAAGCGCAGCAAAACCCAAGGACGTACTATTTTTTACGCACCTACCACAGAAAAACAAAGTGTTAGCGTGCCGCTAATTAAAGATTTTATAAACAAAGTGTTCCTTGGTAAAAGCCGACCATTAGCGGCTCATATTTTAGAGCAGGAATCGCTTTCAATGGACGATCTTGAATACTTAGAGTCGGTGCTTAAAGAACGTAAAAAGGACTTACAAAAATGATGTTTTACTTGTTGATCAACATAGGCATTTCGGTACTTGTGCTGAGCTTATTAACATTTGGTAACGGGTCAAATAAAGCAAACTATCGCTTATCGGTATTTGCGCTTGTTACTTGGTGTATTCCCTACCCTATGCTCGCTAAATTACTACCAGCAGATGCATTGGTTAATCCAATTATTCTGTCGCAAACATTCAGCACAATAACCGCGCAGCAAACACGTCTTAATACTCATTTTATTGATTATCAGCAACTCAGTTTAATGCTATTACTTAGCAGTGTGTTGTTGGGTGGCGTGATATTTAGCACACGCTTGATACGACAGTTAAAAACACACGCACGCATTGTTAATAGCGCATCATTTAGCTATTGCGACACCTTATCTAAGCAACATGCAGTGCCCGTTTACCGCGCTGAAAACGTGCCTAGTGGTATGCTTATGGGAGTTTTTAACAGCAAAATAGTGCTATCGAGCTCCATCACGCAAGCCAACCAAATCGCGCTTATTGTTAACCACGAAAAAACACACAAAGTACGTAACGATAACTTACGTTTGCTGTTCTTAACCTTAGTGGAGAGTTTGTTGTGGTGGAATCCTCTGGTTAAAAAGCTGAGCAAACAAACACGCTTTTATATTGAAGCCCTGTGTGATGAACAATGCGCACAACATTATGGCCATAAAGCATATCAGGCTGATTTTGCCGAGTTAATTTTACACCAACACCAAAGCCAGCAGCTCACTTTAAACTGCACGGCAACCTCAACTAAAAACAATAACATTCAACGACTAAAACGTCTCAAGGAACAAAGAGAAATGACTTTAAAAAACAAACTTACCTATACCATGTCGGTTACAGCGGCACTATTGTTAATTACATGGCACACACTTGCGCTAGCTGCACCAAACAGCGCTAACACTAAAAGTGAGCAAGGTGCTTTTGTAAATTTTGAACTTAACGTGACCGAACGCACGAGTGATCAAGCGATAAACACACACACGTCACAAATGACAATGTGGGTACATTTTAACGAAAAAGCAGCGTTTAATATTAGCGACAAATTTCATTTTAACTTTGTGATATCTGAGAATAATGACGTTGCAGAAGTAGAAATGGCCATCTTAGAAGTAAGCGACGCGGGCGAAGAAGTTGTAGCGCAACCAAAGCTCATTGTTGCATTCGACCAAGAAGCAAAAATTGAAATTGATAATTACCAAGTAAGTAACCACGCGTATTCAATTGCGTTTACACCAAGCCGAGGGCAAAAACCGGAATAAAACAGCTAGGTCTATTTATCAACTTAGAGCGCAGATAAATAGGCCTGTTGCATCTTTGTGAAAAGTAAAACTAGCTTCACTATTACGCCAATACAAACTTAAATCCAAGGAATAACGTACCTTTAAATCACACATAATTAGTCTTTTTTAGATACATTTTTCAAGTTAAAGCTCAGCGCAAATGCAATGCCACTAAAAAGCGCAAACGCTAACATCACCGCAAAAATTGAAAACTGCGCTAATGCCCCGCTTAATAGGCCAATTAGTAACAGCACCACGCCAATTAAACTATTACTGACCGATACATAGTCAGTTCGTTTATTACCACCGGCCATATCGACTAAATATGTTTTTCGTGCTTGGCGCACACCTTCGTGCACTACAAGTAGTACAAAAAACAATGCAAGGTAAGGGTAAATACTGTCAACTTCAAACCAAATAAGCGTTGCACTAAGTAAACAAATAATCGTATTTAAACTTGCCGTAAATGCCATCAGCCCTTTACTGCTTTTGTCTGCCAATTTACCCCAGATTCGACCACTTATAAGGCTTGCGATACCACCAAGTACAATTAAACTGGCTAGCGAAACATAAGAAGAACTGGCTTGCTGCTCTGCCATTAAAACCAAGTAAGGGGCCGCTAAACCAGAGCTTATCATCAGGCTTCGTACCCACACAAAACGAGCAAAACCAATATCTTGCTTAAGTAGTTTTAAGTTATTTTTTGCAACATCGAGCGCACTTTTGTCGTCGTTCTTATCACCATCATATTCTTTAATAAGCGCACAACTAAATGCACTTAATAAAAAGCATACAGCAGCCAGCGAAAGTAAAATAATCGTTCCATCTTGTTCGCTTGAGCGCAGATATAACGCACCACCAAACACAATTGTAATTGCACCGGCAATGCTTGCGGCGGTACCACTTAGTTTGCCACGTTTACTTTTATCAATGGTTTTACCCATCACATCTTTATTTGCGATAGAGGAAATAGCGCGTGCCAAACTAAATAGAATGGTTAAAACAACAATAGCGATACCAGCCACAGTGCCACTCAATCTTATTGCCGCAAACAGCAAAGCAAGTACCGCAATAGCCTGTAATACCGCGCCATAAACAAGATATTGCTTACGCGTTGCTTGGCGGCGAATATGCGCACCCAATACAATTTGTGGCAACATCGCGCCCGATTCACGTATTGGCACAAGCAGTGAGGTTAGAAAGATTGGCGCACCTGTGGTTGCCATTAACCAAGGCAACACCACTTTAGCGCTGGCGAGTGAATCGGCGATTTTGCTTAATACCAGCGACACAACAAACAACAGGTAATTACCGTTTTGCGCCTGACAGGCGTTATCGTCAAGTTCGTTACACTTGGACGAATTACTGCCGATGCGATTATGGAAACGCTCTACCCATTTTGAAAAATGCGTCATAAATCCTTAGAAATTCCGTTTTAATTAAGCTTATTACTACGAAAATATATACTATTTAGATCAGATACTTAACCTTTAGACTAGTTATTAAGCAAAGCAACTGATGCAATTAATTAAAACGGCAATCGCAAAACCTTTGCAAACACATTAACTAAATCTGTCGCTAAAAGTCGCTTACTACGGCAAGTTCAAATTATGTCATATTATTTCGGCAAGCCGTTAAAACAAGGTGTGTGCGCAATATCATTAAACCAAGGCGCGCGGCTTTTAACAAAAATTTGCGCACTTGGAGACATGGGCACATCTGTATCTAAACTGCCAGCAGGGACCACAACACAATTAAAATCGTGATCGTGTGTTGGCAATGGCGAACCGCAATCGGTGCAAAAACTTTTCACATGCCGAGTGTTTAAATGTTGATAACGTTTTACCTTTTCCAGCCCTTGCAGCCAGTCTATCTGCGCATTAAATGCAAATAAATTGGCACCATGAGCGGTACCGGTTCCCTTTTTACAGCGCGCACAATGACACAAATAAAATGCATTAAAACTACCGGTTACCGCATACTTAACTGCGCCACATAAACATGAACCTTGATGCTGCATACGCGTTTCTCCTAGCCGCTCTCTTTAGACTTACAATCAGCGTTCTCTATTTGCCATTGGGTGATCAGCGTTTAATTGTAGTAAATCCCAACGATTTCCGTACAAGTCCTCAAATACGGCGACGGTGCCATAGGGCTGCTGTTGTGGCTCACGAATAAACGACACGCCTACCGATTTCATGTGCTCATAATCGCGCCAAAAATCATCGGTATTCAAAAATAGAAATACGCGCCCACCCGCTTGATTACCAATAAACGCGTGCTGCTCAGGTTTTGATGCCTTTGCTAATAACAGTGCCGTACCGGTAGAGTTTGGTGGTGCAACAACAACCCAGCGTTTATCTTGTTCTGCCTGATAAGTGTCTTCTATCAATTCAAACTTAAGCTTATTTACATAAAAATCGATTGCCTCATCATAGTCTTTTACTACCAGCGCAATATTTACAATATTCTGTTTCATCACTTTTCACTTTTGCGGTTTTAGCTCAGATTATTTAGTTTAACGACAAAGCGCCAGCCAGTTAACCTAAAACAGCAAAAGCGGCTAAAAGGCCGCTTTGTTTGCTAGATGTCGTATCACCTTTCTCGATTAATAAACTCAAACAAGGTCTGCGTTTGTGCAAATGTTAGCTCTACTAAACATTGCTCTGTCAGTAGCGAATGTAATTGTTTTGGCGAGGTAATGGTAAATACCTCTTGCTGGTTAAGTGCATCGTCAAAAAAGGTAACTTGGTTATTCCTAATTAAAATGCGCTCGTTATCCATTATTCGTGATACCACTAGATTATTCACAAATGCCGCATTTTCGTGTTGCGAGCTATAAAAATGGCCAATATTGCAATCCATCTCGGTGAATTCACTTAAATCAAAACGATAAAGTGTGATCGGTTGGTCATTATTAGGCGCTAACGCCAAGCGATACGCTTGCTCGCCAGTTTGTTCAAGGCTATACCGACCATTTGGCGCATCAATCGTTGTAGTTTTTAATGGCACAATAAAGCGCGGGTTAAGCACGCCAAAGCCCACATCTACAATGTATTGTTTCCCTTGATACTCTAATAAAGTAACACGATGCAAGCGGCCATTTTGCTCATTACCATCAAGTAAAACCCGTGTTATAAGTGGCCTAACCGTAAAACCAAGCGCTTTTAAGGCAAGGTAAAATACCTTGTTGTGCTCAAAACAGTATCCGCCTCGTCGATTTGTAACTACACGGTCAAACAATGCTTCAGGTTCAAGTGATAAGTTTTCTTTTAAAATGACATTGGCGCTATTAAAAGGGAATGTCGCTATATGCGCTTTATAAAGCGCCGATATAAGCGCTAGTCCTTGCAGTTGTGGTGCCACATTGAGCTGATTTAAATAATCTTGTACGTATTGTTCCATCAGTGTGCTCCTACTTATTTAGTGCCACGTTAAATTGCGCTAACACGGTGTTATCTAGCGAAAAACCGTCACGACAACTAGCATGTAGTTTCGCTGTGTACTGAATATCAAAATAATTAAACACTTTTGCGAAAAAGCCATCAAAAATAGGGCATAGCTCATCACTTGCCGATGTGGCCAAAACAAAGGCCTTTTTATTAGCAAACGCACGGGCTTTTGGTTTAAGTGTTGGTACGTCTGTTAGCTCAGTGATCCGATCGATCAATTGTTTAATTGGGGCGGTAGGTGCATGCCAATACACAGGCGATGCAAAAATTAATTTATCGGCCGCTAAAATTCGCTCAACCAAGGCATAAAAATCGTCTTCTGGGTATTCATTTTGATAGTTGTATGGCGAAATCTGTAACGAGTCGATATCGATCACATCCAATTGGTGGTGTTTCGCGACTTGCTCAATTAGTTTTGCTGTATTGCCTTGTTTATTTGCACTTGAAAATAACACTAACTTTTTCATCAGTTTAAAGTCCTTTTGCCAAAATTGTGAAGGTACTTTAAAAGCTCAAGTCGGGTTGAGGTAAAGCGTTTTTTCAACTTTTTTATTTATCAAAAGCGAAAAAGTCATAAATTATTTTTTAAACAGTAACTTTTGATAGCGCAGCGGTGTTGTCGAAAACCACTTTTTAAACGCATGCGTAAACGAAGATTGTTCTTGAAAACCGAGCTCGTAGGCGGTTTCAGCAATTGTGTGCTGAGTTAGTAAAAAATCGACTCGCGATTTTCGCTCATCTGTTAATAATTCAATAAAATTAGTATTTTGCTGTTTCAGTTTGCGCTGCAAGGTTCTTGGACTCATAAACAAAGCAGCTGCGATCCGATTTTGATCACAGTGTTTTAAGCTGCTTTTTGCTTTTAGCAGCAATATCACCTGCTCTTTTATATTTTCATTGGGTTGGCGTGCTTGTAGCTCTTTTTCAGATACTTGTATTAAGGCCTGAAACATTGCCTTGTTTTCACTTGTAAAGGGGATTGACAGTAACGCTTTAGAAAAAACGATGCTGTTTTTAATTGCGTTTATTGTCACATTACAATTAAACCAACTACTTAGCGTAAGCCGCTCATTATGGCTTAATTTAAAAGTAAACGTAACTTCGTCAGGTTGGTAGTGTTCACCAAGAATCTTGCGTACCGTGGCAACCCAAGCAGTGGTGTTTCTTAGCACCATTTGCTTACAATCGTCACTTTTTACATGCCAGTCTAGCTGGACCTGGTGATCACTATGACTCACCTTAGTTTCGCCAATATCCGCAACTAGCGAATCAAAACGAATAAGTGCCTCAATCGCTTGTTCTAAATTTTCACAGCTTTCAACCAAATAACCGAGCACACCATAATCTTTGGCTTGAATGCGTTTACCTAGTTCAAAACCAAACAAGCTTTGCTCACTTAAAAGCGCGCCGCAATTGAGCAAATCAATATAGTGCTCCATTGAAACTTGGTGCGCGCCATCGCTATTACTCAGCGCAATGTTTGCGTTATGCGCTGGTGGTTCTATGCCTAAATCATGTAAGTAGTGTAAAATGCTTTGCAAATACGCAATTGAAACCGATGCCATAATATTGTCGTAAAATAACAAAAACTATGACGTATTAGCGCAAGATAAACAGCTAAAGTCAAATTATGCTGCTGTCAGGTGTTCATTAGTGTCATTTTTTATGATTTCTGTTCAATATCAAAAAACAATACAGGCCTCGCCAGATCAAATTTTTACTAAGTTGATTGATCACGAAAACCTTAATCAGTTTTTCAATGCGTCGTTCAAGGTTGTAAAGCCACAAGATAATAACGAGCCAATAGGTGGAAAAGGCTGCGTAAGGCAAATAAGCCTGTTGGGTATTACGTTTTTAGAAGAAATTATCCATGCCAGTGAACGTGAGATCCGTTATCGCGTATTAAACGACTTTCCTGTGAAAGATCATTTGGGCGTTTTTACCTTGCAACCACATGGCAAGCACACAATCGTAACTTACACCATACAATGTAATTCACCTTGGTATTTACCTGGTGTTTTATTGCGCCGCATTTTGGCCAACGACATTCGCAATTGCCTTGATAAATTAGGAGCATTTTATGATCCCAGTTGAACTTATTTTACTGGGGTTGAGCCCCGTTTTTATTATTTGTGTCGCGTTAGAGTTTAAAAAAGCGCGGCAACACTACAATATAAAAGACAGCATTAATAACACCTTGCTGGCGCTGTTACACCAAGCATCAGATGCCGTGATATTACTGTTGTTAATGCCAATATTTTTATGGCTACATCAGTATGCTTTATTCGACATTAAACTCACCTTCACATCCTTGTTATTTGGTTTTATTTTACAGGACTTTTTGTATTACTGGTTTCATCGTGCATCCCACAATATTCATTGGTTTTGGCTGGCTCATGTTGTACATCACAGTTCAACGCATATGAATTTTACTACGGCATTTAGACAAAGCATCTTATATCCGATTGTTGGCATGTGGCTATTCTGGTTGCCGATGATTTTAATTGGCTTTTCACCGAGTTTAGTGTTCGCGATCGTGGCTATTAATCTGGCATATCAGTTTTTTGTTCATACTCAAGTGATAGGTAATTTAGGCTGGTTTGAAAAGGTATTTAACACACCGACCCATCATCGTATTCACCACGCCACTAACAGGCCGTACATCGACAAAAATTACGCTGGTGTATTAATTATTTGGGATAAACTATTTGGCACATTTGCACCAGAAGATAAGGCAATTACCATTAAATATGGCATTGTTGGTGAATTACCAAAAGACAACCCACTGAGCGCGAACTTTAAGCAATTAGGTGTTTTAAGAAAGCAGTTAAAGCAAGCTAACACCCTGCGAGCAAAACTCAGCGCGTTATTTGGGTATCCTAGTCACTAGTTAAGGTTAGTCGAATAAAGGCGGGTGTATTTTGATACAATACGCGCTATCACACCACGCTCTGTAACCGCATCAATAGCAGCATTAAGTTTTGGTAACAAATGCTGCTTTTGTTTATTGAGGCGTAATCTCAGTAGCCCTTCAGTATGTAGCTTTTGGAAATCGAGATTTACATCGTAACGTTTACCCCAATAACTCGCCGTTAAATCGCCAATAAGAATGCGCGAAACACGCGCTTTTTTAAGTGCTAACACCAATTCTCTTTCTGATTTAAAATCAATGCGATTAAACAAGCTATCATCGTAGTAATAGTAACCAAGAACGGTGCCGATATTGTCGTGATTTAAGTGCGCAGTTTTTTCCGCATCTTTTAACCCAACAAAATATTCTTTTACGGTAAACAGGGGTTTTGATAACACAAATTCAGGGCCGACCTTTTGGTTTGGAAACCATTCTGCACACACAGTATCAAAGTCGAGTTTGCCTTCTAATAGTGCTTGGTTGGTACGCTTGGGCGGTAAATTAAGCTGTACGCCTTCGATTTTTGCCTCTACTAGAATAAGCGGAATAAGCTCACCAAGAATGCCTGGCGTTGCTTTATCGGGCATGTAGTAAGGCACCCAGTTGTTAGAACCAGACATGTTGTAACGCAAGCTGTTTTGCTCCGCAAACGCTGAAAACGCAAGCAAACTCAATGTAAGCAGTAAAATCCGTATCAAAATGCCTCCAATCTCCCTACCATCGATAACTCAAAACAACAAAAGCGATAAATATTAACAACCTATCGTTAAGCTTAGCGCAAATAAGCTTAACTGTTTAAATAAAATTAAACGATAATGAGTATAAAACCGATCCATTTAGCCATAAAAAAAGGCCCATATTTAGGCCTTTAATGTATTTCTATGGTGATAAAAAACACCGCTTATTTGCGAGCGTCTTTCAATAAATCAGCCACTAAGAAGCCAAGCTCAAGTACCTGATCGGCGTTTAGACGCGGATCACACTGAGTGCGATAACGCTGTGCCAAGTCTTCCTCACATAAACCATATGCACCACCGGTACATTCCGTTACGTGCTGGCCTGTCATTTCTAGGTGAATACCACCTGGGTATGAACCTTCAGCTTTATGAACCGCAAAGAACTGGCTGATTTCACGCATAATATTATCAAAGCTACGCGTTTTATAACCATTGCTGGCTTTTTCAGTATTACCGTGCATTGGATCTGAACTCCAAATCACCTTACGCCCTTCTTGCTGTACTTTACGTACCAACGCAGGTAGTTTTTCAGGTAATACGTCCGCACCCATGCGTGTAATAAGCGTTAGGCGACCAGGGATGTTATCTGGGTTTACTGCATCAATTAAACGGATCAGTTCGTCAGGATCCATGCCAGGGCCCACTTTCACACCGATTGGGTTTTTAATGCCACGGAAGAACTCAATATGAGCGTGATCTAACTGACGTGTACGCTCACCAATCCATACAAAGTGCGCAGAACAATCGTACCAATCACCCGATAAGTGATCGCGACGTGTTAATGCTTCTTCATATCCAAGCAGTAGCGCTTCGTGCGATGTAAACAATTCAGTTTCGCGAATATTTGCAGAGTTACCTGATGTAATACCGCACACTTCCATAAACTGCAGTGCATCTTGAATGCGATCCGCAAGCTCTTGGTATTTGTTTTTAAGTGGGTTTGCCGCAACAAAGCTCATATTCCAACGGTTTACTTGATGTAAATCTGCTAAACCACCTTGAGCAAATGCGCGTAATAAGTTTAATGTTGCCGCACTGTGATGATACGCCTGCATTAAACGCTGCGGATCAGGAATACGTGCATCTTCTGTAAATTCGAAACTATTAACGATATCACCGCGATAAGACGGTAGGCTAACGCCATCAATCGTTTCAAGATCAGCTGAGCGCGGTTTAGCATATTGACCAGCCATGCGCGCAATTTTAACGACAGGACACTTACCACCGTAAGTTAAAACAACCGCCATTTGCATGAGCGTTTTAAACGTATCGCGAATGCTCGCCGCGTTAAACTCTGAAAAGCTTTCTGCGCAGTCACCACCTTGTAGTAAGAAGGCTTTACCTTCGCACACATTCTCAAGATACTTAAATAAACTACGTGTTTCTTCTGCAAACACCAGCGGTGGTGCTGAGTTTAACTGTGCTTCTACGTTTGATAATTGTTCAGCGTCTCTGTAATTTGGCTGTTGTTGAATAGGGAGATCTCTCCAGCTATTCGGACTCCAAGGTTTCACTACATTTTTCCTCATTCCAATATAACCTCAGTTCCGAATTTACAGGGCTAAAATTAAATTTCAAGTGATAATTTGTTTAGTTCCATGATATTTGGTAATAAGCATTATTTTCATAACTTATTTGCGATGAATTAAGGCCAAAACAATCAACAAGATTCGAAATTTTAATATCTCGACCTGCTTTAAATTCGCCTATTAGCGAACCTTTTTTCATTAATAAACAGGGGTTTTGCGATTTTAAGGCGAAATTCACCTCATGATGAGAAGATAAAACACAAATTCGACTGCTAATATGTTCTAAGTAATCGATTAACCATAACGTATGTTTAATATCTAACCCGGTGAAAGGCTCATCCAACAATAATAAGTTGGCCTGAGGCTTTAGTTTTTCATCGCAACCAAGCAAGGTAGCCGTTAGATAACAGCGCTGACGTTCGCCGCCGGATAAAAACTGCAACGGTTTTTCAAGTAAATCGGCCACTTCTAAGCCACCCACTACCGCATTGTTTTCAAGTAGCACTTTTAAACTCTCTATCTCGCTATCAAAACAAATTGCCAGCATTTCATAACCAGTAATTGAAAAATGAGCTTGGTTTTGCTGAGTTAAGTACGCCCGCTTTTGCGCTAATTGATGAAGCGACAACGATGAGTAGCAACTTCCGGAAATAGTAATCGCACCATAAACCTCGCTGTAGAGGCCTGCAATACAATCAAGTAAGGTTGATTTTCCCGCCCCATTTGCACCTAATAAATGATAAAAACCAGGGCTTAACGACAACTCAGACACCTGAACCGTAAAACCATTAAACGGATTTAACAATAAATCGTTAATACTTAAACTGATAGGCGCTGTCATTACATATGGTTCCTGTGCGCAAAGTGCTTAAACAACACCCAAATAAATAACGGACCACCAAGTGTTGCACTTACTAGCGCTAAGGGTAAGTTAGTACTCATTAATGAACGAGATAAAAACTCGATAAACACCATAGTCGTAGCGCCAACGAAGCATAGTTTAGTGATTAAATGCTTGTTGTCATTTCCGAAAATCATGCGGCACGCATGAGGAACCAACAAGCCTAAAAATGCCACAATACCACCTAGCGATACCGCTATCGCCGTTAATAAAGCAGCAACCGACAAGCACTCTAAGCGCAAGCGTTTTACGTCGATACCATGCAATTGTGCGTTTCTATCACCGAGATAAACAAAATTAAGTGCGCGACTGCGACGCTTTAATAAAGAAACAATTACACCGGTTGCTGCAAGTGTTACCAGTGCGCTGGTCATAGTGACATGTTCAAAGCTACCGAGCATCCATACACTAAAAATGCGTAACTGATCGTTATCTGAATAAAAAATAAACCAACTAGAAATCGCTGATGTAATTGTGGTGATACAAATGCCTGCCAAGATAATTGCGAGACTGGCATAATTTCCGAGCTTTTTCGCGATCAAAAAGATCACACTTATTGCCAATGCTGCACCGCATAAGGCAAATAAAAACATGTAGAACACACTAAAATCAAAGGCACTTGATATCAACCCCGCCGCACCTAAGATAACAGCAAGCGATGCGATACCTGAAATGCCAAGTAAGCTGGGTTCAGCAAGCGGATTAGCTAACAGTAACTGAAACAAATGCCCGGCAATCGCCAAACAGATCCCTACTGTTATAGCAGTAATAATTTTTGCTAAACGTAAATCAAATAAAATCACTTTATCGATTTCGCTTAGCTGCCAAGGCAGAATGGTTTTACCACCATTGAGCCCAATAAAAAGGCTCAATAAAATAGCAATAAACCCAACACCGTACGTAAAAATAGCGTGTTTGCGCATGAAACAATTTAACTGATTGGTAATACTGCGTTTATATCAGAAAATGGCGCATAAAGCTTGTGCTTGTCAGCAACAGTAAATACCATCAAACACTTAGTATCGCTAGAGATCAAAGAATGAATAAACGTTTTTTACTGCGCAGCCACTTTGATAAGTGCACTCAACTGATTGAACAATTACAACACGCGTTAGTTAATTCAGATCTCGCATTTTGTCATTATTATCAACTGCCAAAAGTCAAAGAAGCGGAAAACCACCGTCCTCCCTCTGAAATTCCCGTCACTCCTTTTGAGGGATTAGATGCGCTCAATAAAAGTTGCTCGGCATTTAAAGATGTATTTAAACAGCCCGAGTTAAGCGGAAAATTATTGACTCGTCATCCTGGGGTGATTGGTATTAAAGGGGATGATCCCGAAATACGAGCGCTTATTAGCGCAATTAATCAAGAAAAACAAAATTTTAAGCAAATTGTATTATCAGAAAAAAGCAAAGACGCCCGTTTTGAACTGGTTCACAGTGCAATTCCTAGCTTGATCACCCTAGCGTTTTATCGCCAGATCTTTTGTGAAAGCCGCAGCGCGTATTCAGTACGATTTACTTGGATGCATAAACATTCAATTCAACACTTAAGCGCAAAACAGGCACTTACCTTTTTACAGCAAAACCAAAGCCATAAACCAATGATCACGCAAGATAAAGCAACATGGCAAGCAATGGTTGAACAAGAAAAACAACGGATAGTAGGTTTAAGTGAAAATAAAAAGCTACGTATTCGTCGCCCTATTCGGGTGTCACCCCAAGTAAACGTGCGGTTTAGCGCCAGCGATCGCTATCATGTTAGTGCAGCGCTACCGTTTATTTTATTTAACGCTGAAAAGGTTACAAAAATTGGCAAGCTTAGCGATTATGCTAAAAAGCCAGATACACGCGCAAAAAAAAGTCGCTACCTAATTGAGCGACTTTTCTTAGAAACACCGTAAAAGCGTTTAATCTTCAACGATTTGTACAATATCTTCTTCGTTGTCAATAACAATAGCGTCATCGGCGATGCGTTTACCACTTTGAATTTCCAAGCGTTTCTTCTGCTTGTTTAGGCTCAGCATTTCTTCACAGAAATCATCTGTTGGGAACATTTCATAAACGTAATCAACAATTTTGCCAGACTTATCATCTTTAACATTATCAATGGTGTAGTCTGAAATTACCCCTTTACTGATCAAATCTTTCATCGTTGTCGTCATATCACGACGCAAAGCTTTAAGTTTGTTCTCAGTAATTTCTTCATCACCTGTAATTGATCCGTACTTTTCCATAATCGACAATAAACGGAAGTGATGTGTTTTTCCTGGAGCAGCATAACGCCACAAATGGTAAAGACGTAGCATCATCCAACGTGATAAACCACGTTTAAGCTCTTGTGCTCGGTTAAAGTAATAGCCTTTGTATTCAAGGTTATCGATCATGTTGTGAACGAAGGCATTAAGACAAGCAACACACTTAATGTTACCGCCTTGACCTTTTTTACCGCTAAAATGTAACGACGATAAAAAGTTCATATTCGACTCATAAAACGAGTCATCAACATCAGTATTTTTGGTATCTTTCGCTGAATATTTAAAGCTCAGCTTAGAGCCTTGCAGCGCCTCTAACGCCTCTTTAATTTGAGGGTAAGGCATTGACTGACCAACACTTTTAAGTTCTTGTGCCAGCTCATTCATAGAGAATACAACCGCGTATTGAATACCCGATTTAAAGTTAATTTTTACAATTTTGCCTTTTGAAGCAAGGCGGATAAGGGCACGCTCTACTTTTTCTTCGCGATCAGATGGCCAGACTAAAAATTCTTTTTCTTCGCCCTGCTGCTTGGTACTAACAACCGCAGGCGTAATTTTTAATTCGCCTTCGTATTGAATACCATCAATGCGTTCAGAGATACGTCGAGTAACAATCGTTCTGCCCGGCGCTTCTTCAACCGGCAGTTTTTTATGACCTGATCGCACAAAACGGCCCCAAAGATCATAATGATTAAAAGTGTTTGAGTACGCGCGAAGATCGTGGCGAGCGTTTTCAATAGGAACACGAACATCTTTATTATCGGTAAACAATGCCAAATTTTCATTATCAATAGCGCTTTCAACGCCATGGATCTGCCCACGTAAGGTATCCGGCAAATTCTCAACCGAGATATTTACTTTATTAGACATTCAAGTTCCCATCTAAATTTTTATTATCTGTTAATATCATCACAGATCATTACTAAAGTTAATTAAATTAGTTAGTAAAATTGTGATCTGGCCTCGTTTTTTTTGCTCAGATCAAATTTTTACCAACTAAAAATAGATAAAACGAAATAAACATGGCTGTTTCGTGTAAAAAACACACAGACAAATCAAATTTTGACGTACTGGGATCACTTTTTTACTAACAAATCGTTTTCAGAACGATATTTTACCAACTCAAAGCACGATTTATTAGTATAAATAGCGTTTTTTTTAGAGAAAGAGGCCCCGAGTTGGTAAAAATCGGTTCTGAGCCAGTAAAAATGGGCACTCAAAATTTAAAATGTGGATAACTCAAGATCGAATTAGTAGGGATCTGATCTCAACCAAGTTAGGATCCGATCTTAATTAACACGATCTAAGTAATTCCTTAAAAAATTGCACAATTACAAAGCGTTACCTTAGTAAAAAGCTGATCTAAACGGCCTTTTTTGTGAATTGTACTGTGCATAAACTGTACATTAACGGTGAATATAAAAATTAGTCAGTAAAAGAGTGATCTCGCTGTAGATATAAAACGGATCTTTACCAAGTATAAAGTCGATCCGAAAAAAAATAATAAAATGATGTTTTACAAACAGTTAGATCAACTATTCACAGCTCTAATCTTAAATACCTTAGT